>NZ_JBHTBJ010000051.1:0-48644 GCF_042664765.1 Paractinoplanes rhizophilus | reverse complement strand
CTCGATCATCCAGTCTAGACACCTGAATGATCACCAGAAGGCCGCGTTCTTCTACGTACCCGCCAGAACCGGCGTGACTACCCTACAACCGACTATCCGGTCATACCTCGATCTTGCGAAAGCCCTGCCCTCTTTGCCGGGGCCGCGCCGGTGCCGTTGAAGCCGATATGGCCGACTCCAAGAGGACGCCCAAAATCACCAGCCATTGTCGTCGGTAATTCACCGGAGAAGGCCGACTGCCCTATCCATGAAAAGCGATAGACATCCGCTTGCGGACGGTGGGCCTACGCGGATTCGCCGGACCCGCTGTGGGCCGCTCGGTGTTGCTGGTGGACTTCCTCGGTGGTGACGCTGCTTACTGCGTCGGTCGCCGTCTTGCCTGCCGCTCCGCGCGGGGCTAACGTCGACCCTGAGATAAGTAACCACTTACTTACGTGGAGGGCTCGATGAGCACGCTGCAGGAACTGGGCAAGGAGAAGTGGCTGCTGCTGGAGACGCGCAAGCGGGACGGCACCTGGGTCGGCACGCCGGTGAACCTCGTGGTGGAGGACGGCCGCGGGTTCTTCAAGACCTACGTCCCGTCGGGGAAGGTCAAGCGGCTGCGGAACTTCCCGGAGGTGCGGATCGCGCCGTCCACCTATCGCGGGCGGGTCAAGGGCGCGCGCGTGGCGGGTCGGGCGACGCCGCTGGGCGGGGAGAGCCCCGAGGCAGCCCGGGCGGCGGAGTTGCTCGCTCGCAAGCATCCGCTGCTGCAGGGGCGGCTGGTGCCGGCCTACCACAAGCGCAAGGGGTTGAAGACGGTGTTCTACGAGCTGGCGCTGGAGCAGAGCTGACTTCGATCATGGCGGCCGCCATGGATCTGTTTATGCGCGACGAAGCTCAAGTCTGCCAGCGCTTCGCGGGTGGAACTTGTGCGCGGATTGCGGGGCGAGTGCTGCTGGCTCGCGGTGGCGGGCGCGCGCGGCGTCAAGCCCCGACGCCCGCCCTTCGCCGTATCAGCTGTTGAGGGCTCGGGTGATTGCGGCAGCGTCGAAATGGGCGGGGTCGAACTCGGCCGCCGACTCCAAGCCGAGCCACTCCAAGCGTTCCTCGTGCTCGGGGTGCGTAGGGTCGGCGAGGATTTCGACCAGCTCGTCGTAGCCCCACACCCCGCCGCAATCCTCGGGTGGAGCGGCGCGCCGCCCGCCGGTGCACCTCGGGTACGGGACGGCCGCTCGGTCCAGCACCTTCTCCACCGTGATCTCGTGGCTCCAGCTGTCGCCGAAGTCGTACGTGTAATGGAATTTGTCGCCGGCCGCCGGTGCCACCTGTTCCAGGGTGACCGGCGCCTCGGATCGGTGGCCCAGCTCCCGGTCGGCGATGCCGAAATCCCCGTACGCGGTCTCGAAGACGTGCATGTGCGCGTCCTCCCAGCCGAACGCCGTCTGAATGATGTCGTGCAGCCGGGCCAGGCTGGTGTCGGCGGGGAGTTCCAGGCGGCGCCAGATCGGTGGTTTCGTGTTCTTGAGGGCGACCTTGACCTGGTAGATCGGCGCCGGGCCGCTCGACTTCTTTCGTTTTGCGGGCAGCTTGGGCGTGGCGGCTCGGCCCCCGCGCCCAAGGGCCGGGAGTTGCTTCAGCAAGTCCAGCACGTCCAGCGGAGAGGACGCGTCCTCATGCGAGGCCGGTGGCCGCGGCGGGGTGGGCAGCGTGCGCATCCGGGCGCGCAGCAGAACCGCCAGCTGGTGATAGCCGGGCGTCTGCTCGTCCTCCTCTTCCAGCGCCTCCGGGCCCAGGTCCGCGTCGTGCACCGCGCGGGCGTCGAGGGCGCGTTCGACTTCCCAGCGGAACTCGGCCGGGTCGAGGTCTTCCGCTCGGATCTTCAGGCCGTTGCGGCTGCCGTCCTTCTGGATGGTGTCGAGGACGTCGTCCAGAAGCTCGGCGGGGAAGAGCGCGATGTTGGCCGCGGCGTGGCAGTCGGTGTGGTCGGCGTGCAGGAAGAAGCCGTGCGGGCGCCCGGCGCGCTCGAAGGTGCAGACGAGCATGGAGGCGGTGTCGCCGGCGTCCGCGAACCGGCGGCTCAGGCCGATCCGTACGGGTTCGCCGAGCTCGCGCGCCCAGGCCGGCGCCGGAACGCCGTCGCTCATCAGCTTCGCGGCGGCGTCGGCGGCCGCCGTGCCGTCGTCCAGCGCGCCGAGTGCGAGCAGCGCGGCCAGGGCCGGCCGGTCGCCATGCGCCGCCACGGCCGGCACGATGCCGTCGGCGAATGCCTCGGCGAAGCGGTCACCCGCAACACTGCCCGCGGAGAGGAACAGCGCTCCGAACAGTTCCGCCTCGAGCGGATCGTCCGCGTCGAGGAGGTCGGCGCCGCCCTGGACTATGCCGTCGATCAGCTCCTGCGGGTCCAGGTCCAGGTCTTCGCCCGAGCAGGCCGGGCAGTCGCAGGGGTCGGGCGGCAGCGGCGGCGCCACGCGCAGGATTCGCTGGCCAGTTTGCCGGGACTTGCCGCGTTTGCGGCCGCGACTCACGGGACTCATCGGCACATGCTCCACCGGGGACGCGCATCGTTGCAAATCGGCAGGGTAGGGTCGTAAGTGAATACTTACTTCGGGATCGAGGAGCGGGACTGAGCACCAAGGACACGATCGTGGCGGCCGCCATGGACCTCTTCGGGCGCCAGGGCTATCACGCCACGACGATCGCGCAGATCGAGGCGGCGGCCGGGCTGTCGGCCGGCGCGGGCGGCCTGTACCGGCATTTCAAGAGCAAGCGGGCCGTCCTCGAGGAGGGCCTGGAGCGGCAGGCCACGGCGGGCCGGCGGCTGTTGTCGTACCTGGACGGCGACGCGCTGCCGGACGGGCGGCGGGAGCGCTTCCTCGCGGTGGCCCGGGCCGGGCTGGCCCGGCTCGAGGAGGAACGCGATGTCAACCGGCTGCTGCTGCGCGACCTGGCGGCCTTTCCCGATCTGCTCGACCTGGTGCGCGAGCGCGAACTGCTGCGGATGCACCAGGCGGTGACCGCCTTCCTGCGGGCGGAGCTGCCGGACGAGCAGGACCCGCAGGCGGTTGCGGCCGTCGTGATGGCCGCGGTGAGTCATTACTGGATCATGGCTGACGTGTACGGCGGGAATCACCCGCACGAGGTCGATACTGAGCGTTTCCTGAGGGCCCTCGTGCGTCTTGTCGTACCCGAGGAGCAGGATGTGCCTACGAAAAGGTAGGCCACTGGAGGGGGAGTGTCGTGCGCGCTGTGTATCGGGTTCTCGCCATGCTGATCGCGATCGGTGTGGTGGTCCAGGCGGCGGCGATCGCCTACGCCCTGTTCGACATCCTGCACAAGACCGACGACGGTCAGGTCTTCACCAAGGACTCGGACAACGCCGGCATCGTCGTGCACGCGGTGGTCGGCGAGATGATCGTCCCGCTGATCTGCCTGCTGCTGCTGATCGTGTCGTTCTTCGCCGGCATCCCGGGCGGGGTCAAGTGGGCCGCGATCACGTTCGGCGTGATGGTGCTGCAGATCGTGCTCGCGTTCGTCGGGTTCCCGGTGCCGATCCTCGGCACGCTGCACGCGATCAACGCGTTCGTCCTGGCCGCGGTCGCCTCGATCGCGATGCGGCAGTCCCGGGTCGCCGGCACGCCACAGGCGAGCACGCCCGTCGCGGCCTGACCCGTGCGGCAATCTGTCAAGATCGCCATCGCCGTGGGAGCGACGGTGGCGATCCTCGGACCCCTGGGCTATTTCTGGCAGCAGAGCCTGATCCCGTCCACGTACGACATGGCGTCGATGGGCTTCCCCGACTACGGGGGCGGCCAGCAGGCCGGGCACGCGCACGGCGCGGGCGGGCTCGACGTCGCCACGCTGAAGGGCCCCTCGACCGGCGACCCCGACGTCACGGTGACCCTGACGGCCCGCGCCGAGAAGGGGAAATACACGCTCAACGGCGTGACGCCCGGCCCCGAGATCCGCGCCCAGAAGGGCCAGCTCGTCCAGGTGACGCTGGTCAACGACAACATCCCGGTCGGCATCACGCTGCACTGGCACGGCGTCGACGTGCCGAACGCGGAGGACGGCGTCGCCGGCATCACGCAGGACGCGGTGCCGCCCGGGAAGAGCTACGTCTACCGGTTCGTGGCGCAGGACGCCGGGACGTTCTGGTATCACTCCCATCAGGTGTCGCACGAGCAGGTGCGGCTCGGGTTGTTCGGCCCGCTGGTGGTCACCGAGCCGGTCTTCAGCGACGGCATCGACCAGGTCGCCCAGGTGCACACCTACGACGGCCGCCGGACGATCAACGGCGCGGCGGGGGAGTCGGCGCTGCCGGCCCACGCGGGCCAGGTGGTGCGCGCCCGGGTGATCAACACCGATGCCGGGCCGCTGCGGGCCTGGGTTTCCGGGGCGCCGTACCGGGTCGTGGCCATCGACGGGCGCGACGTGAGCGGCCCCACCGATATTTCGGGCAAATCCGTTACGGTCACGGCGGGCGGGCGGGTCGATCTCAGCTTCACCATGCCGGCCTCGGGCGCCGCGCGCGTCGACGTCGGCGCGGGGGTGGCGCTGGTCGCCGGCGGGCTCGCGGCCGGCAAGGAGCCGGCCGAGGTCGTCGACTTTCTTTCGTACGGCAAGAACGCGCCGCTCGGGTTCGATCCGGCCAGGGCCACGCGTAACTTCGACTACCGCATCGGGCGCCGCATCGGGTTCCTCGACGGCAAGCCCGGCTTCTGGTGGTCGATCAACGGGCACCTCTACCCGGACGTGCCGATGTTCATGGTCAGCACCGGCGACGTCGTGCGGATGACCATCGCCAACAGCAGCGGCGAGGTCCACCCGATGCACCTGCACGGACATCACGCGGTGGTGCTGAGCCGCAACGGGGTGGCCGCGAGCGGGAGCCCGTGGTGGATCGACTCGCTCGACGTGGGCGACGGGGACACGTACGAGATCGCCTTCGTGGCCGACAACCCCGGCATCTGGGTCGACCACTGCCACAACCTCAAGCACGCGGTCGACGGGCTGCTGGCCCACCTGGCGTACACGAACGTCTCCACCCCGTTCCGCATCGGCGGCGCGGCCGGCAACGCCCCCGAGTAACGGCTCGCTGCTTCCTGTGGGTGAGCAGAGCAAAGCAGTGACACCCGTCGCTGCTTCCTGTGGGTGAGCAGAGCAAAGCGCGGCTACCCCGTGAGCCGGTCGCCGCCGGTGACGGAACCGGGCGTCGGCCTTCACGGCTCAGAGGTACATGCCCGTCGCGGGGCTCGTGGTGGGAACCGTGACGGGCTGGGCGCCGGTGCGCAGCGCGTACAGCTCGGCCAGCGTCGCCCCCTCGGGCCCGATGCCGCGCGCCGAGCCCAGCCACGCGGTCGCCTCGGCGTAGGGCAGCCGCCCCACCTCGATGCTCGCCAGGCAGCGCCCCGGCCGGATCACCGCCGGGTGCAGCGACGCCAGGTCCTCGTTCGTCGTGATCGCGATCAGCGCGTTGCGGCCCTGGCCGAGCAGGCCGTCGGTCAGGTTGAGCAGGCGCGACAGCGACTGGCCCGCGCTCGCCTTGGCCTCGCCGCTGACCAGCTCGTCGCAATCCTCGAGCATCAGCAGGCGCCAGCGCGGCTCATCCTCGTCGCCGCCGCCGAGCGCCACGCTCATCAGGTAGGCCGGGTCGCTGAACAGCCGCTCGGGGTCCAGCACGCAGTCGACCTGGCACCACGAGCGCCACTGCTGCGCGAGCGCCCGCAGCGCCGTCGTCTTGCCCGTGCCCGGCTCGCCGTGCAGCAGCAGGAGCCGCCCGTTCACCACGCTGCCGTCGAGCGCCATCAGCCGCTCGAGCGTCTGCGCGACCGGCCGCGCGTAGTTCCCGCGGATCTTCTCCCAGGGCGCCGCGTCGATCTCTCGCTGCACACGTCGCGGTCCGTGCGGACCGAAATGCCAGAAGCCGATGGGTACGGAGTCGTTAGCGGGCGCCTGCTCCTCCACCGCGTCGGCCGTCGCCTTGTCCAGCACGGACTCGGCCAGCTCGGCCGTCACCGCCGTCACCGTGACCCGCGCGCGCCGGCTCTGCCGCCAGCGCGTGACGTGCAGCGTCCAGCCGTCGCCCACGCAGAGCCGCCCCTGCCCGTCATCCTCGACGGCGTCCCGCACCACGCGGGCGTCGTCGGTGCTCAGCGCGGCGTCGGCCAGGACGTTCTCGAGATACTTGCTGCGCCCGAACGGTTCCCGCCCGGTCACGAACGCGTCCAGCGCGAGCAGGTCGACGACATCCACCAGCCGGTCGCCGTCGTCGACGGACCCGGACAGCGGCAGCGTCATCGAAGCCGGCGGCACGGCCGCCTGCTCGACCGCGCGCCCGGCATGCCGGTCGACGGACTGATGGGGAGTGCGCATGGTGCCATGATCGGCCATCGATGCCCGTGGGGCAGCCGATTTTCCCGAGGTTTGCCCAAATCGGGAGCCGGCGGGCCCCGCGATCAGCCGGCAGTCTCCAATCGCTCGGCGAAGGCCATCAGATCGCGCCGCTCGATGGCGGCGGCCATCAGGTCGGGGAAGGCGTCGGGCGTACAGGCGAAGGCCGGCACCCCCAGCGCGGCCAGCGCCGCCGCGTTCTCGTGGTCGTAGGCCGGCGCACCCTCGTCGGAAAGCGCCAGCAGCACGACCACCTGGACGCCGGCCGCGGTCATCTCGGCCACCCGGCGCAGCATCTGCTCGCGGACGCCGCCCTCGTACAGGTCGCTGATCAGCACGAAGATGCTGTCCCGCGGCCGGGTGATCAGCTGCTGGCTGTAGGCGATGGCGCGGTTGATGTCGGTGCCGCCGCCGAGCTGCGTGCCGAACAGCACCTCGACCGGATCGCTGAGCTGCTCGGTGAGGTCGACCACGGCGGTGTCGAAGACGACCAGCGACGTCCGCAGCGACCGCATCGAGGCGAGCACGGCCGCGAACACGCCGGAGAACACCACGGACGACGCCATCGATCCGGACTGATCGACGCAGAGCACGACGTCGCGCTGCACGGCGGTGGTTCGCCGGCCGTAGCCGACGAGCCGCTCGGGGATGACCGTACCCAGCGAGGCCTGGTAGTGCTTGAGGTTGGCCCGGATCGTCCGGTCCCAGTCGATGTCCGCGTGGCGCGGCCGGTTGATGCGCGAGGCTCGGTTGAGCGCGCCGCTGACCGCCGCCCGCGTCTTCTGGGAGATGCGCTTCTCGAGCTGCTCGACGACCGTCCGCACCACCGCGCGGGCGGCCTCCTTGGTCTTGGCCGGCATCACGCGGTTGAGCGACAGCAGCGTCCCCACCAGGTGCACGTCGGGCTCGACGGCGGCCAGCATCTCGGGCTCGAGCAACAGCCGGGTCAGGTCGAGCCGCTCGATCGCGTCGGACTGCATGACCTGTACGACGGTGCTCGGGAAGTACTTGCGGATGTCGCCGAGCCAGCGCGCCACCTTGGGCGCGGACCCGCCGAGCCCGGCCGATCGCTTGCTGCCGGCTTCACTGTCACCCGGGCCGGCAGAGTCGTAGAGGGCAGCCATCGCGGCATCCATCTGCCCGTCGCGGCCTTCGGCCTTGCCGAGCGCCTCCTCGGCCGGCCCGCCGAGCACCATCCGCCAGCGCCGCGCCCGCTCCCGCGCCGGCTCGTGGGCGGGCGCCGATTGGTGGGTGGGGGCGGGCTCGGATGACATATCCGGAAAGTCGGTCACAGGTCCCTCCCCAGCAACGCACCCAGCGTCGGCAACACCAGGTCGGCGCGTGCCTCATCGAAGCCGAGACCCGACACGCTTCCGCCCGAGCGGCCTCCGGCGATCTTCTCGCCGATCGCGCGCCGCTCGCCGGACTCGAAGGCCCCGAACGTCCGGCGCAGCAGCGGCAGCACGTTGTCGAAAGCGTCCGCGGGGATGTCGGCCAGCCATCCGTCGAGCAGGTCGAGCAGGGCGTCGTCGTGCACCAGCAGCAAGCCGCCGCCGGAGAGGAAGCCCTCGACCCAGGCGGCGCCGTGCGCGGGCGGCGTGCCCACGGTCAGCGGCAGCCGCAACCGTCGCCGTGCCTCGGCCGCGTCCAGCCGTCCGGCGTCGAGCAGAAGCCGGGTGAGCCGCCCGGCCAGCAGCCCGTGGAGGTCGCCGCGCCCGGCCAGCGAGGCGAGCGTGGCCAGCCACCGCGAGCGCAGGTCGTCACCGCCCGGCGCCCCGGCCGCGGAGCCCGGAGCGTCGTGGACGGGCCCGGCCGCGGCGTGCATGTCGTCGGCGAGGAGGCCGACCGCGGCGTGGACCCCGTCGATCCGGTCGCGCAGCAGCTTGGCCGCCTCGTCGGAGAGCGAACCCACCGCCGACGGCAGGCCCGCGCAGACCCGGGTCAGCAGGCTCGCGGTCACCGCCGCCAGCCCCTGCACGTCGGTCTTCCGCACGTCGCCGTAGCGCAGCGTGCGCGCCAGCGCCGGGATCGCCGCCATCAGGTGCCCGACGTCGGCGTCGAGCGCGGCGCGCACGTCCAGCGCCGCCAGCACCGGCCCGTACGCGTCCGCGAGGTCGGCCAGCAGGCACGTCTCGACCAGCGCGGTCACCTCGGCCAGGGTTTCCGCGTCGTCGGCCGCCTTGGCGATTTTCGCCGTCGCGGCCGACGCCACCGTGGTGCCGTACATGCTGCCCTCGACCAAGCGCACCGCAAACTCCGGCTGCCAGCGCAGCTTCCACTCCTCGCGGAACGTGCCCAGGCCCCGGCTGCCGGCCACCGGCTCGCCCCACGGCAGGTCGAGCGTGCGCAACCGGTGCAACAGGCGGCTGCGCTTGAGGTCGGTCTCCTTGCGCAGGTCGAGGTCGAGGGCACGCTCCAGCGCCTCGGGCTTGAGGCGTACGGTGCGCTGCTGCGCGGCCAGATCCTTCGCCAGCGGGAGGGCCGGCATCTCCTCGGGCACGCCGCCCAGCCGCTCGCCGACCACCAGGCGCTTGTTGATCAGCTCGACCCGCAGCGGCTCGGCGTCGCACATCACCGCCTCGGCCGCCTCGGTGACCTCGGCCAGGCCGGCGAGCGGCCGGCCGCGCATCGTGGCGAGCGCCTCGGCGAGCCGGGTCGCCTCGATGATGTGGGCCGACGACGTGGGCACGCCCTCGGCGCGCAGCACCCCGGCCGCGTCCACCAGCCAGCGCGGCACGACCTCGTCGGCCGAGGTGAACAGGTGGTGGTACCAGCCGGGGGAGCGCACCCCCGCGCCGTAGCCGGACCAGGACGCGAGCCGCCCGTAGGTCCACGGCACCCAGGTGAACGAGACCTTCGCCTTCTTGCGCCCCTTGAGCAGCGCCGCGTCGTCCTTGACCGGAACCTTGCGGGTCAGCGCGGGCACGTGCCACGCCCCGCAGACCACCGCTATCTCGTCGTGCGTCCTGCGGACCTCGCGCAGCACCGTACGCATGTGGGCCTCGCGCAGCAGATCGGACGGATCCTCGGGCGACTCCTCGCGGATCGCCGTCATCGCCTCGGCGATCGCCTCGAAGGCCGGCATCCCGCGATGCTCGACCACGTCCTCCCACCAGCGCTCGGGGTCGTCGTACCCGGCCGCGGCGGCCAGCTCGCCGATCGGATCGACCGGGCGCTGCGGCGGATCGGGAGCCGCGTCGGGCGCCTGTCCTGCCGCGGGAGACGCGGAGAACCGATAACCGAACGGCAGATCGAAGAACCGCACCGGAACCCCGGCGGACACCGCCCACTTCAGCGCCTGCCACTCCGGCGAGAAGACCGCGAACGGCCAGAAGGCCGCCTGCCGCGGATCGTCCGCCGCGTAGCCGAGGAGCGCGACCGGCGGTTCCAGCGACGGCGACGAGACCCACCGGACGAGATCGTCGGCCTCCGGCGGTCCCTCGATCAGCAGCACCGACGGCCGCTGCTCCGCCAGGGACGCCACCACCGCCCGCGCCGACCCCGGCCCGTGGTGGCGGATCCCGTAGATCCGTTCAGGCATCGCGGGCGGCCCGGTAGAAGTCGATCCAGTCGGGCCGCTCCCGGACGACGGTTTCCAGGTATTCGCGCCAGACCAGGCCGTCCGACACCGGGTCCTTCACCACGGCGCCGACTATCCCGGCCGCCACGTCGCCCGGGTGCAGGCTGCCGTCGCCGAAGTGCGCCGCGAGGGCCATCCCGTTGGTGATCACCGAGATCGCCTCGGCGGTGGACAGCGTGCCGGTGGGCGACTTGAGCTTGGTGCGCCCGTCCTCGGTGAGCCCGGTGCGCAGCTCGCGGAAGACCGTCACCACCCGGCGGATCTCCTCGAGCGCGGTCGGCACCGCCGGCAGGTCGAGCGACGCGCCGAGCTGCGCCACCCGCCGCGCCACGATCTCGACCTCCTCGTCGGCGGACGCCGGCATCGGCAGCACCACGGTGTTGAACCGCCGCCGCAGCGCGCTGGACAGCTCGTTCACCCCGCGGTCGCGGTCGTTGGCCGTGGCGATCAGGTTGAACCCGCGCTGCGCCTGCACCTCGGTGTTGAGCTCGGGGACCGGCAGCGTCTTTTCCGACAGGATGGTGATCAGCGCGTCCTGAACGTCGGACGGCACCCGGGTGAGCTCCTCGAGCCGCGCGATCGCGCCGGTGCGCATGGCCCGCATGATCGGGCTGGGCACGAGCGCCGCGTCGGTCGGCCCCTCGGCGATCAGGCGCGCGTAGTTCCACCCGTAGCGAATCGCCTCCTCCGCCGTGCCCGCGGTGCCCTGGACCAGCAGCTTGGAGTCGCCCGAGATGGCCGCGGCCAGATGCTCCGACACCCACGTCTTGGCCGTGCCCGGCACGCCGAGCAGCAGGAGCGCGCGGTCGGTGGCGAGGGTGGCCACCGCGACCTCGATGAGCCGGCGCGATCCCACGTACTTGGGCGTGATCTTGGCGCCGTCGCCGAGCAGGTAGGTCACCACGGCCTGCGGGGAGAGCCGCCAGCCGGGCGGCCGGGGCCGGTCGTCGTCGCGGGCGAGCTGGGCCAGCTCCTCGGCGTACTGGTCCTCGGCGTGCGGGCGCAGAGCGGTCACTCGAACTCCTGAAACATCTCGTGGCGGAAGGTCAGCGTGCGGGCGAGCTCGGCGACCGGCCGCACCCGCGACTGGTCGGCCGGCTCCTGGTCGAGCTGGGCGGCGAGGCGGCCGACGGGCTCGGCGTACGCCGGGGGCATCGCGGGCGCGGCCGCCCGGCACAGCTCGCCGAGCTGCCAGCTGTGGCGATCGGTACGGGCCCGGTGGGCGATCGTCTCGAGCACGGTGGCCGAGAGCTCGTCGGGCCACCGGCCGGGGAGGATGGAGAGCAGCCGGTGGGCCATCGGGTCCTCGCGGCGCAGCGCGTCGGCGGCGAGCCGGCCGAGCTCTTCGGCCGGGAGCACCAGGTGCAGATCCCACCGGATCGACTCGCGCAGCGCGCCGGCCGCCTCGCGCAGCAGCACGGTCGCCCAGGCGGGGTCGTTCTGCGCGATCGCGGCCTTGGCCCAGCCCTGGAGCAGCGCCGACTCCCAGTCGCTGCCGCGCGCGAGCCGCAGCATGGTCTCCGGCGCCGGCCACGCGTCGAGCGGAGCGCCGGCCAGGACCTCCTCCAGCAGCCACGCGCTGACGCCCAGCCCGCGCGCCGGGGTGGCGGCCACGCCGTCCCGGCGCAGGCCGGCATCGAGCTCCTCCGGCGGCGTCACCACCAGCCGGCCACCGGGGTCGAGACGCACGGCCTCGGCCGCCCGCGCGGCCATCCGCTTGCCGAGCGACGAGCCGGGCAGGCCGCGCAACAGGTCGAGGGCGGCCTCGCGCACCTCCTTGCGCCGGTCGTCGAGCGCCCGCTCGAGGAACGCGTCGTCGGCCGGCGAGAGGCCGGTGCCGAGCGCGGCGACGAAGCGGGCGCGGTCGTCGGAGGACTCCTGCTGCCAGGAGGACTCCAGCAGCGCGAGACCCTCGGCCGGGTCGGCCCGGCGCAGCTCGATCAGGTAACCCAGCCGCTCCCCGATGGTGCCGGCCTCCCACACGGAAGGAGATGAGGCCGAGGTGGGCGGCGCGACCGTCTCGTCGCGCAGCCAGCGCCAATCGGCGCGCATCCCGGCCAGCCAGGCGCCGCGCCGGCCGGCCACCCGGGCGATCGCCGGGCGGATCAGCGCGTTGCGCCGGCCGGCGTCGAGCAGGGCGGGCAGCGCGACCGGCGGCACGTGGCCGCCCTTGGCCGCGGCGGCGTCGAGCCACTGGGACAACAGCTCGGCGGCGACCTGGGCGCCGCCGGGCACGCCGCCGCCGAGGATGCGGATCAGCCGGGCGCCGGCGGCCGCGGGCAGCGGGGGAGTGGGCTCGGCCGGCCCGGCCGGCACCGGCGCGTGCCCGGCGGCCGGGGTCACGCCGGCCGGGTGCCGGGCGAGCGCGATCGCCGCGTCGGCCAGCAGCGACCCGGTCGGCCACGGTCGGCGGTTGGTGCCGACCAGCGCGGCGGCGAGCAGGTCGGGCGGGAGCTCGGGGTGGCGGGTCCCGCCGGCGTCGGGAATGGGGGCGGCGGCTCGTACGTAAAGGCCGTCGGCCCAGGCGGCGAGCGGGCGCAGGCCGGCCGGCGACCACTCGGCCGCCACCGTCGCCGGGGCCGCGCCGGCCGCCGCGAGCAGCCACCACGGCTCGCGGTGTCCGGAGGCCAGCGGCAGGGCCGCGCCCGACTCGTCGACCAGCCAGCCGTCGTCGCTCGGCGTGACCCCGGCGAGCAGGACCGGTGCGTCATAGCGCCAGGGCTCGGCCGCGACCGTAGTGGCCCAGCCGGCGAGCGCCTCGGCGAGCGGCACCGCGCCGTCGGGCGCCTGGAACGGCTCGGCCGCGCTGGCCCGCTCGGCCACCAGGGCGCGCAGCGGCGCGGCGCCCGGATAGAACGTCAGGTCGCCGCGGAACTCGGTGCCGGGCACGAGGTCGGCCACCATCGGCTGGCCGGGCGCGGCGAACGTCAGGACCAGCGCGAACCGGCCGGTCGCCGCGCCGCGCAACCACGTGCGCCGGGTGGTCAGCGCGCCGTCGTCGATCTCGACCTGGCCGAGCACCTGCCAGCGGTCGGTGACCCGGGGGCCGGCCAGCACGTCCTCGGTGGCGACCGGGAAGCCGATCCGGGAGCGCACCGTCGCCGCCAGGCCGGGCGGCAGGTCGGCGAGGCGCTCATGACCGTCGACCAGCAACCGCAGCAGCGCCATCTCGCCGAGCAGCCGGTCGGCCCAATGCGGCCCGGCCCCCTGGCCGAACGACCCGGCACCCGGGCCGAACGAATAGATCAGCGTGCCGAGCCGGCGCACCGCGCCCGCTGCCGCCGGCGCCTGCGCATCGACCAGCCGGGCCGCCATCGCGTCGAACGGCTGCGGCCCGCCGCGCTGCGCCCCCGCCAGCCCCTGCCGGATCTGGTCGTCGAGCCACCGGCTCAGCTCGGCCATGCCGCCGGCGACCCGCGCGGCCCGCTGCTCGGCGCGGCGCGCGGCGGCCTCGGGATCGGGCGCGGACGCCGGACGGGACCGGCCGGCCGGGGACTCGGCCTGCGATCGGGCCGCCCGCGCGGCCTGCCACTCGAGGGCGAAGGCCGGCGCCTCCGAAGCGGGCAGCTCGGCCGACGCCCACCGCATCATCAGGCCCAGCGCATGCTTGCACGGAATCTTGCGACTCGGACACGAGCACCGGAACGCCGGCCCGGAGAGGTCGACACACACCTGATAGCTGCGGCACAGTCCCCAAAGGACGTCGTCGAGCCGCCCGGCGGCCGACCACGAGCCGGCCAGGGCATGCGCGGCCCGCACCGACGCGGCGTCGGGGGCCAGCGCCTCGACCTGGGGAAGGGACCATCGCTCAACGGGCACGAGGAAACCCTAGACGCGCCGTACGACACTTTCGGGCCGGCGGGGTCGATGATGATCACGCGAAAACCGATGATCACACGGGGAAGGACGAGGGGACAGCATGAAGGCGGTCATCTTCGGCGCGACCGGCATGGTCGGCCAGGGCGTGCTCCGGGAGAGCCTGCTGGCCCCGGACGTCGAGGAGGTGCTCGCGATCGGCCGCAGCGCCACCGGCGTCCGTCACCCCAAGCTGCACGAGCGTCACGTGGAGGACTTCACCGCGATCGACGGCCTGACCGGATACGACGCCTGCTTCTACTGCCTCGGCGTCAGCTCGGTCGGCATGGACGAAGCGGCCTACACCGAGATCTCCTACACCTACCCGATGGCGGCGGCCCGCGCGGTCGACCACGACGCGTGCTTCATCTACGTCTCCGGGGCGGGCACGAGCGCGACCAGCCGGCAGATGTGGGCACGGGTCAAGGCTCGCACCGAGCGCGAGATCATCGAGCTTCTCCCCAACGGGTACGCCGTGCGCCCGGGCATCATTCAGCCCACCCACGGCGTACGATCGAAAACTCGCCTTTACAACGCCATCTATACGGCGACCGCGCCACTGATCCCGGTGCTGGAAAAGGTGGCGCCCAAATATGTCACCACCTCCGATCGGCTCAGCCACGCCATGTTGCAGGTGGCCCGGGTCGGCTTCCCCCGGCGCATTCTGGAGAACATAGACCTCAGATAGCCCCGTGCCCGGCCGGCACCGGCTCCCGCGGCGGCCCGGGCGGCGTCCCGTCCCCGAACGGCCGGCCGCCGAGCGACTCCCGCCCGTGCGGCTCGAGCCAGTTCCGCAGGTCGGGGCCGTCCGGCACGATCCCGGTCGGGTTGATGTCGCGATGCACCACGTAGTAGTGCTTCTTGATGTCCACGAAGTCGATGGTGTCCCCGAAGCCGGGCGTCTGGAACAGATCCCGCGCGTACGCCCACAGCACCGGCATCTCGCTCAGCTTGCTGCGGTTGCACTTGAAGTGGCCGTGGTAGACGGCGTCGAACCGGGCGAGCGTCGTGAAAAGCCGTACGTCCGCCTCGGTGATCGTGTCTCCCACCAGATATCGATGACTCTGCAGATGCGCGGACAGTTTGTCGAGGCGGCCGAACAGGCGCTGATAGGCCTGCGAGTAAGCCTCCTGGGTGCCCGCGAAACCGGCCCGGTAGACCCCGTTGTTCACATCCGCGAACACGAACCGGTTCACCTTGTCGATCTCGTCGCGCAGCGCGACCGGATACAGCTCCGGCGCGCCCGGCCGGTGATATTTGGCCCATTCCAGCGACAGGTCGATGGTGATCTGCGCGAAGTCGTTCGTCACCACCTGGCCGGTCGGCACGTCGACGATCGCCGGCACCGTGATCCCCTTCGGGTAATCCGGGAACCGCTTGAGGAACGCCTCCTGCAGCCGCTCGATGCCCAGCACCGGATCGCGCCCGTCCGGGTCGAGGTCGAAGGTCCAGCTCCGCTTGTCGTGGGTCGGCCCGGCGACGCCCATCGACAGCACGTCCTCGAGCCCGAGCAGCCGCCGCACGATGATCGCCCGGTTGGCCCACGGGCACGCCCGGCTCACGATCAGCCGATACCGGCCCGGTTCGACCGGATAGCCGTCCCGGCCGTCCGCGGTGATCCGGGTGGTGATGTATTGCTGGTCCCGCTCGAACTCGCCGGACGGATTCACATAGGCCATGCCGTCCAATCTGACAGAGTTGCCGCGTATCGGCCAAGATTCGCCGGACCCGGACCCGGACCCGGACCGCCCAGACGCCGGCTCAGGCGGACTCCCGCAGCACCAGCGTCGGCTCGTAGATCACCGACGAGACCCGCATCCCGGGATCGTCGATCCGGGCCAGCAGCAACCGGGCGGCCTCGGCCGCCATGTCCTCCAGCGGATGCCGCACGGTCGTCAACGCGGGCGTCGCCGCCACCGCCGCGCTGCTGTCGTCGAAGCCCACGATCGCGATGTCCCGCGGCACGTGGCGGCCCGCCTCCCGCAGCGCCAGCAGCGCGCCCACCGCCATCAGGTCGTTCGCCACGAACACGCCGTCCAGCTCGGGATGCGACTCCAGCAGCGACCGCATCGCCGCCTCGCCGCTCTCCTGCGTGAAGTTGCCGGCCACGATCGGCACCCAGCCGTGCCCGTGCTTGGCCATGGTGCGCCGGAACCCCGAGATCCGGTCGTGGCTGGCCGGCACCTCGGCCGGCCCCGAGATCATCGCGATCCGCTGGCGCCCGCGCCCGAGCAGGTGCTGGGCCGCGAGCGAGGCGCCCGTCTCGTTCGCCAGGTCCACGTAGTCGATCGGCACCGGCTCACCCGGCCGCCCGATCATCACCGCCGGCACGCCACCCTCGGTGAGCATCCGCGGCAACGGATCGACCGCCGGAAGCGACAGCACGATCGCCCCGTCGGCCTGCCCGTTGCGCAGATCGCCGACCAGCCGCCGGCGCCCCTCCTCGGTCCCGACGATCTGCAACGCCAGCTGCACGCCGGTCTGCCGCAGCACGCTCATCAGCCCGCCGACGACCCGCCCGAAGTAGGGATCGGCGAAGAACCGCCCCATGAACGGATCGTCGTCGTGCGTCTCGGAATCCGACACCACGAGCGCCACCGTCCCCGTGCGCCGCGTGACCAGCGACCGGGCCAGCCGGTTCGGCACGTATCCGGTCTGCCCCACCGCCTCCCACACGACCTCGTGCAGCTGCGGGTCGACGTTGCGAATCCCGTTGATCACCCGCGAAACCGTCGCCCGCGACACTCCGGCCACCCGCGCCACGTCCTCCAGCGTCGGCAGCCGTTCGCCAACGGGGGCGCGTCCGCGTTCCATGCCCGCCTTTATAGCACAGAGGGAAAGCGCTCTCCGACAACGTCACGCTGGTTGCCGATCACCCTCTTTTCACGGGTACGCGTCCACCCCGTCCCGCCACATTTCGCCCGTCCCCGCCGCGCCGCCGCGACCAAGTGCCACGCAGGGCCGTAGCGCGCCTCTCGCGCGAGGCGGCACGCACCCTCCCCGCACGCGCGACCCCTCCCCGCACGCGCGACCCCTCCCCGCACGCGCGATCTTGATGAGTTGGCGCGTCCCGCGAGCGCCAACTCATCAGGGCTCCCCGCGTGCCCGCAGGCTGGTGCGCGGCGCGCCTCGAGGCGGCGAGATCTTGATAAGTTGCCGCGCGCCGCGAGCGCCAACTCATCAAGGCTCCCCGCGTGCGCACAGGCTGGTGCTCTTTGCGGAGCCGGCCGATCGAGGTGACCCCTAGGCTCCCCGCGTGCGCGCAGGCTGGTGCGCGGGGCGCCTCGAGGCGGCGAGATCTTGATTACTTGGCGCGCGCCGCGAGCGCCAACTCATCAAGGCTCTCCGCGTGCGCGCAGGCTGGTGCGTGGCGCGCCTCCAGGCGGCGCGACCTTGATAAGTTGCCGCGTCCCGCGAGCGCCAACTCATCAAGGCTCCCCGCGTCCCCGCAGGCTGGTGCGTGGCGCGCCTCCAGGCGGCGAGATCTTGATTACTTGGCGCGTCCCGCGAGCGCCAACTCATCAAGGCTCCCCGCGTGCCCGCAGGCGGTGCGCGGCGCGCCTCGAGGCGGCGCAGGCTGATGCGCCGGGTGGCTCGCGGCGGGGCGGCCTTGATGATTTGGGGCGCGCGGCGCGCCGGAACTTATCAAGGTTGCGACGGGATCGGTGGTTCCGGAACCGTCCCGGCGCATTGACGTGCGTGACATCGGGGCGTAACACTCGGAAAGCGCTCTCCAACCCATGCCGCCCGATGTTCCCCGCACTGGGCGGGTGCTACCCCCATCCCCGTGGAGAACTCTGGAGATCTGAGTGAACAGTCCAGCGAAACGCAGACCGAAATCGCGCATCCTCCTCGCCTCGACCGCCGTGGCCGCGCTCGCCGCCGCCCTGGCGATCGCCGGCGTCCAGGCCGCCCACGCCGCCGACACCCTCCTCTCGCAGGGCCGGCCCGCGCTGGCCTCCTCGACCGAGAACGGCGGCGCTCCGGCGGCCGCCGCCGTCGACGGCAACAACAGCACCCGCTGGGGCAGCGCCTGGAGCGACCCGCAGTGGCTGCGCGTCGATCTCGGCGGCACCGCCACGATCACCTCCGTCCAGCTGCAGTGGGAGGCCGCGTACGCCAAGGCGTACCAAATCCAGACCTCGAGCGACGGCAGCACCTGGACCACCATCGCGGCCAAGAGCAATGGCGCCGGCGGCGCCGAGACGCTCACCGTGAGCGGCTCCGGCCGCTATGTCCGGATGTACGGCACCCAGCGTGGCACCGGCTACGGCTACTCCCTGTACGAGTTCAAGGTCTACGGCACCCTGGTCAACCCACCGGCGAGCGACGGGCCCGGCTACGTCATGGCCAACCCGCCGGTCACCGGGGTGATCCCGTCCACGGCCGTCCCGCCCGACACCAACCCGCCCACCACGCACCACGAGTTCCAGGCCAACTGCTCGGTGAGCCGCTCCAACCTCAACGATGACCCGATCGTGTTCCCGAACATGCCGGGCGCCTCCCATTCGCACACGTTCATGGGCAACGTGACCACCTACGCCGGCACCACCCTCAACAGCCTGCAAGCGGGCGGCACGTCGTGCATCACACCCGGTGACAAGACCGGTTACTGGATGCCGACCCTGCTCAACGGCACCGCGGCGGTGCAGCCGGTCGGCCGCCAGGTCATCTACTACAAGAGCGGCGTGATCGACTACCGCAGCGTCCGTCCGTTCCCGCCCGGCCTGCGCTACGTCGTCGGCAGCCCGGCCGCCACGATCGACGACTTCCGCAATTCCCCGGGCGCCGTCGAGGGCTTCGAGTGCGGCAACCTCTCGTTCAACTGGGACATCCCGGCGAACTGCGCGGCCGGCACCCAGCTGAACGTGCGCATGCAGGCCCCGAGCTGCTGGGACGGCCTGCACCTGGACACGCCCGACCACAAGTCCCACATGGCGTACCCGGTGCTGGGCGTCTGCCCGATGAGCCACCCGGTGGCCGTCCCGATGATCGAGTTCAAGATGGCGTGGCCGGTCAGCGGGAACATGGCCAACGTCCACTTCTCCAGCGGCCGCGGATTCAGCTTCCACTACGACGTCTTCAACGCCTGGGACGTCCGGACGCTGGCGGCGCTGACCACCCACTGCATCAACGGTGGCCTCCAGTGCGACCCGCGCGGTTTCGACCTCTACAAGCCGGACCGCGGCGCTGCCCTCAACGAGAATTACGAGCTCCCGTAACCGGCCGAAGAAAGGGCGCCGCCGGAATGCGGCGGCGCCCTTTTCGGACACGTGAAGATGCGTTTCCCGGAAAGGCGTTCAGGAAAGTTGTTTCACGGTGGCCAGCGCCACTTCGCGCGTGCGCAGCACCTGCAGAGCCAGCGAGCGGGTCTGCGGCTCCACCCCGGATTTGTCCTCGCTGCCGGCCAGGCTCTGGCTCTGCTCGAGGTGCGCCTGCATAGCCTTCAGCACGGTCTTGTCGAAGACCTTGCCGACCTGCGCCGACGCGTCGGTGACCTGCTGCGGCGTGACCATGCCGGGCATCGGCATGCCCTTGTGCGGGTTCACCGCGGGCAGGCCGGCCTGGTCGTGCAGCGCGCGCAGCTCGGTGAGCTCGGCCTGGGTGAACGCCGCCACCTGCGCCGCCAGGGCCTGCACGTCGGGGCTGCCGCTGCGCTGCGGCACCAGATCGAGCAGGGGGAGCAGCTCCTCGTCCATGGCGATGTTGATCTGGATCCAGGCGAGGTCGGTGCCGCCGAACTCGGCCGCCGTGGTCGCCGCGGGGGTGTCGACCGGCTCGGGGGCGGCGTTGCGGCAGCCCGCGAGTCCCAGCGCCAGCACGCCGGCGAGCAGGACCCCGGCAAACATTTTCACGCCGGAGAGTCTGACTTTTCCGAGCCGTCATTGTCAATGATTCGATATTGATGAATGGCAACGCTCCCGTAACAATATCGCGGTTCCGTGGGAGCGCTCTCCCCGCAATTCGGCGTCGATGCAATCACCGGGTCCGCGAGTTGCTACGATCGAGAGCGATGCCGCAGCAGCGGACATCCCGGACGAGTGCGTGTCGTACCCGGCTCTGACAAGACGACCGCCGAAGAGGTGACTCGTCATGGCCTGGGTCGTGCT
Organism: Paractinoplanes rhizophilus; assembly: GCF_042664765.1. NCBI lineage: Bacteria > Bacillati > Actinomycetota > Actinomycetes > Micromonosporales > Micromonosporaceae > Paractinoplanes > Paractinoplanes rhizophilus. Next base: position 28,727 of record NZ_JBHTBJ010000051.1, on the reverse strand, counting down.
CGTCCTGTCCGGCCTCATGGAAACCGCGTGGGCGGTCTCGCTCGAACGCAGCGCCGGCTTCTCCCGCCCGATCCCCAGCGTGACGTTCCTGGTGACGCTCGCGCTCAGCATGGCCGGCCTGGCCTACGCTCTGCGCACGATCCCGATCGGCACCGGTTACGCGGTGTGGGTGGGCATCGGCGCGGTCGGCACCGCCGTGTTCGGCATGCTCGTGCTGGGCGAGCCGGCCACGCTGCCGCGCCTGTTGTGCCTGCTGCTCGTCGTCGCCGGCGTGGTCGGCCTGAAGGTCTTCCACTGAACGGCCCCAGGGTCTCGCACTCAACGGCCGGTCACCGGAAGCGGCCCCGCATCCGGTGGATGCGGGGCCACCGGTCAGAGGGCCACGTCCACGAGGCCGCCCTTGGTGCCGCGGGCCTGCAACGCCAGCCGGGCCGCTCGGCCGGTCCGCACCACCGCGTCGTCCTGGTCGCCGGCGCGGGCCACGGCGGCCGAGCGCTTGGCCCGCTTGATCCCGTCCTTGTCCTGCTCGACGGCGCGAGCCGCGGCGTCGCGGGCGGCGGTGTCCGCGACGAGCCGCCGCTGATATTTGAGAAGTTCCACGCGGGCGTTGGAGCCAACAGCGCCGATAGCCATCTCCCATCCCCCTTTGCTTGGGTAGCGATTCCGTTGCCGGTCACTATCGGCAAGGTTGCCTGCCGCCTGCGAACTCTCCGCCGGGAATCGGGGCGGGGCGGAGACCTCACAGCTCGAGGTCGACCCCGACCGCGTAGTGATCGGACGGGTAGACCCCGCCGCACGGGCGGTCGCCGGCCACGAACGCCCCGCGTACCGGCACCTGCTGGCCGCGCCGCCCGGGTCGCGCCAGCACGTGATCGATCCGCCGGTCGAGCAGGTGCGGCGCGTCATCCGGCGCGTACGGCACGGCCGAATCGAACGTCACGGCGCCGGGATCGGCGCCGGCCGCCGACCACAGATCGACCATCGACTCCAGCAGGGGGGCCAGCGCCGGCTGGTCGGTGGTCGCGTTCAGATCGGCGAGCAGGAGTACGGGCAGAGCACCGTCGAGCCGTTCGTCGGCCGCTATCGCCGCCAATTCCCGGCATTGCGCCGATCGGTCCCCGGCGTACCGCTCGTCCGGTTCGCTGCCGGACACGATCACGTGCAGTCGCCCGCGCGGATGGTCGAGGGTAGCGAGCAGAGCGAGGGGAACGGGCCCGCCCTTCCCCGGATTCGGCAGCTCGTGCGATTCGATAGCCACGATCGGCCAGCGGCTCAGCAGTCCCACCCCGAATCCGATGCCGGGCTGCTCGGCGTACGCGATCGGGGGAACGGACGACGGCGCCCAAGCGGCATGCATGCCGCAAGGGCCTGCCAAGCGGTGGGGTTGATCGGTGCCGTCGCCCGACCAGCTCTCCACGAGGCCGAGCACATCCGGCCGGTACGCCTCGACGGTGGCGGAAATGCTCTGCTCGCGTTCCCGCCAGTTACCGCCGAACCGCCACCACACATTCCAGACCATCACCCGCATCGATGTGATTTTCTCAGGCGTTCTGCCAGAGCCCGATCAGGTTGCCCTCGGTGTCGTGGAAGTAGGCGCTGAATCCCATCGTGCCGACCGGCTGCCGGCCGATCGCCACCTTGCCGCCGAGCTTCTCGATCCGGGCGAGCGCGTCGTCGAGGTCGTCGACCCCGATGGTGATGACCGGCGCGGTGATCGGCCCCTGCCGGTGCAGCATGCCGCCATTGATGCCACCCGGCTCCTTCGGGCGGCCCTGCTCGTCGGTCTCGGTGGTGGCGACCATCGTGTATTGGTACTGCGGCATCGAGTCGAGCCGCCACCCGAACGCCTCGCGATAGAACGTCGTGGCCCGCTCGCCGTCGTCGAACGGCACCTCGAAATGAACGACCTTGTCCATGGCTTGGCCTCCCGTTTCGGTTGTCACCGGCAGACTAGGCCGCCCAATGCTGCGACAGAAGTGGCCGGGGCGCCCCTTCCCCACGAGGGGCGCCCCGGCGGGCATTCAGCCGCGGTAGACGCCGAACTCCCACAGGGAATAGCCGTAGGCCGTCGCCCGCGCGGTGCCGTTGACCCGGACGTAGCGGCCGGTGCCGGAGACGTTGAGGTCGTCGAAGCCGCCGTCGCCGGCGGCCGTCGAGTAGATCGTCGTCCAGTTCGACCCGTCGGTGGAGGTCTGCACCTGGTAGCCGGTGGCGTAGGCCGCCTCCCACGCCAGCTGCACGTGGTTGAAGGACTGCGTCGAACCGAGGTCGACCTGCAGCCACGCGGTGTCGACCCACTCGCTGGCCCAGCGCGTGCCGTAGTCGCCGTCGGTGGCGTACTGCGGCAGCTGCGGCCCGTTGGTCCCGGTCGGCTGGTACGTCGAGGCCGTGGTGGTCCGGCCCCGGGCGAGGTTGGTGCCCGGCACAGTGGGCGGCACTACCCGGATCGACCGCTGCTCGATGCCGACGTTGCCGTGGCCGTCGAAGGCGTACACGTACACCTTCCAGACGCCGGTGGATTGCGGCGCCCGCGCCGTGAACGAGCCGTTCCCGTTGTCGGTGAAGGAGACGTTCGTCAGGCCGGTCCCACCGCTGATGTACTTGTCGGAGTACATCAGGTTGTAGCGGATCAGGTCACCTTGCGGGTCCGAAGCGGCCACGTTGACGGTGAATGTCCCGCCGGCCGGCACCGCGGTCTGGCTCGACACCGACATCGAGGAGATGACCGGCGGCGTATTGGCCGGCGTCGGTCCCGAATAGGCCTGCGCGAGCGAGTAGTAGCCGAGGCGCCGCCAGCCGCCGGTGAACGTGTTCAGCCAGACCCCGCCGAAATCGTTCTCCAGTCCGTAGTGGAACTCCGTCACGCCGAGCGCCACACCCGGGTGCGCGTTGATGGCGGCGACGCTGTTCGCGTACCCGTCACGCTTTTGCACGTCGGTCGGCTCCGTCGGCACCCCGTTGACGTCGTTGGGCACCTCCCATTCGCCGGCCGGACCGCCCTCGGTGACGATGTACGGCTTGGTGTATCCGCCGGCCACCCAGTCGTTGTAGACGTTGCCGATCGCGCCGTACGAGTTGACCGCCAGCAGGTCCAGATCCGGCGCGTACTGCTTGTAGTACGGCCACGCGCCGGTATACGCGTCGGTCGACGTCACCGGGTGACTCGGGTCGGCCGCGTGGATCGCCTGCGCCACCTGGTTCACGAATTTCGCGTACCCCACCCGGCGTGCCTCGACCTCGGCCGCCGACAGGCCGTGGTCCTGCATGGTGAGGATGACCTCGTTGCCGACGTCCCACATCAGCACGCCCGGATTGTTCTTCAGCGCGTTGACCCGGTTCACGATCTCGGCCTTCACCGAGTTCAGGTACGCGGTGTCGTTCACGTAGTCGGCGCCCTGGTTGAGCCAATGCCCGACGACCACCTTGATGCCCTGCTGTGCCGCCCGGTTCAGCAGCGCGGGCGTGTTGGCGTCGTCCACTCCCCAGATCCGGATCGTGTTGACGCCCATGTTCTTCAGGTCGCGCATGTATCCGTCGGCGGCGGCCTGCGGCGGCCCGTAGGTCAGCCCCTTGAGCCGGTAGGGCGCGCCGTTGACCTGCAGCTGCCAGTTGCCCTGCGTGCCGGTCACCCGCACCACGCTCGGCCCGCCCGGCGTGGCCGGATCGGTCATCGCGGCCGGCGTGGTCCCGGTCGCCCGCGACACGCTCACCGAGTCCACGCTGAGCACGCCGCCCGAGGTCGTCTCCGCGGTCGGCGTGGCGCGCCCGGCGATCGCGTCCGGCAGTGACCCGCCGATCGCGAGGTCGAAGCGCAGGAAGAACCCGTGGTGGACGGCGGCGTTCCAGGCCGTGACGCCCACCTGAGACTCGCGGACCACCCAGGTCTGCCGTCCGTCCAGGTAGAACCGGATCTCCTCGTCGGTCTTCGTCCGGTCGATCACCTGCGCGTACTCGTGGTAGCCGGTCTGGCAGCCGGCGCAGCTCGCCAGCCCCGAGGCCCGCCCGTTGTACTCCGCGCACGGACCGTCGGGCGCCGTGCCGCAGTGCAGCGTCTGCGACAACTGGCTGCGGCCGTTGACGTCGGTCATGATGTCGGTCTCGCCGACGCCCGGCCAGTTGTTGTAGTTCCCGCGATAGGCCGCGCCGGTGGCCCGGAATCCCGGCCAATATCCCAGCCCGTTGGCGACGTCGGGCTGCTTGAGGACCGCGCTGAATTTCGTCAGTGTCCCGGCGAGCGGCTCGAAATCGGTGCGCTGGGTCTCGATCCGCCCCGACGTCCACCGGCCGGCGCCGTCGCGAATCGCCTTGATGTTCAGCTTTCCGGTGCCGTCGAGAGAGACGTTGGCCGTGCTCGCCGACGCCGTTTCCACCTCGCCGGTGCCCCAGTTCGCGGCGCCGCCCGGATACGACGTTCCCGTGCGCAGCAGCCAGTTCGCGGTCGACGGCGAGGTGGTGGCCGGGCCGTCGAAGGTGTCCTGCCAGACCGCGGTGAAACCATCAGCGGGCGGCGTAGTCGGCGGCGTCGTGGGGGTCGTGCCGCCGCCGGTGAGGACCTGGAACTCCCACAGCGAGTAGCCGTAGCCGCCGGGACGCTGGGTGCCGTACATCCGGACGTAGCGCCCGGTGCCACTGACGGTGAGCGTCTCGGTGCCTCCGGCACCATTGCTGGTCGAGTAGATGGTGGTCCAGGCGGTGCCGTCCGGCGAGGTCTGGATCTGGTACGCCTTGCCGTACGCGCTCTCCCACTGCAGCACGACCTGGCAGATCGCCTGCGCCGAGCCCAGGTCCACGCGGATCCACTGCGGGTCGCTGAACTGGCTGGACCAGCGGGTTCCGGCGTTCCCGTCGGTCGCGTTGGCCGCCGCCACGTCCGCGCCCTCCTGCGAGGAGGCGGTGGTCGGCCGGCCCTGCGCGGCGTTGGTGGGCCCGCACGCGGTGGGCGTGCTCCCGGTCGAGCCGTAGACCTTGAACTCCCACAGGGAGTAGCCGTACCCGCCGGGACGCTGGGTGCCGTACATCCGGATGTAGCGCCCGGTGCCACTGACGGTGAGGGTCTCGGTGCCTCCGGCACCATTGCTGGTCGAGTAGATGGTGGTCCAGGCGGTGCCGTCCGGCGAGGTCTGGATCTGGTACGCCTTGCCGTACGCGCTCTCCCATTGCAGCACCACGGAGGTGATCGCCGCGGTGGCGCCCAGATCCACGCGGATCCACTGCGGATCGCTGAACTGCGAGGACCAGCGCGTGGCCGCGTTGCCGTCGGTCGCGTTCGCCGGCGCCACGTCCGCGCCCTCCTGGGACGAGGCGGTCGTGGGCTTGCCCTGCGAGAGGAGGGTGTCCGCGGCGTGCGCGCCGAGCTGCGCCACCGCGACGTAGGCGACGATGATCGCCATGATCAGAAGGGGGATGAGGCGCCGCCGGAGGTGGCGAGGCGGCGAGGAAGCCGTATTCACGGATAACTCCCGGGGATAGAGCGGTGGCGCGGGGAAAGCGCTCTCCGTCAGTTCGCGCAGTGTTACGCCCGCCTTTCAGCCGTGTCAATAGAACTCGACGGTTCCGGTCCGGACGCCCTCGGCAACCCGTGCAAATCAGACAAGGCCGTTGACATTCGTGCGTCGGCGGCGGCACAGTGGACCGCAGATTGGAGAGCGCTCTCCAAGCAGGCGATGTGACCGGCGGGCCGCACCCTCCCGCCGGTCACATCGGTCAGGAACTCATCAGCCCCGACTGATAGGCGAGGACCACCAGTTGCGCCCGATCGCGGGCACGCAGCTTGGTCATGGCCCGGTTGACGTGCGTCTTCGCGGTCGTCGGGCTGATCACCATCCGGCCCGCGATCTCGTCGTTGGACAGGCCCTGCGCGACCAGGGCGACGGCCTCGCGCTCCCGATTGGTCAGCTCCCGCAGCGCGACGCCCGGATCGGCGCGCGGCGGCTGGGTGACGTACCGGTCGATCAGCTTGCGGGTGATCGAGGGGGCGAGCAGCGCGTCGCCGCGCGCCGCGACGCGGATGGCGTGCAGGAAGTCCTCGGGCTCGATGTCCTTGACGAGGAACCCGGCCGCGCCGGCCCGCAACGCGTTGAAGACGTACTCGTCCAGGCCGTAGTTGGTCAGGATGACCACGTGCACGCCGGCCAGTTCCGGGTCGGCCGCGATCCGCCGGGTCGCCTCGATGCCGTCGACGACCGGCATCTGGATGTCGATCAGCGCGATGTCCGGCCGATGGCGCCGGGCCAGCGCCAGGCCGTCGCGGCCGTCGGACGCCTCGGCCACCACCTCGATGTCGTCCTCGACCTCGAGCAGCGCGCGGAATCCACTGCGGATGAGCGGCTGGTCGTCGACGAGCAGGACCCGGATCACGACGGGCGTCCGACGGGCAGCTCGGCCTGCACGCTGAAGCCACCCTCGCGGCGCGGCCCGGCGCGCAGCAGCCCGCCCAGGGCGGTCACCCGTTCCCGCATGCCGAGCAGGCCCACGCCGGGCACCGGCTGGGACGCCGGTGTGGCGTTGCCGTCGTCGTCCACCCGGATGGCCACCGCGTCGGGGCGGTAGTCGATCCGGACCGAGGCGGACGCGGCCGCCGCGTGCCGGGCGATGTTGGTCAGCGACTCCTGGACGATCCGATACCCGGTCCGGTCCACCGCGGCCGGCACGTCGGCCCGGTCGCCCTCGATCGTCAGGGTGGCGTCCAGACCGGTCGTGCGGGCCCGCCGCACCAGGTCGGGAACGTGCGCGAGCCCGCACGGCGCGGCCTTCTCGTCGTCGCGCAGCGCCTCCAGCGTCGCGCGGAGCTCGCGGGAGGCCTCGCGGCCGGCGTCGCGGATCGCCAGCAGCGCCGCCGGCACCTCCTCGCCCCGCTTCTGGGCCAGGTGGACGGCGGCCTCGGCCTGAATCTTGATCACCGAGATCTGGTGGGTGAGCGAGTCGTGCAGTTCCCGGGCGATGTGCAGCCGCTCCTCGTCGGCCCGGCGCAGCGCGCTCTCCTCGCGGGTGCGCTCGGCCTCGTCGGCGCGGCGCTCGGCCTGGCGCAACGCCTCGCCCGCCGCGCCGGCCGCGATCAGCCAGGCCAGCTCCAGCACGCCGCGGGCCTGCGCGAACGCCTCGCCGGTGGCCAGGCCGGAGACCATGGCCGCGAGCGGCAGGGTGACCAGCATGACCACGCTCGCCGCCACCGTGGCCCAGCGGCGCCCGGCGCGCATCGCCGCGTACACCGCGATCAGGTAGCCGATCGCGAACACGTCGAAGCCGATCGCCTGGTACCCCCACGCGCACAGCCCGGTGACCACCAGGACGGCGATCGGAAAGCGGCGGCGCGCGACGAGGGCCAGCCCGCCGGCCGCCAGCAACGCGTAGCCGAGCAGCCCGGCGCCGGTGGCCGGGCGGTGCTCGGCCGCCCCGGCGACCACCAGGATGGCCCCGGTTCCGGCGGCGATGAGCCAGTCGCCGATGCGTGCCCTGCCCATGGCCCGCACTTTAGCCGGACGCCCGCCCCGGACGAGTCGTGCGAGCGACGCAGCCCGGCCTACCGCGAACGCGGTACTTCCCGGCCGGCTGCCGCGCTCGCGATAGCGCGCAGCCACGCCGGCGGCAGACCGGGATGTCCGCGCCGGCACGGCGCCCGCCGGCGGTCCGGCGGTCTTACGTTGCCCGAACATTGACCGGCGACCGCCCCGGGCATGATGGAGCCGTGACCGACGCCCCCGCCAAGGGCCTGATCCTCGTGGTCGAGGACGAGCGCCCGATCGCCGACCTGGTGCGGCTCTATCTGAGCCGGGACGGCTTCGGCGTGCACGTCGAGCACGACGGCGCCGCGGGCCTGGCCGCCGCGCGGCGGCTGCGGCCGGTGGCCTGCATCCTCGACATCGCGCTTCCGGGCCTGGAGGGGACCGACATCGTACGCCGTCTGCGCGCCGACGGTGACTGGACGCCGGTCATCTTCCTCACCGCCCGGGACGACGAGGTGGACCGGATCCTCGGCCTCGAGCTGGGCGGCGACGACTACGTGACCAAGCCGTTCAGCCCGCGGGAGCTGGTGGCCCGGGTCAAGACGCTGCTCCGGCGGGCCGCGGGACCGCCGGACGGTGGCCGGCCCACCACCCTGGGCCCGGTCACCCTCGACCCCGGCCGCCGCGAGGTGACCGTGCACGGCGCCCCGCTGAGCCTGACCCCGACCGAGTTCGACCTGCTCGGCCACCTCCTCAAACGGCCCGGCCGGGTCTTCACCCGGGAGGAGCTGCTGGCCGGCGTCTGGGGGTACGCGCCGGCGGCCGGCACCCGCACGGTCGACGTGCACGTCGCCCAGGTGCGCGCCAAGCTGGGCGACGCGGCGCCGTTGATCCGCACGGTCCGCGGCGTCGGCTACACCGCCGATGCGTGAGGTCGCCGGTGACCGGGAGCCCGGCTTCTTCCGCACGCTGACCGGCCGGGTCGCGCTGGTCACGGCCGCGACCGCGGTGGTCGCCGTGATCGTGACGGCCCTGGTCGCGGTGCCGGTGGCGATCCGCTCGGTGAACACCCAGATCCGCGCCGAGCTGGTCGAGCAGAGCAAGATCGCGGTCGAGCTGCTGACCACCGAGCGGCAGGCGGCCCGTGAGCGCATCGTCATGGATCTGCGCGGCGAGGACGTCGAGGTCTATCTGGTACGCCGGGGCGTGGTCGACCGCTCCGGCCTGCCGCCCCGGGTGATCCAGCAGGTCGCCGCGGGCTCGGCGGTCGACACGCGGGCCCGGGTCGGCGGCCGCCCGTCGTTCGTCGTCGGCCGGCCCCTGAGCGGCCAGCGCAGCGGCGTCATCCTCACCCGCCCGGTCGCCACCGGCACCGCGGCCCGGGTGCTCGGCAGCACGTGGATCGCGATGCTCGCCGGGCTGCTCGGCGGGATCCTGGCGGGCGTGCTGCTGGCCCAGTTCATCGTGCGCCCGATCCGGCTGGCCGCGGGCGCGGCCGCCCGGCTGTCCGCCGGGGACAGGTCGGTGCGCATCCCGCGGCGCGGGTCGGCCGAGGCGGTCGAGCTCGCCGACGCGATCAACCAGCTCGCTACCGCATTGCAGGTCTCCGAGGGGCGTGAGCGGGACTTCCTCTTGAGCGTTTCGCATGAGCTCCGCACGCCGCTGGCCACCATCAAGGGGTACGCCGAGGCGCTGGCCGACGGTGTGGTGGCCGACGAGGGCGCCGCCAAGGCCGGGTCCACGATGCTCGCCGAGGCCGAGCGCCTGGACCGGCTGATCTCCGACCTGCTGGTGCTGGCCCGCCTGGAGGCCGCCGACCTGCCGCTCGACGTGGTCGCGGTCGACCTCGCCGAGCTGGTCGGCGCGGCGGGGGAGGCGTGGGCGGCCCGCTGCGGCGCGGACGGGCCGGTGCTGCGGGTCCAGCTGCCGGCCGCGCCGCTCGTGGTGGAGACGGATCCGGGCCGGATCCGGCAGGTGATCGACGGCCTGTGTGAGAACGCGGTGCGGGTCGTCCCGGCCGGGGCGCCGCTGGTGCTGGCCGTGCACGCCGGCCCGGCGGCCGCGGTGATCGAGGTGCGCGACGGCGGTCCCGGCTTCACCGACGAGGACCTCGAGGTGGTGTTCCAGCGGGGCGCGCTCAACCGCCGCTACCGGGGCATCCGCAAGGTCGGCAGCGGCCTCGGCCTGGCGCTGGCGGCGCGTCTGGTGGACCGGCTCGGCGGCCGGATCACCGCCGGGCACGCCCCCGAGGGCGGCGCGATGTTCACCGTGGAGCTTCCTTACCCAACCCGAACATTGCCCTGACGAACGCCTGGCGTACGCCGGGCAGAGTCGGCGCCATGAGACGAACCCTCCTGGCTCTCGGACTCGCCGGCGTGCTCGCCATGGCCGGCTGCGGGATCGGCGGCGGGACCGCCGCGCCCGCCGGCGCCACCACCGACGCCTCGTCCTCGGATGCCCTGTCCGCCGACGTCGCGACCGCGACGATCGCTCTTCAGCAGGTCGGCTTCGAGACCGGCCTGGCCGACGACCCGTCCCCGGCGGCGGGCGCGGGCCGCGGCGACGCCCCGCGCCGGGCGCTGCGCAAGTACCTGCGCCGGAACACCCTGCACGGCGAGGTGACGATCCAGACCAGGAAGCAGGGCGTGCGCACGGTCGTGGTGCAGCGCGGCTCGGTCACCGCGGTCGCCGCCGACAAGATCACCGTCAAGTCGTCCGACGGCGTCACGCTGAGCTGGGCCTACGGCGACAAGCTGCGCGTCGTGCAGGACCGGAAGACCGTCGAGACCTCGGCGCTGAAGACCGGTCAGGAGATCGGCATCGCCGGCGTCAAGGACGGCGACACGAACAACGCCCGCCTGATCGCGATCAAGAAGTAAGGCTGGGGTGCCGCGGCCCGTCTCCCCCGGGACGGGCCGCGGCGCTCAGCAATGCCCCGGGAGGAACGCCGCTCGACGGCGGAGCTCGCCGCTCACTGGAGGAACTCGCCGAGCGGAGAGAGCAGCAGCTTTCCCAGATCGGCGGCGATCCGGTCGAGGTGGGCGCGCTCCTTGTCGGTGGCCGACAGGTCGTGCCGCATGCCCCACAGCTTCTGCGCGTTGCGCCAGGCGACGTTGCGCGTGTAATCGACCGCCTCGCCCTGCCACCAGTCGTCGAGCCGGCCGTTCATCGTGTCGATCAGCAGCTGCCACTTGTCGAGGTAGCCGCGGCGCAGGCCCGGGATCGCCGCCGCGAAGATCTCGTTGATCTGCAGGTAGTCGTGGTGCTGGTCGCTGTCGTCGATCGGGTCGGAGCCCAGGTGGTCGAACGTGGTCACCAGCGCGAACGGCAGGTCGAAGTTGATGTGCGCGTTCACCCCAGCGCAGGCGGCGGGCAGCGGCCGGCAGTCCGGCCCGGGAATCCGGGTGAACAGCCCGGCCCAGACCCGGGGGCAGCGCGGGCTGGCCTCGGGGCCGGCCCAGGCGCGCAGCGCGTCGAAGTAGCGCGCCGCGAACTCGACATCCAGCCGGGCGAGGAACGCCGGGTCCTGGAACTTGCCCCCGTAGAGGCGCTCCAGCACGCTCTCGGTGATCGTCAGGTACAGCTTGTTGAAGTCGCAGAGCGGGTTCTCCTGCAGCAGCGGCGGCACGCGGCCCAGGATGTCCTGCAGCTTCGTCAGCTGGTCGACCACGGCGGGCACGTCGTCGGGGTGCGACTGCAGCAGGTCGGACATCTCCTGCCGCACCGGACCCCAGACCGACTGAGTCATCGGTTTCCTCCAGGTGCTGATCACTCGGAGGACCCCCTAGCACCGCCCGGCGGCGGTGGCCGCCGGGCGGTGCTCCCCCGTGGGGGAAGCCTCGCACCGACGGCTCGCGCACGGATCGGTAGAACTACGTATTCGCCGTACGTATATAACGAAAGGGTCACGCCGCGGTGAGATAGACCCGGCTGGCCTGCACCCTTGTGCGTACCTGGAGCTTGTCGAAGATGTGTCCGACGTGTACGCCGACCGTTCGCTCGCTGATGAACAGCCGCTCGCCGATCTCCCGGTTGGTCAGACCCTCGGCGACCGCGGCCAGTACCTCGCGCTCGCGCTGGGTCAGCACGGCCAGCCCGTCGTCCTGCGCGGCGGGCGGGCTCATCGGCTGGGTGTCGGCGTCGTCGGCCAGCGCCACCCGGAAGCGCTGCGCGGTCGAGACGATCTCGGCGGCGAACGGGCGCGCGCCCATCGCGGTCGCGGTCGCGTACGCCTCCCGCAGGGCCAGGATCGCCTGGGCCCGGCGGCTCTTGCGGGTCAGCGCCGCCTCGGCCCGGCGCAGCCGGGCGTAGGCGGCCGGATAGGGCTGGTTGCGCCGGTCCCACGCCACCGCGGCGCGCAGCCACGGCTCGGGGTCGTGCCGCTCCTCGACCCGGCTGATCTCGGCGTGGCACAGGTCGAGGTATCCGTCGACCACCGCGCGGACCGGGGTCGCGGCGCTGCCCACGCCCTCGGCCATCCGGTCGACGACGGTCCGCAGGCGACGGACCGCGCCCGGGTCGACCGGCTCGCCGGCCGCGCGGGCCTCGGCCTCGGCGCGCAGCCCGTGCCAGGCCAGCACGCCGAGCAGCACCAGGTCGTCGGAGCGGGTCTCGGTCAGGCCACGCTGCACGGCGGCCCGGGCCTGGGCGTGCCGGCCCTGCCACATCGCCAGGCCGGCGCGCAGGGTCAGCATCGGCAGCACGTGCCGGGCGCCGCCGCCGGCGAGGAGGGTGGCCACCGCGTCGAGATCGCGCTGGGCGGCGTCCACGTCGCCGAAGCCCACCCAGAGGCGGCAGCGGGCCAGCAGCAGCTCGACCGCGTCGGCGCCGGACGGCCGGTGCGCCATCGCGGCCTCGAGCACCTGGTCGGCCTCGGCCCACTGACCCACCCGGAACAGCCCGTTCCCGGCGATCGCCAGCAGGCGGGTCTGGTAGGTGCGGCCGGCCCCCAGCGCGGCCAGCCGTTCGGCGCCGCGCCGGGCGACGAGCACGCCCTCCTCGACGTTGTTGAGCGGGCCGGCCAGCAGCTCGGCCAGGTGAAGGTAGGCCACGCCCAGGTCGTCGGGCTGCCCGGAGCGCTCGGCGATGTCGACCGCGTGCCGGATCACCGCGAGGCCGGCGTCGGGGTCCTCGCGGAAGGCCGAGCTGAAGCCGAGGGCGGCGCTCGCGCGCACCAGATCCTGCGTGGAGCCGACGGCGGCCTGGTCGAGGGCCTCGGTGGCCCGCGCGTACGCGTCGGCGTAGCGGCCCAGGTGCAGCAGCAGCTCGGCCAGGTTGGCCGCGGCCGAGACCCGCTGCTGCGGGGTGCAGGCGGGCGAGTTGAGGGCGAGCTCGTATTCGGTCTCGGCGGTGGCCGAGCGGCCCGCGGCGGCCAGGTAGCGGGCGCGGCGCAGGTGCAGGTCGCACTCGCCGGGCGCCCCGGGGTGGCGGGCCAGCTCGGCCAGCCGGTCGAGGGCGCGCTGGTGCTCGCCGCAGCGGTGGGCCGTCTCGGCGGCGTGCGACAACAGCTCCGCCCGCGTCGTGCCGCCGCCGGCGCCCGGTCCGGCCGCCGGTCCGGCGATCCCGGGCGTGGCAGCCTCGTCGTCGCCGATCAGGTCGAGCGCCAGCGACCAGTGCCGATGCGCCTCGGCGTACCCGTACAATTTCTCGGCGCTTCTCGCCGCCGCGACCACCGACGGCAGTGCGCGGGCCGCCTCGCCGGCCCGCTGCCAGTGATGAGCGAGCCGGGCGTGATCGACAATGCCGCCCGCCTCCAGGGCCTCCGCGAAGCGGCGATGCAGCGCCGTGGCCTCGGCCGGCAGCACCTCGGCCTCGAGGATCTCGGCGACCAGCCGGTGCCGCAGCCGATAGCCGTCGGCGGCGCTCGCCACGAACCGGTGCGCCACCGCGGCCCGGATCGCCTCGAGGAGCTCGTCCTCGGCCAGCTTGGTGACCTTGGCCAGCACCTGGTGGTCGACCGGCTCGACGCCGGCCGCGACCGCGTGGACCACGGCATGCGCGTTCGCCGGGAGCTCGTCCACCCGGGACAGGAAGATCTCGCGCAGCGTGTCGGACAGCTCGATCCGGCCGTCGCGCAGGTCGCGGGCCAGCTCCTCGACCACGAACGGGTTGCCGCCGGAGCGCTTGTAGACGCGGTCGGAGTCCTCCGGCTCGATGCCGCCGGCGATCGCGGTGACCAGCTCGAGCGTCTGCTCGCGGTCGAGCGGGGCGAGGTCGACGACCTTGACCGAGCGCAGCCGGCGCAGCTCGGCCAGGACGCGGCGCAGCGGGTGGGCCCCGTGCAGGGCCTCGGCGCGCACCGCGGCCAGCATCGACAGGCGGATGCCGCCCAGGCCGGCGAGCAGGTAGAGCAGCAGCTGCCGGGTGCTGCGGTCGGCCCACTGCAGATCGTCGAGGACCAGCAGCAGGTGCTTGTCGCCGGCCACCGCGCGCAGGTCGCGGCTCACCCGGTCGAGCAGGGCGTCGGCGCCGGCGGTCTGGTCCCACTGCTGAAGATCGGGCTGGTATTGCCGCAGGGCCTGCAGGACCGGGTGCAACGGGGACGCGTCGCCGATGTCGAGGCAGGTTCCGGACAGCACGGCGTAACCCGCGTCACCCATCGCGCGGGCCGTCTCGCGCAGCAGCCGGCTCTTGCCGACGCCGCTCTCGCCGGTGACGAACACCGCCGCTGTGCCGCCGGGCCCGAGATTGCGCAGGTCGGACTGGACGTCGGCGAGCGTGTCGGTGCGCCCGACAAGCGGACCGTCGTCCCCCTCGTCGCTGGCCATGCAGGGCAGCCTAATGCGAAACGACCTAGCACGTTCTCGTCGGTTCGGTCTGTTCTGCGTCACAAAAATGACGGGCCGGTCCGCTGTCAGAGATACGTCGTTCTGACGATCCATCGGTGGACGGCGGCTGGCACCGTTCAGCACCGGGGCAAGCATTCGAGGGTTGTTCACGACCTACCGCGAACCCGAAGCAGGAGAGAGGTGGCGACGGCGTCTCCACCGTCGTGAGCAGCCCCCGACAATCTGGGGGAGTGTGACCATGACCGCGATCGCTATGGCGGAGCAGGAGCGGCGACAGACCGTCACGGTGTTGTTCATCGACATCGTGGGTTTCACCTCGTTAATCGATGATCTTGACTGTTCGGTCGTCCGGATGTTGCAACGGGACTATTTCTCCACTGTGTGCGATGTCGTCCGCGAGGGGGGCGGCGTGGTGGAGAAGTACGTCGGCGACGCGGTGATGGCCGTGTTCGGGGCCGGGCCCGAGGGGTTCGGCCCGCAAGCGGCCGCTTCGGCGGTGCGGGTGGGCCTGTCGGTCCAGGAGGCGTTGAGGGGGCAGCTCCTGGCCGGCAGGTTCGCGGTACGTACCCGGGTGGGGCTCGCGACCGGCGACGTGATCGTCGACCTCGCGGCCGCCCGGGAGTTCGGGCACGGGATGGTCAGCGGCAGCGTGGTCTCGACGGCGGCGCGGCTGCAGGCGTACGCGCCGCACGACACGGTCGTGGTGTGCGCGGCGACCCAGGCGGTCACCGACGAGCTGATCGCCTACCAGGAGCTGCCGCCGGTGCGGGTGGCCGGCAAGCCGTACCCGCTCGATCTGTGGCGGGCGCTGCAGCCGCAGCGGGTCCCGGCCGGCCGGCGTGAGCTCTGCGGGGTGGGCGCCGAGTAGGCCGTTCTCGGGTGTCGTGGCTCACCGCCCAGGGTATATGCGGCTATTATCCGGGATCTTCGTGACAGCCCCTCGGCTCGGTGCCGAGGAACTGTCGGAGGGTCCCGGTAGGCTCGCCGCGAATTGACCACCACCTAGGGCCGATGGGATGTGCCACCTCGTGACCGCGGAAATTCTGTACGGGGCTGACGACCTCACGCACCTCGAGGGGCTTGACGCCGTCCGGAAACGCCCGGGGATGTACATCGGCTCCACCGACAGCCGCGGCGTCAACCACCTGGCCAACGAGATCATCGACAACTGCACCGACGAGGGCGTGGCCGGCCACGCCACCAAGGTGTCGGTGATCCTGCACGCCGACGGGTCGGTCCAGGTCGACGACGACGGCCGCGGCATCCCGACCGACATCAACGCGAAATCCGGCCTCAACGGCGTCGAGCTGGTGCTCACCCGGCTGCACGCCGGCGGCAAGTTCGGCGGCTCGGGTTACAAGACCTCCGGCGGCCTGCACGGCGTCGGCGCCTCCGCGGTCAACGCGCTGTCGCTGCGCTTCGACGTGACGGTCAAGCGCGACGGCAAGGTCCACGAGATCTCGTTCCACCGCGGCGCCCCCGGCGTCTTCGACGGCCCCGGGCCGAATTCCCGCTTTCATCCCGAGTCGGGCCTGCGCGTCGTCCGCAAGATGAAGCGCGGCGAGCCCGGCGGCACCTCGATCCGGTACTGGTACGACGCGCGGTACTTCGAGACCGGCGCCCGGCTCGACGCCGACGCCGTCCGGGCCAAGCTGCGCAACACCGCGTTCCTGGTCCCCGGCGTGATGTACACGCTGCGCGACGAGACCGCCGAGGAGCCGGTCACCGAGAGCTTCCACTTCCCCCGCGGGCTGACCGACATGGTCGAGTTCCTCACCCACGCCGGCGACAAGCCGGTCTCCGGCATCCTGCTGGTCACCGGCGAGGGGACGTACAAGGAGAACGCCGCCGACGCCAACGGCGTCATGCAGTCCAACGTCGAGCGCCGCGCCGAGATCGAGGTCGCGTTCCGCTGGGGCACCGGCTACGAGCGCACCATCGAGTGCTTCACCAACACGATCCGCAACGTGCACGGCGGCACCCACCGCAAGGGCTTCGAGCGGGCGCTGGTGCGGGCGCTGACCGAGGCCATCCGCAACACCCGCGGCCTGCTGCGGCCCAAAGAGGACCCGCCGGTCCTCGACGACCTGATGGAGGGCATGACCGCGGTCGTCCACGTCCGGGTGCCCGAGCCGCAGTTCACCTCGCAGACCAAGGACGAGCTGTCCACGGCCGGGGTCACCCGGGTGATGCAGGCCCTGATCGAGGCCCACCTCAAGGAGTGGGTCGACGGCCGCAAGACCAAGACCGAGGCACGCACCGTCCTGCAAAAGGTGGTGGACGCCGCCCGCGTACGCCTCACCCAGAAGCAGCAGAAGGACGCGGCCCGCCGCAAGACCGCCCTCGAGGGCGCGTCGATGCCGCCCAAGCTGGTCGACTGCCGCGCCACCGGCATCGCGCAGTCGGAGCTGTTCATTGTCGAGGGCGACTCGGCACTCGGCTGCTTCACCGGCGACACGCGCGTCGCGCTCGCCTCCGGAGAGGCCCGCACCTTCGCCGACCTTGCCGCGGATTGGCAGCGGGGCATCACCCATTTCGGCTACACGACGAACAAGAACGGCCGCGTGGTTGTCGCCCCGCTGATCGAGCCGCGTCTAACCAAGCGTGATGCGCCCCTGGTGCGGATCACGCTGGACGGTGGAGAGGCCGTCCGGTGCACGCCCGACCACTTGTTCCGGCTCCGTGACGGTTCGTATCGCCGGGCTGACCAGCTGACGCCCGGCGATTCGCTGATGCCGCTCTACCGGTCGGTGTCGGCGAAGGCGCACGGCGACAACCTCGACGGGTACGAGAAGGTCTGGATGAACGATCGGGAGGAGTGGGTCTACACCCATTACCTCGCTGATGCGTTCAACCTTCGGCATGGCCTCGACCAGGCTGCGAACGGCAATGTCCGGCACCACATCGACTGCGACAAGCGAAACAACGACCCGCGCAATCTTCGCCGCATGACGTGGGCGGCCCACGCCGCCCTGCACGCGGCGATGTTGGACGAGAACCGGGAACGGATCGACGAGGGGCACGCGGAGCTGATGCGTACCCGCTTGCGGGAGGATCCCTCGCTGGTGGCCAAGCTCCACGCCGGCCGTGATGCCTACTTCCGCACCGTTTCCCGCGCTGAACGGGTCGACGCGCAGAACAACGGGCGTCGCCGTGCCGCCGTCAAACGGCTCAGCGCGTTCCTCTCGCTGCCCGACCAGGAGATCGCCGCTGCCTACAAGGCCGACCGGCTCGCCCGGGCGCGCACCGGGTTCAGCTGGGAGCGCCTGCTCGAGGCGTACGACGGTGACCTGACTCGACTGCGCGAGGCGGCGGAGCTGGTCAATCACAGCGTCGCGAGTGTCGAGACGCTGACGGAGACAGCGGACGTCTACGACCTCACCGTGGAGGGTTACCACAACTTCGCGTTGGAGCCAGGCGTCTTCGTCCACAACAGCGCCCGGATGGCGAGGTCGTCGGAATACCAGGCGCTGCTGCCGATTCGCGGCAAAATCCTCAACGTGCAGAAGGCAACTCTCCAGCAGGTCCTGGACAACGCCGAGTGCTCCGCGATCGTGCAGGTTCTCGGCGCCGGCTCGGGCCGCACTTTCGAACTGTCAGCCCTGCGGTACGGTCGCGTTCTCATCATGGCCGACGCAGACGTCGACGGTTCGCACATCCGGACCCTGCTGATCACGCTGTTCGCCCGCTACATGCGTCCGGTGATCGAGGCGGGCCGATTGTTCGCGGCCATGCCGCCGTTGCACAAGGTGTCCACCAAGGGGCGCAACTCACAAACGATCTTTACCTATACCCAGTCCGAGATGGAAAGCACCGTCGCGCGATTGGAGAAGAGCGGGAAGTCGGTGGTCAAACCGGTTCCGCGATTCAAGGGTCTGGGCGAGATGGATGCCGAGGAGCTCTGGGACACCACCATGAATCCGGCAACCCGAACCGTGCGGCGCATCACCATGAGTGACGTGGGGCGTGCCGAGGAAGTGCTGGAACTGCTTATGGGCGAGCGTGTCGAGCCGCGACGGAACTGGCTGATCGAATCGTCCGGCCGGATCGACGAAGAAGCGATCGACGCCTGACCGGCGTACCCGAAAGGACAGGAATATGGCACGCCGGCGGACCGACACCAAGCGGACCGATCTCGCGGCATTCGACCAGGCCGGAGCGCGCGTCCTGGACAACCCGCTGACCACCGAGGTTGAGGACTCGTACCTTGAGTACGCCTATTCGGTGATCCACTCGCGGGCATTGCCCGACGCGCGTGACGGCCTCAAACCCGTGCACCGCCGCATCCTGTGGTCGATGTCCGAGCAGGGCCACCGCCCCGATCGACCTTATGTGAAGTCTGCCCGAGTTGTCGGCGACGTGATGGGCAAATTTCATCCGCACGGAGATGTAGCGATTTATGATGCCTTAGTCCGTTTAGCGCAAGATTTCTCGCTCAATACCCCTTTAATTGACGGACACGGCAATTTTGGATCTCAAGACGATGGACCGGCTGCGGCGCGTTACACCGAAGCTCGGATGTCGCGCGAGGCGATGCTGCTGGTCGGGGAGCTGGGCGAGGGCACGGTCGACTTCAAGCCGACGTACGACGGCAACGACCTCGAGCCCAAGGTGCTGCCGGCCGCGTTCCCCAACCTGCTGGTCAACGGCACCTCCGGCATCGCGGTCGGGATGGCGACCAACATGATCCCGCACAATCTCGGCGAGGTCGTGGCGGCCGCCCGGCACCTGATCACCAACCCCGAGGCCGACCTCGACGCGCTCATGCGCTTCGTGCCCGGCCCCGACCTGCCCACCGGCGGCCAGTTGCTCGGGCTCGACGAGGTCCGCCGGGCCTACGAGACCGGCCGCGGCGTGGTGCGCATGCGGGCCAGGGCGCAGACCGGCCCGCTCGAGGGCGGTCGCGGCCGCCAGGCGATCACGGTGACCGAGCTGCCGTACGGCATCGGCACCGAGAAGATCATCGAGGCCATCACCGACGAGGTGAAGGGCAAGCTCATCGTCTCCGGGCCCAAACGCGGCCAGCGGCAGGCCGCCCGGCTGACCGGCATCGCCGACGTCAAGGACCTGACCGACCGCGAGCACGGCACCCGCCTGGTGATCGAGTGCAAGGTCGGCGTCAACCCGCAGGCCCTGCTCGCCGACCTCTATCGGCTCACCCCGCTCGAGACGTCGTTCGGCATCAACAACCTGGTGCTGGTCGACGGGCAGCCGCAGACGCTCGGGCTCAAGGCGCTGCTCGAGGTCTTCGTCAACCATCGATACGACGTGGTCACCCGGCGCACGCTGTTCCGGCGCACCAAGCGCCAGGACCGGCTGCACCTGGTCGACGGCCTGCTGATCGCCCTGATCGACATCGACCGGGTGGTCGCGATCATCCGGGGCAGCGACGACGCGGCCGCGGCCAAGGCGGCGCTGATGGCGGAGTTCGGCCTCTCCGACATCCAGGCGACGTACATCCTGGACACGCCGCTGCGGCGGCTCACCCGCTTCGACCGCATCGAGCTCGAGACCGAGCAGGAGCGGCTGCGCGCCGAGATCGCCGAGCTCTCCCACATCCTCGACAACGAGGACGTGCTCAAGCAGGTGGTGTCGGACGAGCTGGCCGAGGTCGCGTCCGAGTTCGGCGCGCCGCGGCGCACCACGCTGATCGGGGGCGACCTCAAGGAGGTCCTCGCCGCCTCGGCGCCGGCCGGCCCGCTCGAGGTCGCCGACGACCCGTGCCAGGTCATCCTCTCGGCCACCGGGCTGATCGCCCGCACGGCGGCCGAGAGCGAGGAGGCGCCCGAGGGGTCCCGCCGTCGCTCCGGCCGGGTCAAGCACGACGCCGTCCGGTCGATCGTCCACTCGACGGCGCGCGGCCGCATCCTGCTGGTCACCAGCCGCGGGCGCGCCTTCAAGACCGACGTGCTGACGCTGCCGGTGCTGCCCGAGCAGTCCGGCACGGTGTCGCTGCGCGGCGGCATGTCGGCCTCCGAGCTGGTCCCGCTGGAGAAGGGCGAGCGGGTGGTCGGCATCGCGCCGCTCGCCGACGGCTCGCCCGGCATCGCCATGGGCACCCGGCTCGGCGTGGTCAAGGTGTGCGCGCCCGAGTGGCCGGTGCGCTCCGACGAGTTCGAGGTGATCACCCTCAAGGACGGCGACGAGGTCGTGCAGGCCACCTGGCTGACCGACGGCAACGAGTCGCTGGCGTTCGTCACGTCGGACGCGTCGATGCTGCGCTTCCCGGCCAAGCTGGTGCGCCCGCAGGGCCTCAAGGGCGGCGGCATGGCCGGCATCAGCCTGTCGGCCGACGCCGAGGTCATCGCGTTCAACGTGGTCACCACCACCGACGCCGAGCACGGCGAGCCCATGGTGGTGACCTCCACCGGCACCCAGGTGAAGGTGACCCCGTTCGCGTCCTATCCCGCGAAGGGCCGCGCCACCGGCGGCGTCCGCGTCCAGCGCTTCCTCAAGGGCGAGTCCCGCCTGGCGGTCGCGTGGGTCGGCCCGCGCCCGATCGGCGCCAGCAGCACGGGCGACCCGGTCGAGCTCCCGGAGCCCGACTCCCGCCGGGACGGCTCGGGCGCCGCGGTCATCATGGGCCCGCAGATAGTCGGCCACCTGATCGAACGAGGCTGACGGCCTGGCCTGGCGGCACCGCGCGGCCCGGCCCGACAACGCGGTCCCGCCCGGGCCAGCGCGGGGGCCGGGCGGAGCGGAGCGGAGCGGCCGGGCGGAGCGGCCCGGCTTGGCGGCGCGATCCGCGGGGCGGAGCGGGGCGGTACCTGGGGACCGGGCGGCGGTACCTGAGAACGATGCGCCGGGGTGACGGCGCGGGCGATCTTTGGCCGCATGGTGATCCTTCTCAGCGACCCCCTGGTGTCGGCCGTGCCGGTGTGCGATGGCGGGGTTCCGTTCGTGCGGCTCGGCGCGGAGTTCGGGGCGGCTCGCGCCTGGGTGCGTGCCGACCTGGCCGAACGCCTCGGGTGGGCTCGGGAGGCGCTGCCCGCGGGGCTGTCGCTGCGGGTGGTGGAGGGGCATCGGGACCTCGCGCGCCAGGTGGAGATCATTGACGCGTACGCGGTGGAGCTGCGCGCCGCCGACCCGGGCCTGACCGACGCCGAGTTGCGGCGGCTGACCAGCCGGTTCGTGGCGCCGGTCGAGGTGGCGCCGCACGTGGCGGGCGCGGCCGTCGATCTGACGCTCGCGGGACCGGGCGGGGACCTCGACATGGGCACCCCGATCGACGCGACGCCGGAGGAGTCGGGCGGCGCGTGCTACTTCGCGGCCGGGAACGTGGGGGCCGAGGCGCGGGCCAACCGGATGCTGCTCGGACGCGTCTTGGGCGGCGCGGGCCTGGTGAACTACCCGACCGAGTGGTGGCACTGGAGCTACGGCGACCGGTACTGGGCGCTGATGACCGGGGCGCCCGCGGCGCTGCACGGCCCGGTCCGGGTGCGGGTGGACGCATGAGGGTGACGGCGCTGGAGGCGGGTGGCGGTGCGCGAGCCGGTGCGGCGCTGGAGGCGGGTGGTGGTGGTGCGCGAGCCGGTGCGGCGCTGGCGACGGGTGGCGTTGGGAGAGCCGGTGCGGCGACCTCCGGAGGGTCGGCGGCGCGGATCACGGTTGATCTGGGGGCGGTGGCGGACAACACGCGCACGCTGGCGGCCCGCGCCCGCGGTGCGGTGATGGCCGTGGTGAAGGCGGACGGGTTCGGGCACGGCGCGATCGGGGTGGCCCGGGCGGCGCTCGGCGCGGGAGCGACCTGGCTCGGCGTCACGGGGCTGGGCGAGGCGCTGGCGCTGCGGGCCGCGGGGCTCGACGGGCCGATGCTGAGCTGGCTCAACCCGCCGGGGGCCGACTTCCCGGCCGCGGTGGGACAGCGGGTCGATCTGGCGGTGCCGAGCCTGGCCCACCTGGCGGCGATGCCGCGAGGGGCGCGTATCCATCTGCACCTCGACACCGGGATGGCGCGGGACGGCGCCACCGCCGGCGAGTGGGTGGCGCTGTGCCGGGCGGCGCGCGAAGCCGAGCTGGGCGGGCGGGTCACGGTGGTCGGGGTGATGAGCCATCTCGCCGGGCCGGACACGCCGGCGGCGCTGCGGCGGTTCCGGGCGGGGCTCGAGATCGCGTACGCGATGGGGCTGCGTCCCCGGGTGCGGCATCTCGCCGCCACCGCCGCGACGTTGACGGCTCCGGAGACGCACTTCGATCTGGTCCGCACCGGGGCGGGGCTGGTCGGCATCGATCCGTCGGGCACGACGGCCTTGCGCGGGGCGATGACGCTCACCGCGCCGGTCGTCGAGGTGCGGCGGGTGGCGGCGGGGACGCCGGTCGGCTACGACCACACCTGGCGGGCGCCGCGGGACACGACGCTGGCGCTGCTGCCGGTGGGCTACGCCGATGGGCTCCCGCGCAGTGCCGGGCCGCGCGGCGAGGTGCTGCTCGGCGGTCGTCGCTGCCGGATAGCGGGCCGGATCTCGATGGACCAGGTCGTGGTCGACACCGGCCCCGGAGACGGCGCCCGCATCGGTGACATCGCCGTCGTCTTCGGGCCGGGGGATGGCGGGGAGCCGACCGTCACCGAGTGGGCCGGCTGGGCCGGCACGCTGCCGCACGAGATCGTCACCGGGCTGGGCAACCGGCCGCATCGGCACGTCGTCGGAGGGAACTGATCATGTCTCGGATTCGGGCGGCCGTCATCGGGGGCGGCGCCAACGGCGAGCACGACGTCTCGCTGGCCTCGGCGGCGGCGGTCACCGCGGCGCTCGACCCCGGCGCGTACGAGATCATCGGGTTGACCATCGGCCGGGACGGCGCCTGGCGGGACGCCGCCGGTGCGCCCCTCGGGCTGGCGTCGGCCGTGGAAAGGCTGCAGACCTGCGACGTGGCGCTGCCGATCGTGCACGGGCCCCGCGGCGAGGACGGCACGCTCGCCGCGTTGCTGGAGCTGGCCGGCGTGCCGTACGTCGGATCGGGTCTGAGGCCCGGAGCGCTGGCGATGGACAAATGGGTGACCAAGCTCATCGCTCAGGATCTTGGCATCGCAGTGGCGCCGGGGCGGCTGCTGACGGCGCGCACGGTGGCCGGGTACGCCTGGAGCGGGCCGGTCGTGGTCAAGCCGGTGGCGGCCGGGTCGAGCCTCGGTGTCGCGCTGGTGCGCCGGCCCGGCGACCTGGCCGGCGCGATGGCGGAAGCGCTGCGGCACGACGACCGCATCCTGATCGAACAGGTCATCGAGGGTCGCGAGATAGACATCGCGGTGCTGCGGAACCGGGACGAGGTGGTGGCCAGCCCCACGCTGGAGATCGTCACCGACGGGTTCTTCGACTATGCGGCCAAGTACGGCGGCGAGGCGACCAAGTTCCTGATCCCGGCGCCGATCGAGCCGGCCGTGACCGGGCGGATCGAGCGGGCGGCGACGGCCCTGTACGAGGCGCTGGGCTGCCGCGGGGTGGCCCGGTTCGACTTCTTCGTGACCGCGGCCGGGCCGGTGCTCAACGAGGTGAACACGATGCCGGGCTTCACGGCGCACTCGCAGGTCCCGAGGATGTTCGCGGCCGCCGGAATGCCGTACCCGCGGCTGCTCGACACGCTGATCGGCATAGCGTGTGGGCATGGGTGATCAGCCACATCGGTTGCCGGGCGGCGGCGAGGCGGTCGGTGCGATGGCCGGCGCGGCGGCCGTCCTGGTCTGCGGGCTGATCGAGGACCAGACCCAGCCGTGGCTCGGCAGCCCGGCGTGGCGGGTCCTGTTCTGGCTGGTCGTCCTGGGCACGGCGGCGGCGGTCGCGCTGATCCGCCGGGCGCCGGCGGTCTCGCTGGCGCTGGCCTGGCTGATCCCGATCTGCCAGGTTCTCGCCGGGACGGCGTTCCTGTTCACACAGATCGCGGTGCTGGCGGTCGCGTTCGGCGTCGCTCGCTGGGGCGGCCGGCTGACGCTCTGGGTGAGCGGGCTGTCGATCCCGGCGGGCTCGGCAGTGGCGGTGATCCTGCTGCAGGCCCACGGCGTACGGATCAACCTGCCGGTCGCCTCGTGGCAGCTGATCGCCGGCGCCGTGCACGGGCTCGGCATCGGCTGGCGGATCGGGGTGGCGCTGGTGTTCATGGCGCTGCTCGGCGCGCCCTGGCTGGCCGGCGTCGCGCTGCGCACCGCCGACCGGGCCCGCGCCGAGCTGGATCACGCCGCCCGGGAGCGCGCGCGGGCCGAGGAGACCGCCCGGATCCGGGACGCGCAGACCCGGCTGGCCCGGGACGTCCACGATGTCGTCGGGCATTCGCTGGCGGTGATCCTGGCCCAGGCCGAGTCGGGCCAGTACCTGCCGGACGACGACCCGGCGGCGCTCAAGTCGGCGCTCGCGACGATCGCGACCTCGGCCCGGACCTCGCTGCGGGAGGTGCGCGACGTGCTGTCGGCGACCCGGGATCCGGCCGACGACCTGGACAAGCTGATCGACAACGTGCGGACCGGCGGCCATGAGGTGGTGTCGGGCCAGGACGGCACGCCGCTTTCGCTGGGGGAGCAGGGGCAGGTCGCGGCCTACCGGGTGTTGCAGGAGATGCTCACCAACGCGATCCGGCACGGGCGGCGGGACAGCCCGGTGATCGTGCGACGGTCGTGGGTGGACGACGCGCTGGTCATCCAGGTGCGCAACGCGGCGGGCGGCGGCGCGGAGGGGACGGGGTCGGGGCTGGACGGCATGCGCGAGCGGCTGGCGGCGGTGGGCGGCACGCTCGACACCGGGCGGCGCGAGGACGTCTTCGTGGCCACGGCGCGGATCCCGGCGGCGCCATGAGCGACGACCCCAACGGCGGTCCCGAAGGCGGCGTGGGCGGCAACCCCCAAGGCGGCGTGGGCGGCGGTCCCGAAGGCGGCGTGGGCGGCAACCCCGGAGGCGGCACCCGAGGTGGCGTGGACGGCGGCATGAGCAGCGGCGCCCAAGGCGGGCCGGACGGCGACCCCCACCGCGGGGGCGAGATCGGGGTGCTGGTCGTCGACGATCAGGAGCTGTTCCGGGCCGGCGTCGTGGTGATCCTCAACGCGCAGGAGGGGATCCGGGTGGTCGGCCAGGCGGGGGACGGGCGGGACGCCGTACGGCTGGTTGATGATCTTGATCCTGATGTGGTCCTGATGGATCTGCGCATGCCGGGGATGGATGGCGTGGAGGCGACCCGCTTGATCTACGCGACGCCGCGGGCGCGGCCGGTGCGGGTGCTGGTGCTCACGACCTTCAACCTGGACGACCGGGCGGCCGCCGCGATCCGGCACGGCGCGAGCGGCTTCCTCCTGAAGGACACCACGCCGGGGCAGCTGGCCGACGCGGTCCGCAGTGTATACGCGGGCAACGCCGTGCTCGCCCCGACCGACCTGACCGCGCTGCTGGAGACGCAGTTCGCGGCGCAAGCGCCGGTGCCGGACGCCTATCTGTCGCTCAGCGAGAAGGAGCGAATGGTCTTCCGGGCCGTGGCCCGGGGCCTGTCGAACGCCGAGATCGCGGCCGAGATCTTCGCGAGCGAGTCCACAGTGAAGACGCACGTCGGCGCGATCCTGCGGAAGCTGTCGCTGCGTGACCGGGTGCAGATCGTGGTCTTCGCCCACGAGCACGGCCTGCTCGGATGAGCGGGCGAGCGGCGAGCGCGGCCTCATCGGATGAGGGGGCGACGGCGAGAGGTGGTGGGTCCGGTCGCCGCCGCCCGGCCGGGATGGGGGATTACTTGCTCGGCTCGGGGATGTCGCACTTGATCTTCGGGTTGACGCCCAGCCAGTTCAGCGGCCCGGCCACGATCGTCACCACGACGGTGCCGGCCTTGGCGCAGCTGGTGTCGCCGGTGTCCTTGAAGTAGCCGCGCTGGTAGGCGGCCACGCTGCCGAGCAGCAGCCAGATGATCAGGATGGCTGCGCCGATCGAGCCTGTGCGCATCGGGGGTCTCCTCGGTCGTGGGGATGACCGCGGGATACCCCGAGCGCGTCGATCTCTAAACGGACCCTACGT
This sequence comes from Paractinoplanes rhizophilus, assembly GCF_042664765.1. Taxonomy (NCBI): domain Bacteria; kingdom Bacillati; phylum Actinomycetota; class Actinomycetes; order Micromonosporales; family Micromonosporaceae; genus Paractinoplanes; species Paractinoplanes rhizophilus. The sequence goes on along the minus strand of NZ_JBHTBJ010000051.1, from coordinate 2,522 downwards.
GCGTACCGCCTGGAGGGTGTAGGTCAGCGGCAACCTGTCCGGCTCCTCGTCGAGGACCCACTCGCCGTCCGGCAGCTCGTGCATGCGGCCGGGCAGCGCCTCCCACGGCACCGAGCGGTGCTCGATCAGCCCGGTCAGCGTCATGCCGGCGTCGAGCACGGCGGTGACCACCTCGCCGAGACCGTGGTTCCACTCGTGGGTGGTGCTGCCGCGCAGCTCGACGTCGGTCTCGACGTAGGAGCCGTCGGAGGTGAAGACCAGCGGCTCGGCCCGCTCGAAATACGGGTATCGCACCACCAGCGCGTCGGTGCGCTCGTCGTCGAGCGACCACAGCATCGGGTGGCCCTCGCGCAGGAAGAGCCGGCCGCCCGGCCGCAGCAGCGACGCGACCACCCGGGCCCAGCGCGCGATGTCGGGCAGCCAGCAGAGCGCCCCGACGCCGGTGTAGACGAAGTCGTAGCCGTCGCCCGCGACGGCGAGCGCGTCATACACGTCGGCCTGCACGAATCGGACGTCGGCATGAGCGCGAGCAGCGATGCTCCGGGCCTCGAACAGCGATTTGTCCGAGAAATCGAGGCCGGTCATCGTCGCGCCGAGCCGCGACAGGGACACCGTGTCGGTGCCGATGTGACACTGCAGGTGGATCCCGCGCTGACCGGCCAGCGAGCCGAGCCGCGGCCGATCGAAGGCGACGACCTGACTGAGCGCCGCCGGATCGGCCACGAGCGCGGCCACCGGATAGCCCGGCGAGGCGGCGTGGGCGGCGGCGCGCTCGTTCCAATGGCTCAGATTGACGTCGCGATAGTCGGTCACGGGGGCACCATAGACGCCCGGGGCGCCGAGCGCCGTAGAGTTTCGGGTCAGGTGACGGCGGCTGAGGGGGCACGAGGTTGGAGAGCAGGCGTACGACGGTGCGTGACGTGCGCCGGGCCAACCGGTCCAGCCTGCTCACCGACCTCTTCCACGGCGGCCTGCAGAGCCGCCAGCAGCTGGCCGCGACCACGGCGCTGAGCCAGGCCAGCGTCAGCAACCTGATCGGCGAGATGCTCGAGGAGGGCCTGGTCGAGGAGGCCGGCCTGGTCGGCTCGGACGGCGGCCGCCCGCGGGTGCTGCTGCGGGTCCGGCCCGGCTTCCGCTACGTGGTGGGCGCCGACGTGGCCGAGACCCGGGTGCTGGTCGAGCTCTACGACCTGTCGATGGCCCGACTGGCGGCGGCCGTGCTGGCGCACGACGACGACCCGGCCCAGGTGGCCGAGCGGTTGCTGACCGGGCTGGCCACGGTGATCGCCGAGGCCGGGGTGCAGGTCAAGGACGTTCTCGGGTACGGCGTCGGCGTGCCCGGCGTGGTCGGCCAGGACGGCGTGGTCGACTCGCAGTCGACCGGCTGGGACGCGGTGCCGCTCGGCGACATGCTGCGGGCCGGCACCAGCGTGCCCGTGTTCGTGGAGAACGGCGCCAAGACGTTCGGCCAGGCCGAGATGTGGTTCGGCGCGGCGCGCGGCGCGCGGCACGCGGTCATCATCATGATCGGTACGGGCGTGGGCGCGGCCGTGGTGATGGACGGCCGTGGCTACCGCGGCGCCAACAGCAACGCCGGCGAGTGGGGGCACACCACTTTGGTGTACGACGGCGAGCTGTGCCGCTGCGGCGCGCGCGGCTGCCTCGAGGCGTACATCGGCGCCGGCGGCATCTCCCGGCGCCTGGCCGCCGCCACCGGGCGGGCCGACACGCCCGGCCTGGTGGACGAGATGCTGGCCGCGACGCCGCCCGCGGCCGAGCCGGTGTTCGCCGAGACGGTCGGCTACCTGGGCGCCGGCATCGCCGACCTGATCAACCTGTTCAGCCCCGAGCGCATCGTGCTCGGCGGCGTCGCGGGCGCGCGCCTCGGCGAGCGCTTCCTGCCCGAGATCCGCGCGGCGGCGGCCCGGCACGCGCTGCGCCGCCCGTACAGCCGGACCAGCATCGACCTGTGCACGCTGGGGCCGGACGCGGTGGCCAAGGGGGCGGCGACGCTGCCGATCGCCCAGTTGCTGGCCGACGGGGGGCTGCCCGGACCGGAGGAGCCGATGATGGCCATGCCACCCCGGTCACGCCGGCCGAACGAGCGCAGCCGCCGCTGACCCCGACGCAGCGGCCGGGATTGTCGCTTTCGCGCCCGCGGCGACCTGCGGTCCTTCCCATCATGTGAGGTCCAGCGACCACCTGATGGGCAACGGTCCCGCATGGTGGTTGACCTTCCAGCATCTGGCCCGCGCGTCCACAATCCGGGTCGCTCTGAGAAGACATTTCCGAAATGTGCGCTTAAATTGCCGCCGCGGCGCATGATCCTCTTTCGACTTGATGAGCTGCTGTGCGCCGCGAGCCGCATGTCATCAAGATCGCGCCGCGCCGCGCCGCGGGGCAGGGCGAGGTGCGGGGCGAGGCGGGGCGCGGGGCGAGGCGGCGCGCGGGGCGAGGCGGCGCGCGGGGCGAGGCGGCGCGCGGGGTAGCGCGGGGCGCGGGCAGCGCGGGGTGCGAGCGGC
>NZ_JBHTBJ010000050.1:0-49582 GCF_042664765.1 Paractinoplanes rhizophilus | reverse complement strand
AGGCGAACACGATCGGCGTCGCGAAGAACAGCAGCATGATCGTGCCGTGCATGGTGAACAGCTGGTTGTACTGCTCCGGCGACAGGAACTGCATGCCCGGCCGGGCCAGCTCGGCCCGCATCAGCAGGGCCATCAGGCCGCCCAGCATGAAGAACACGAAGGCGGTGATCATGTACATGATCCCGATCTGCTTCGCGTCCGTCGTGCGCAGGATCCGGGCCAGTGCCGAACCCTTGACCTGCCGCCGGACCGGGTAGGGCCGGGTCACGATCGGCTTGGGCGCAACGGTCGTCACGAATAGCCTCCGTCGTCTCGTTCGTCCCGCTCAGCACGTCCCCAGGTGGAAAGGCGTACCTCGGTGGGCAGAATAGTCCCCCACCTGCCCCAGCCACGTCGGGGGTGTCTCCGACGTGATCGAGTCAGACGGGCGGCACGAGTGGACGGTAGTGCTCGGCGAAGATCCGCAGGCCGCGCCGGCGGAGCATCGGGTCGCGCAGGGCCGGCGGCACGTCGCGGGTGCGGTCACGCTCACGGGTACGGTCGCGGACCACGACGCACCGGGGACGACGACGGATCTCGTACGCCCGCAGCGCCGCCGCCACGTCCTCACCGGAACGTTTCAGTTCCTCGCCGAGCACGACCGCGTCCTCGAAAGACATCGCCGCACCCTGGGCCAATGTGGGCGCCGTGGCGTGCGCGGCGTCGCCGACCAGCAGCACCGGGCCGCGGGACCACCGCTCCAGCACCACCTCGTCGGTGCGGGCGACCGAGACGTTTTCCATGGCCGCGAGGATCGCCGGCACCGGACCACCGAACGAGCCGAAGACATTGCGCAGGTGGGCGCGCGGATCGGACGGGTTGGGCGAGTCGGGCGCGGTCTCGTCGATGTAGCAGTAGAGCCGCCGCCCGCCCATCGGCATGGCCGTGAAGGAGGACCGGCGGCCCAGCAGCGCCGTCCAGTCGCTGAGCGGCGGCCCGCCGCTGACCACCGAGCGGTAGACGATCTGCCCGGTCGGGACGGCGGGGCCACCGAGGCCGGCCTTGGCCCGGATCGTGGACCGGCGGCCGTCGGCGCCGATGACCAGGTCGTACTCGGCGACGCTGCCGTCACCGAACTCGACCTTGGCGGTGGAGTCGAAGATCTCGAGCTCGCGGACCGACGTGTCGTAGCGCACCTCGCCGCCGACGCTGGTCAGCAGCACCTGCTGGAGGTCGGCCCGGGACAGGGCGCGCGACTCGCCGACGCCGGCCCACAGGCCCGCGACATCCATCTCGAACAGCGCGCGGCCGCGGGCGTCGAGGAAGACCTGCCGGAAGATGAGGTCGCCGAGCGGGCGCAGCGGCGCGTCGAGGCCGAGATGGCGCAGCGCGCGGGAGGCGTTTCCCGGGAGGTAGATGCCGGCGGCGGGCAACATCGTGGCCGGAAGCTCCTCGACCACGTCCGGCCGGTGCCCGGCGAGCCGCAGCGCCCGGGCGGCGGACAATCCGGCAATTCCGGCGCCCACCACGAGGATGCGCAAGGTCATCGCGGCACTGCCTCCCGATGGTCGGACACGCGTCGGAGCCAGAACACTACCCCGAGCCACCGGGCGGGGAAACCCTCGATCATCCCGACGTCCGAATTGTTCAAGACAGCGCCGGGGCGCACCCGTAGCGTCGGCGGCATGGCACCGACACTCAACGGAATCGGCCTCGCGGTGGCCGACATGGCAACCTCCCTCACCTTCTATCGCCGGCTCGGCCTGGAGTTTCCGGCCGGGGCCGAGAACGAGCCGCACGCCGAGGCGGAACTGCCCGGCGGGATCCGGCTGATGCTGGACACGCACGCGTCGCTCGCCTCGTTCGATCCCACCCACACGCCGGGCGGACCGGTGAAGGACGGCGCGAGTCTCGCCTTTCTCTGCGCCGACGCGCCCGAGGTGGACAGTCAGCACGCCGACCTGGTCGCGGCCGGGCACCACAGCGTCAAGGAGCCGTGGGACGCGCCGTGGGGCCAGCGATACGCGATCCTCCGTGACCCGGACGGATATCAGGTCGAGCTGTTCGCCTGGCTCAAGAACTGATCAAGAGCCGCTCAAGAGCCGACCAGCGCACTGAGCGGAACCCCGGCCATGGCACGCACCTCCCGGGCGAGGTGCGCCTGGTCGGCGTAGCCGGCCGAGGCCGACACCGCGGCGAACGGCGACCCGCGCCGGGCCAGCGCCACCGCCCGCTGCATGCGGAAGATGCGCTCCAGCGTCTTGGGGCCGTACCCGAACGCGGCGTTGCTGCGCCGCTGCAGCTGGCGGGAGCTCAGCCCGCAGCGCGAGGCGATCACGGAGACCGGATCGCCGGCCCGGGCGGCGGCGGCCAGCGCCAGCATCGACCGGTCGGGAGTGACCCACCGCCGGGCGGCCTCGGCGGTGAGCGCGGCGAGCGGATCGTCGGCCGCGGACAGCCGCCGCACCACGGACCCCGGCCAGAGCGCGTCGAGCGGCACCTGCTGGTCGACCAGCTCGGACGCGGGCAGGCCCAGCACGCCCGGCCCGGTGCCCGACCCGAAGCGCAACGCGAACAGCCGGCTGCCCGGCGCCGGTCGCCCGATCTGGGCGGTGGTGTCGGGCCCGGCCACGAAGAGCCGGCCGTCGTGCCAGATGATGTCGAGGCAGCCGTCGGGAAGGATGCGTTTCGGCGGCGCGCCGGGCTCGGTCACGCTCCACCAGGCCACCACGTGGGGCAGCGATGACGCCCGTTCCGAGTACATAGGAACACCCTGGCACGGGGGTACGACAAGAATGGGGGGATGACCGACCGGCTCGGCGAGTACCGCCGCAAAAGGGACGCGAAGAAGACACCCGAGCCGATCCCGGGGAAACATCCGGATGAAACCGGAAAAAACCGGTTCGTCATTCAGCAGCATCACGCCCGCGCGCTGCACTGGGACGTGCGGCTCGAGCGCGACGGCGTGCTGGTGAGCTTCGCCGTCCCGCGTGGCCTGCCCCGCGACCGCGTCAAGAACCACCTGGCCAAGCACACCGAGGACCACCCGCTGGAGTACCTCGACTTCCACGGCGAGATCCCGGCCGGCGAGTACGGCGGCGGCCAGATGAAGATCTTCGACCGCGGCACGTACGAGACCCGCAAGTGGCGCGACGACGAGATCGAGGTCGTCTTCCACGGCGAGCGCGCGATCGGCCGGTACATCTTCTTCCAGACCGGCGGCGCCGACTGGATGGTCCGCCGGATGGACCCGCCCGAGCCCGGCTGGGAGCCCATGCCCGACGAGGTGCAGCCGATGCTGGCGACCAAGGGGACGGTCCCGGCCGGAGAGGACGCGCAATGGGCGTACGAGATGAATTGGGGTGGATTGCGGGCCGTCGCATTCGTCGACGGCGGGCGCGTGCGCCTGCGGGGCGAGGACGACATCACCGCGTGGTTTCCCGAGATCAGGGCGCTCGGACCGGCCCTCGCCCCGATCGAGGCCGTGCTGGACGGCGAGCTCGTGGCCTTCGAGGGACCGCGGCCGGAGACCCGGCTGGGCAAGAAACCCGGCAGCAAGCGGGCCAACGTCCACTACCTGGTGTACGACCTGCTGTGGCTGGAGGGGCACGGGACCACCGACAACATCGGGTACGCGCAGCGCCGCGAGCTGCTGGAGGGCCTGTCGATCGCCGGCGAGCACTGGCAGACGCCGCCGTATTTCCCGGGCACCGGAGAGATCGCGCTGGAGACGGCCCGTTCCCAGGGCCTCGGCGGGCTGGTGGCCAAGCGGCTCGACTCGCCCTACCTCCCGGGTCGTCGCAGCAAGCTCTGGCGGGAGATTCCGGCGAGCTGAGCGGACCCGCCGGATCTGCCGCAGCCGTCTAGAAGAGCACCACCGACCTGAGCACGCCGCCGGTGTGCATCTTGGCGAACGCCTCCTCGACCTGGTCCAGCGCGATCTCCTCGGAGACGAACGCGTCCAGGTCGAGGCGGCCCTGCTGGTACAGCGCGGTCAGCATCGGGAAGTCCCGGGTCGGCAGGCAGTCGCCGTACCAGCTGGATTTGAGCGCGCCCCCGCGCCCGAACACGTCGAGCAGCGGCAGCTCGATCGTCATCTCGGGCGTCGGAACGCCGACCAGCACCAGCGTTCCGGCAAGATCACGAGCATAAAAGCCTTGCTTGTACGTCTCGGGGCGGCCGACCGCCTCGATGACGACGTCCGCACCGAACCCACCAGTCAAGTCCTGAATTTTCGCGACAACGTCGTCGTTCCGGGCGTTCACCGTATGGGTGGCGCCGAAGCCCCGCGCCCACTCGAGCTTCTGCTCGTCGGTGTCGACCGCGATGATCGTCGTGGCGCCGGCCAGCGCGGCGCCGGCGATCGCGCCGTCGCCCACCCCGCCGCAGCCGATCACGGCCACCGAGTCACCGCGGGTCACGCCACCGGTGTTGATCGCCGCGCCGATCCCGGCCATCACGCCGCATCCGAGCAGCCCGACGGCGGCGGCGCGGGCGGACGGGTCGACCTTCGTGCACTGCCCCGACGCGACCAAAGTCTTCTCGACGAAGGCCCCGATGCCCAGCGCGGGCGACAAGACAGTGCCGTCGGCGAGGGTCATCTTCTGTGTCGCGTTGTGGGTGGCGAAGCAGTACCACGGCTTGCCCCGCAGGCAGGCCCGGCAGTTTCCGCACACCGCCCGCCAGTTGAGCACCACGAAATCCCCGGGCGCCACGTCGGTGACCCCGTCGCCGACCGACTCGACCACGCCCGCGGCCTCGTGGCCGAGCAGGAACGGGAAGTCGTCGTTGATGCCACCCTCGCGATAGTGCAGATCGGTGTGGCACACCCCGCACGCCTTGATCGCGACAACCGCCTCGCCCGGCCCCGGATCGGGGACGACGATCGTCGTCGTCTCCACCGGCGCGCCCTTGGCCCGGGCGATCACGCCCCGCACCTGCTGACCCATCCGCGCAGCTCCTCCGTGAGTCGGATCACACGGATGCCAGCCTATGCGGTCGGCCCGCCGAATCGCGCCAAGCCGGCAGCTACTGCTGGGGCCGGACCTCTACTGCTGGGGCCGGACCTCGACCGGGCTTTCCAGGAGGGCGTCGGCCAGCTTGACCATCTGCTTCACCTGGGCCGGCGTGAGCCGGTCGAAGATCAGTTGCTGGACCGCCTCGGCGTGGCCCGGGGCGGAGTCGACCACCTTGGCGAAGCCGGTGTCGGTGAGAACGGCGATCTGCACCCGCCCGTCGGCGGGGTCGCGCTCGCGCCGCACCCAGCCCTGCGCCTCGAGCCGGGCCACCACGTGCGACAGCCGGGAGAGGGAGGCGGAGACGAGCTTGGCGAGCCGGCTCATCGACAGCCGCCGGTCGGGGCGCTCGGAGAGGGTGAACAGCACGATGTAGCCCATGTGCGTGAGGCCGGAATCGCGCTGCAGCTGGGCCTCGAGGGCCGCCGGGACCCTGACCAGCACCTCGACGAAGCGGCGCCACGCCTGCTGCTGCTCGTCGGTCAGCCACCGGGGGTCGTCCATGGTGGAAGGTTAGTGCTTCGGCGGGCAAAGTATCTCATTGGGGCAACGGGACGATGACCAAACGGGCACGCCGATCGATGGGGTGGCGCGCCCCGAGTAGTGTGCCGCCCGGGGTTACGCCCCGCACGGCGCCGGGACCGGCTGGCTGGGGGGCCTCGGCCGGTCCCGGCGACGTGTCACGGCTTCGGCCGCTCCCGCAGGACGCGGTGCCGGCATGGGCGGAGGCGCCAATGCCGGCGGCGTGTCACGGCTTCGCCGCGGACGCCGGCGGCTCGTCCTTGCCGGCCTCCTCGAGCCGGTCGGCCTCTTCCTTCGTCTTGTGCACCGCGCCGTCCGCGTGCTCGGGCGGGCCGTACACGGTGTAGAGGACCAGCGGGTTGGGGCCGGCGTTGACGAAGTTGTGCTTGTGGCCGGCCGGCACGACGACCAGGTCGCCCGGGGAGACGTTGCGCTGCTGACCCGAGACCGTGGCCTTGCCGACGCCGCTGACGAACGTGAGGATCTGGTCCACCTCGTGGACCTCCTCGCCGATCTCGCCGCCCGGCGGGATCGTCATCACGACGAGCTGGGTGTGCTTGCCGGTCCAGAGGACCCGGCGGAAGTCGGGGTTCTTCTCCGCGACAGTGGCGATCGTGAAGTGCTCCATGCGCCGTCGAATACCCAGGTCAGGGATTGGGCAACCGTCCGGCCGGCAAGGGCGCGGGCTTGCCGATGAGATAGCCCTGCACGTAGTCGACGCCCAGCTCACGGAGCAACCGCAGGGTGGGCTCGTCCTGCACGAACTCGGCCACGGTGTGGATCCCGTACGCCTGGCAGACCTGCACCAGGGCCCGCACCAGCACCTGGTCCTGCGGGTTGTCGACCAGGTCGACCACGTACTCCCCGTCGATCTTGACCAGGTCGATCGGGAAGATCCGCAGGTAGCGGAACGACGCGTAACCCGACCCGAAGTCGTCGAGGGCCAGCTCGCAACCCAGGTCGCGCACCCGGTCGGCGAAGTGGCGGGCCTCGCTCAGGTTGCCGATCAGCGCGGTCTCGGTGATCTCGAAGGTGAGCTGGGCCGGGTTGACGTCATACCGGGCGATCAGCCGCTCCACCTCGGCGGTCAGCCGCGGGTCGCCGACCGATCGGCCGGAGAGGTTGATCTGCAGGCACCGGCCGGGCTCGTCGGCGGCGAGCTGCATGGCCCGCTCCACCACCCACAGGTCGATGTCGTAGACGGCGTCGAGCCGCTCGGCGGTGTCCAGCACCTGGCTCGGCGACTGCGGGCCCTCGGACTCGTCGAGCACCCGCAGCAGCAGCTCGTGCCGGGTGACGGCGTTGCTCTGCAGGTCGAGGATCGGCTGGGCGTACAGGGTGAACCGGTCGGTGCCGAGCGCGTCGGCGACCCGCGTGCGGTAGGAGCCGCGCCGGTCGCGGCGCGGCACCGGGTGCGCGACCACGGTGAGCGGGCGGTCGGCGTCGCGGGAGTCGCGCCAGGCGTGCTCGGCGTCGATCAGCACCTCGTGGCTGCCGGCCTCGGCGTCCGGCGTGAACCGCACGAGCCCGCCCCAGGCGTTCGCCCGCAGCCAGGTGTCGGGCAGCACGAAGGTCTGCGACCGCAGCGCGTCGACCAGCACCTCGGCCTCGCGCCGGGCCATCGGCCAGGAGGTGCCCGGCAGCAGCAGGCCGATCTCGCTGGGGCCGACCCGGCCGAGCAGCGCGCCCTCCTGCACCACGCCCTCGAGCACCCGGGCGGCCCGGTGCAGCAGATCGGCGCCCAGCTCGGGCCGCAGCCCGTCCTCCCCCCGCGAAGGACGCAGCCCGTCCTCCCCCCGCGAAGGACGCAGCCCGTCCTCGGCCCGCGCCGGCTGCACTCGGATGATCAGGATGGCGCCGCCGCCCCGGCGCTGGGCCCGGTCGATCTCGTCCACGAACCGGGCCCGGGTCAGCAGCCCGGTGGCCGGGTCGGGGTCCACCAGGGACGCCTGGACGGTCTCGCCGCGCCGGGCAAGCCGGGCCAGCTCGCGCCGCTCACGCTCGCGGGCCGAGACGTCGGTGACCGTGCCGCGGAGGCCCCGGACCGTGCCGTCCGGGCCGGTCATCGGCTCCAGCCGGCAGTCCACGTCGAACCATCCGCCGTCGGCGCGCATCAGCCGCACGGTGGTGCGCACCGGCACCCGGGACGTCCACGCCTGGGTGAGCGCGCCGAGCGCCTTCGCGTGGTCGTCGCGGTGCACGTATCGGGTGAGAACCTTGCGGCTCATCTCGTCCTGCGTGGGCTGCCGGCCGAGCATGGCGAGCAGGGCCGGCGACCACACGATGTGGTCACCCGAGGCGGTGTAGGAGAACCACGCGGTCCCGGCCCGGTCATCGGCGGGCGGGCGCGGCGAAGGCGGGACCGACCGCATCGCCATGCGTCGTTCACCTCCCCCCTCAGCCCGACCTATTACCACCCGTCACATGCCGCAGATAACAGGCCCCAGGTGCGTCAATGTTTGGCCAGGCCCTGGTACAAAGCCCTCAACTGCTGGTCTTAGCCCGATCAGAGGTGGGATTCAACCGATCGTATGACCGCTGCGCTGCGTAGTTCCGGCCCCGACCGGCGGCCGACACCATGACGGACAGTCACTGCTCGTACTGGCTACGGAACCATGTGCGACTCCTACCCCGCCGCGGCGGCGACCATGCACGCACAGCTTCATCAAGCTCGCGGCGCGTGACGAAGATCCGGAAACGCCGGATATGGTGGCGATTGGACCCGACCGCGGAGCGAGGACGAGGCATGGGGATCATCCGGGACATGCAGCGGGCGCACGCCACGCACGTGGCCGCCGACCAGCGGGCGAACACGGCGGCCGCGCAGCAGCGCGATCTGATCCGGCGCAACGCCGATCACGCGATCGCGGCCGCGCAGCAGGCGGCGTCCGACACCGAGCGGCAGCGCGAACGCCGCCGGCTGTATGTGGAGGCGCGCACCGCCGACGCGGCCGCGGCCAATGCCGAGGTGCGCGCGCGGCTCAGCGCCCTGGACGCGCTGCTGCTCTCCACCCTGGACGTCGACGATCACATCGACCTCGACCAGTTCAAGAAGCCGCTGACCGTGCCGCCGTTCGACCCGGGCCCGCTGGGCCGGCCGCTGTCCGAGCCGAGTTGGCAGAGCTACGTGCCGCCGCGGCCGCGCGGGGTGGGCAAGCTGCTCGGCGGCCCGCTGCACCAGCAGCAGACGACCAACGCCCGGCGCGCCTACGAGCAGGCGCGAGCCCGGTGGGTGGAGGCCGAGGAGGGGCGCAAACGGCAATTGCGGGCGCGCAAGCGGGCGTACGACGAAAGCAAGCGCAAGCACGAGGCCAAGCTGACGGCCTACAACGCGGAGGTGGACCGCTTCGCGGCGGCGGTGGCCGACGCCGACCCGTCCGCAGTGGTCGAATACTTCGCGATGGTGCTGGGCAACTCGGTCTACCCGGACGACTTCCCCCAGCACTTCCGCCTGGCGTACCTGCCGAAGCAGAGGCACCTGCTGATCGAGTACCACCTGCCCCCGATCGAGGTGGTGCCGGTCGTCAAGGAGTACCGCTACGACCGGCTCCGCGACGACCTGACCGCGATCCCCCGCGACGAGGGCGAGATCCGCCGCCGCTACGTGGACATCATCGCCCGGGTCACGCTGCGCACCATCCACGAGATCATCGAGGCGGACCGCGGCGGCCTCGTGCGGCAGGCGTCGTTCAACGGCATCGTCGACGCGATCGACCGGCGGACCGGCCGGTTCGTGCGCCCCTGCCTGGTGTCGGTGCGCACCGACCGGGACACCTTCGCCGCGATCAAGCTGCGCCGGGTCGACCCGGTCGCGTGCCTGCGGCACCTGGAGGGCGCGCTCTCGGCCGCGCCCGACGAGCTGACCGGCGTCACCCCGAAGATCGACTTCGAGCGGGACGCCGACCGCGATTTCACCGAGGAGTTCAACGTGCTCGCCGACATCGACGAGCGCCCCAACCTGGTCACGCTCACCGACGCGGCGTGGGAGAAGCAGCTGGCCGACCTGTTCGGCGTGATGGGCCTCGAGATGGGCCGGGCCGAGCGGGCGGGCGACGGCTCCCGCTGGCTGGCCACCGACCCGCGCCCGATCTTCGGCGGCCGGGTCGTGGTGCACGCGGGCCGCGGCGCCCCGGCCGGCGCGCCCGCCGTGCACGCCCTCGCGGGCGCGGTGGCGGCGGCGGGCGCGACCAAGGGCATCCTGATCGCGCTGGGCGGCATCGAGCCGGACGCGTACGAGGCGCTGGCCGGCCGGCCGCTCGAGCTGATCGACGGCCCGGCGCTGGTGACGCTGCTCGCCGGCCATTGTGGCGTCAAGGCGCGGATCGAGCTGACCCCGCAGCCGTAGGGCCCGGCTCAATCCACCACTGAGAACAGGCCGGGCACGAGCTTCGCCAGGACCGCGCGATCGCCCGGCCGGTCCGGCTCGTACTCGGTGATCCCGATCCCCGCGACCGGGAAGCGCGCGCTCAGCTCCCGCACGGCCGCGGTCAGCTGGGCCGGCGTGAGACCCTCCGGCTCGGGCGCACCCACCGACGCGAACGCCTCGGGATCGAGCACGTCCAGGTCGATGTGGAGATAGACGGCCCGCGCGCCGAGCCCCTCGACCACGGCGGCCAGCGACTCGATGGCGGCCGGCTCGACGTGCGCGATCCCGGCCTCGGCCGCGTATTCCTTCTCGGCCGGGTCGAACGCTCGCACGCCGGCCAGCACCACCTGGGACGGGCGAAGCGTCCGCGCCGGCGCCAGCTCGGGGTATCCGGTCCCGAGCAGGGTGCGCAGCACCATCCCGTGAAACGCGCCGGACGGCGACGACTCCGGCGTGTTGAGATCGCCGTGGGCGTCGAACCACACCACCACGAGCCCGTCGCCGTGCGCGGCCAGCGCCGCCTCGATCGGAGCGACCTCGACCCCGCAGTCCCCGCCCACGATCACCTCGGGCGCGTCGGCGAGGGCGGCGCGCGTCGCCGCGAGGTGCCTGGCCAGCACCGCCACCGACGGCGATTCGTCGGTGACGCCCACCCGGATCCGCTTGTCCGCCGGAACGAGCGAGGCGAGCGCGGCGGCCCCGGCGGTGAGGCGACGAGCGGTGGGCGAGCCCGATCCCTGCCACTGCCCGATCTCCAGCACCGTCCGCCGCGGCGCCGGCGTGATCTGCAGCTCCTCGATCCGCTGCCACACCGGCCACATCGCGACCTCGGGCTCCCGGGCGAAAATGCTTCCCCGGATTCGCACGAAGACGCAGTTGCCCACCCGCTCGAGCACGGCCTGCCGGCGCATGTCGCTTTCCCACTGCTCCGGCCCGTGGTAGGTGTCGCCGTCGCATTCGATCGCGAGCCGCCGCCCGTCCGGCGCGTTCAGCACGAAATCGATCCGGTAGGCGCCGATCCGGAACTGCGGGATCGGCCGGAACCCGCGCGCGGTCAGGCGCTTGAACACGTCCCGCTCGAAATCGCTTTCGCACAGCGCAAGATCGGCGGGGCTGTCCCGATCAACGGCATTGTTCGCGTACGTCAACAGCAGAGCCCTCGCGTCGTCGGCGAGAAGCGAGCCGGCCCGCACGGAATGGAAGATCCAGAGCTGGTCGCGGGCCCGGGACGCGGCCACGTTGACGCGCCGGTGATATTCGCGCTTGGTGAACGCCGCGACCCGGGGATCGTTGTCCGACACCACCATGGACACCAGCACGACATCGCGCTCGTCGCCCTGGAACGTGTACGCGTCGCCCACCCGCAGCCGCCGCGCCTGGATCTCGTCCTCGCCGATCTCGCCGCGCAACAACTGCAGCAGATAACCGGCCTGCCCGCTCGTGCTGAGCAGCGAGACCACGCCGAGCGTCTTGCCGTCGTACCGCGGATCCCGCACGATCGCGCCGACCTGCCGGACCAGCGCCTCGGCCTCGGCGATGTTGACGTCGCCGAAACCGGCCAGCGGCTGCCGGACGCCGTCGGGCAGGAACACGGTGCGCAACGGCGAGAGCGCCGGGCGGTCGGCCCGCAGCGGCATGATCTTGCCGTCGTAGTAGTGCCGGGACGAGAACTCGATGATCTGCGGCACGCAGCGGAAGTGCTCGGTGAGCAGGATCCGCTCGGGCGAGCGCCGCACCGCGTGGTCGTAGAGCGACGACTCCGGGTCGAAGTGCTCGGCCGAGGGCACGTCGCCGAGGTGGCTGTGGATCAGCCCAGCCACCGAGCCCACGAAGCCCAGCTGCGGCCCGATCTGCTGGTCGTCGCCGACCACCACGGCCCGCTCGGCGAGCGACAGCACCGGCAGCGCGAAGAGATCGGCCTGCGACGCCTCGTCCACGATCACCACGTCGAAGTGCGCGCCGCCGGCGAACTGCTCGATCGCCCGGTCGACCGACATGACCCAGACCGGCACCGCCTCGACCGCCGACTCCATGTGCCGCTGTGCGTGCGCCTGCCACGCCGCCGCCGAGCGTCCGGTGCCTTTGCCGATCTTGCGAAGGGCGGTGGTCCAGTCGGCCAGCGCGGCCTTGCGCCGGTCGTCGAGGCTGCGCGCGACCTCGAGCCAGGCGCTCGCCACCACCAGATCCGCGGTCCGGCGGCGGATCTTCTCGCGCGCGTTCTCGACCCGCTTGGCCAGCACCGCCGGGTCGACGCTGCCGATCACCTCGTCGAACCAGGTCTGCGCGCGGCGCCAGGCCCACGCGTCGAGGCAGGCGGTGCCGGAGACCGCGGGCACCTCCCCCGCCTCGATCATCGCGGCCCACTCCGGTGCCTCCTCGGCCAGGCGATTGCGCAGGTCGACGTACCTCTCGACGGCCGGACGCAGCGCTCGCAGACGACGGACCTCGGCCACCGCGGGGTCCCAGCCCTCGAGGGTGGACCAGGCCGCGCCGAGCGAGGGCCACGGCCGCAGCCGCTCGGCGATCTCGTGCTCCGCCGCCCGCAGCGCATCCCGCTCGGCCACCGCCGGGGCCTCGGCCAGCAGGGCCTCGACCTCGGCCAGGGCGGCCGGATCAAGATCAAGATCATGCTGGGGTACGAGCGCGGCGAGGCGCTCGGCGAGCGCCGGCCAATGGCGTACGTCCCAATCGAGAGACTGACCCGCGTCGGACAGCAACGTGCCCGCCCAGATCTCCGGATCGCCGGCCGGGGTCTCGATCGCCAGGCGATCGATCCACTCCTGCCAGTGACCGCCCAGCCGCCCCCGGGCCTGAACCCGGCGCACCCAGGCCACCACGACGTCGATGTCGTCGGTGGTGCGCAGCGGCTCGCCGTCGACCCGCACCTCGTCGGCCAGCTTGACCAGCCCGGCCTGCAGCAGCCGGCTCAGCCCGCGGCCGGAGGCGAACCGCTGATGGATCTCGGCGAGCTGGGCGAGCAGGCGTTTCGGCTCTTTCGCGTACGCCTCCGGCACGGTCACCCGATGGCCGGCCAGCTGCCGGGTCAGCGCGGCCAGCTCGGCCAGCAGCGCCTCGGTCGCCGCCACGTGATCGGCCCAGACGGCCCGCCAGTGCGGGTCGGCGAGCAGCCGGCCGAGCCGGTCGGTCCACGATCCTTCCCGGCGGCGCAACCAGGTCAGTGCGTCCCGCAGGTCCTTGCACACCGCGGCCAGGTCGGCACGGCGTACCGCATCGAGGTCAAGGCCTTGGGCCGCCAAGCGGGACACCTGCTCCTGGAGCTTGGACCGCTCGGTCCGGGTCTTAGCCGCCTCGGCGGCGTCCGGGAGATCGTCGGTGTCGGGGAGTCGGCGCAGCGCCGCGGCCCGGTCGCCGGGCGCGAGGCTGTGCGCGGACGCGAGCAGCGTGCCGAACTCCTCGGCGGTCAGCGGCGGCGCCGACGACACCGGATCCGGGATGCCGCTCTGCGCGGCGGCGCGTTCCCGCAGCCAGGCGCCCACCTCGACGGGCGTTTGCGGCACCCCGTCGATGGAATAGGTGACCGCCTCGCTCTCGGCGATCGCCCGCAGCCCGCCCAGGGCCGTCGCCAACTCGCGCTCGGCGTCCTCGAGCAGGCCGGTCAGCCGCTCCACCCGGCGGGCCTCGGCGTCCTGGTCGAGCGTGGCCGCCCGATCGGCGAGCTCGCGGGCGGCCAGCTGAAGCTGCACCAGCTGGTCGGTGGTGCGGCCCAGGACCGCGAGGCACAGCGCGCGGATCCCCTCGGGCAGGCCGTCCCGCAGCACCCGCAGCGGATCTTCCTTCTGCGCGACCACCAGGACCCGTTTGCCGTTCGCCATGAGGTGGCAGATCAGGTTGCGGATCGTGTGGGTCTTGCCGGTGCCCGGCGGCCCCTGAACGGCCACGTTGCGGTGCTGCGCGAGCCGACGCGCGATCGACTCCTGCGCCTCGTTGGTCGGCAACGGCATGAGCAGGCGATCGCCGACCCGCCGCCAGTCCTCGGGGCGGTCGTCGGGCATGCGCAGCTTCGACGGCTCGTGAGCGACGATCGCCGCCAGGGCGCCGACGCCGGCGGTGTCGCCGCTGAGCAGGCGGTCGCGCAGGTTTTCCAGGAAGCCGCGGAGAAGGCGCTGCTTGGGCCGGACAAAGAGCACGCCGACATCGGCGATGTGCGGCTGGACCGTCTCGATGGTGCCGTCGTTGATCACCCGGTCGTAGCCGAGGCGGGCCATCGCGCGCTCGAACAGCTCGCGGCGCTCGAGGTCGTTGCCCAGGTCCACCTCGAGGGTGCCGGCCGGGCCGGCCAGGGCGAGCAGCTGCGCGAGGTATCGCTCGTCCAGGCCGGTCAGGGCGTCGGTCTGGAGTCGGCTGGGCCCGGCCGGGGACACGGTGACCAGGGAACTGTCCGGCTCGTACTCGATCAGCACCGGCGTGGCGACCAGCGGATAGCGGACCCGCTCACCGTTGATGGTGGTGTGGAGCAGGCCGTGGCCCCAGACGAGCTCGGTGGTGGCGGCGGCCATGTCGATCTGGTGCATGAGGTCGAAGAGCCGGCGGTGCAGCACGCGGGTCTTCTCGGCCTCGGCGGTAGCGTGCGCCCAGGGCCGCCAGACCCGGTCGCGCCAGTCCTCGAATTCATCGCGCGGCGTTTGTGCCGCGGTTGGGTTTTCTCCACTCGGGGTGCCGGGCGCTTGCGCTGCGGCCTGCCCGTCCCGGGCCGGCGTTTGTGCTGCCGGCTCGTCTCGGCCCGCGGTGTCGGGGGTGGGCTCGGTGGCCGCGGTGATGTCGCCGCGCAGGCGGCGGCGCAGCGCGGCCGGGACGGCAACCGGCGGCGGCAGATCGGGCAGGCCGACCCGCAGCCACGAGGTGCCGTCGGCGGCCGGCCCGATCTGGCACGCCGGATGATCGGGCAGGGCGTCGAGCCGGTAGGCGTCGGCCGGGATGGCGCGCGCGGGCCGCTCCATCTGGGCGCGGACGGCGAGCAGATAGTCGGCGACCGCGACGGCCCGATCCCGGATCGTCGTGGGCGATTCCCGCTGCTCGGACATCCTCCCGATTCTAGGCCGCGCTGTCCTCCCCCGCCGTCGGCGCGACCGGGGGCGGTGCGCCCGGGCCGTAACCTGAAGGCCCACCCCGATAGCGTGTCGACGCTGATCTTGGACGAGAGCGGGCTGACGTTGACCGAGAACCCCGGCACCTCCGACGACGACCGCCGCCCACCGACCGGCGAGCACCCGGACCCGGCCGGCACACCCTCCGGCCCGTACGCCCAGCCGTCCGATCCGTGGGCCCAGCCCCCCGCCGACCCGCCGGCCCAGTCGCCGGCCGGGCCTTCCGCTCCACCGCCGGGCGATCCCTTTGCCCAGCCGCCCGCCTATCCCTTCGCCCAGCCGTCGCCCGGCCCGTCCACGCCGCCGCCCGCGGGCCCTGCCACTCAGCCGCCCGCCGCTGGTGGTGCTCCGCCGTCGCCGTTCGGGCCCTCGCAGCCGTTGCCTGGATATGGCGCACCGCCGCCCGCCGGGCCTCCCTCCTACGGACCGCCCTCCTACGGCTCACCTGCAGACGGACCGCCTACATACGGACCGCCCGGATACGGGCCGCCCGGATACGGGCCGCCCAGTCACGGTCCTCAGCCTGGATACGGCCCGCCCGGTTACCCCGGCCCGGCCTACGGTCAACCCGGCCCGTCCTACGGCGTCCCGGCCACGCTGCCGCCCGAGTACTACGCCGGCCCCGACGACGCCCTGGTCAGCCCCGACTTCGCCGGTTGGTGGGCGCGCAGCTTCCGGCTGCTCCGCCTGGCCTGGCGCCCGATCCTCCTCATCCAGCTGATCGCCGTGCTGCCCACCGCGGTGCTGCTGTCCTGGGTGAACATCGCCAGCGGCGACCAGATCCGCCGCGCCGGCACTTCCACCCTCACCCTGGACGAGCTCGTCGACCTGATCGTGCCGTTCCTGGCGTTCATCGTGGTCGTCGGCCTGCTCAGCGTCACCGTCAGCCTGGCCACCCAGCGCGTCCTCGTACAGACGGCGACCGCCCGCCCGGCCTCGATCGGCGCCGCCCTCCTGGACGGCCTGCGCCGCACGCCGGCGCTGATCGGCTGGGGCATCCTGGCCGGCCTGATGATCTTGGTCGGGCTGGTCTTCTGCATCCTGCCCGGGATCTATCTCCTGGCCGTCTTCTCGATCCTGCCCGTGGTGGTGCTGCTCGAGCGCGGCAACGCCATCGGCCGCGTGTTCCAGCTGTTCCACGCCAACTTCGGCGCCGCCCTGGGCCGGATCGCCGTGTTCCTCGGGCTGAACGTCGCCTTCTTCCTGGTCGAGAGCGTCTTCACGAACGCCCTGTTCCCCGGCGCGGCGTCCGGCGACATCTCCACCGCCGCCGCCATCGCCTCCGAGCTGTTCTCGGCCGTCTTCTCGGTGGCAAGCGCGGTGGTCCTGGCGCCGATGCTGCTCACCGCCTACGCCGACATGCGCGCCCGCCACGAGCCCTTCTCCACCGCCTACCTCGCCCCGGCAGAGTAGGGCAACCTCCTACGTCGCCCACCGAGCAGCTCGCACTCCCCGCTCTCCCGCTGAGCAGGCCCACGGTCAGGACGCCACCGCCAGAACGGCCCCGACTTCGCCCTCCGCGACGACGTGCCCGCCGACCGCGACTTCCCGCCGGGCTGCATCCCCCTCGGGCGCAATTTCGCTGCGGGCCGCGACTTCGCCGTTGGCCGTGACTTCGCCGCGGGCCGCGACTTCGCCGTGCGCCGCGGCCTCTTCATAGGCCGCGACTCTCCTATGAGCCGCGGCACGCGGACCCCGATGATCGGCGAGCCATTTCTCGATGTCGCCGATCGACCAGATCTTGCCCTGGGCCAGAGTGGCGACGGGTTCCGGAAAATCGGACCGGGCGGCGAGCTGATAGAGCCGCTGCCGGCTCACGCCGAGCAGGAGACGAACCTCATGGGCGCCCGCGAGGCGCATTGCCTTCCATTCCATGCACACGACAATAGGCATACGACTACCGCCGCACACGGTTCGCAACGTGCCAATCGCCGCGAGTCTCAGACGACGATCGCCCGCCCGACGCCGCGGCCGGTCACCCACGTATCACGCCGTCACTCCGTACGGCGCCCGAGCGCCCGCCACACCTCCGCGAGGTTCTGGAAGGTGCTTCCCTCGGGCAACCGGTCGAGATCGGCCAGGATGTCGTCAGGCGCCTGCAGATCCTCCGCGCTGCGCCGCAGAGCGTCCCGGTCGCCGGGCAGCGCGGACAGTCCGACATATCGTCCGAACCGGCTGAACCGCTCGGACTCGGCGACGTCGAGCGCCTCGGTCGTCACCGGCTGATCTTCTCCGGAGGGCTCGGCCGTGCGCCATTCCTCGGCGCGACCGCCCGGGTTGCCCCGGACCTCGCCGCGAACCTCGTCGGCCATCCGGTCGTCGACGCGGGCCCCGTGCTTGCTGCTACCTCGTTCCATCACCGTTGGCTTCCCCCGCAGCGTGTGATCAAACGCGCCGCCGCACGGACCGGGCCCGTCGCGCCGCGGCGAGCGGCGGGACGGGCCCGGGGTGAGCGGTGCGGGACGGCCGCGGTCAGGGCCGAGTTGCTGGCTCAAGAGACGATTGCTGAGGTCAGGGTTCAGGGGAACTGCATGCGGCGGGGGCGAGGGATCACCGGTGGTGGCAGTGGCAGGTCGTCGAGGTGGCTCCAGCTGAGGTGCCCGTTGTCGGTGGATTTGATCTCGCCGAGGCATGCCCGCAGCAGTCCCAGGTGCGCGTCCCCCGCGTACCCGGCGATGACGACCTCGGGCTTCGGCTCGATCTTGGCGATCGCCGCACAGATCTTGGCGACCTCGCGCTCGTCGACGGCGTCCAGCGGGAGCGGCGCCTCGGCCTGCGACCGCCGCCAGGGCGGTCCGAAGCGGCGCAGCAGCTCCCGGGCGAGCCGGCCGAACGAGCGCCCGACCTCGATGTCACGCATCGATGTCTGCGCGGATTGTCCGTAGCACCACGGCACGACCACGTGCCCGTTGATCACGACAAGCTGGTAGACGGACTTGGGAACACTGATGATCTCGGCGCCGGGGAGCGTGCCGAGGAAAAGCACGAGCTCCTCGTACGGAAGCGGCCATCGCGGATTCGCGAGCACTCGTTCCTGGGTCTGCGTCATAGCGGGGTGGGCGTTGACCTCACGGTCGATCGCGGTGCTCAACGCCTCCGGAACCCGGGTCCACAGTTCGCCGGCAACCTTGTCGCCGAACTGCTCGACCACCCACTCGCTCGGACCGACCAGAACGTCTGGGCGCATGCTTTACCACCACCGTCCGTGTCGCGGGCGTTACTGCTGGCTTAGAAGAGTTCCACTTCCGGTGATCGACTGGAAGGGTCCCGTTCCCACATCGCAGAAACGCTCATGAATGAAATGCCGCGAGATGATCAAAACTGAGCCACGACGACGGAGCAGCAGGTCGAGACGCTGCGAAACATGCAACTTGCACGGCGAACCGCACGTGCAAGTTGCATGTCAGCCTCGCTTTCCAACCCGCCCCCACAGTGAATCACTGCGATATTTCAACGCGGTGACCACCACGCAAACGTCAACACACCGTGACGGCATGCGCCCCCACCAGCACTTGCGAATCAATCGATACCGCGCACCGCCCGAGCGGAGATCCACATAGGCCGGACCGCACCGAACCAGTTCCGCATTCCCCGCGTGCCCACCATCAAGCCGGCACCAAGCCAACTGTCGGATACCCGTCACAACCGGTGCGACCCGGGTGCCCTCACGGCTTTTGCCACTTAGGCCGGTTTCCCCGCATCCCCCCGAACCCCCAAAAACCGCCGCGCTCACATCCCGCCAGACGCCAAGATCCCCATCCAAATGGTGAGAACCTCGCCCTACGACAAATGTCCCCGACGATCGACTCGGCGCACCTGCTCCGGAGTCAGCGTCACCATCGCGACCGTGGCCCCGTCGCGGTCCACGAACTCCACCTCGTATGCGAGACGTGGGCGGTGAAAGACGTGGACGACCGTTCCCTCGGCGCCCGCCTTCAGCTCCTGATCCGGCAGGTCGATCACGAGCGCGACGACGTCCAACTCCTGCACCACACCTACCCCTTGGGGAACGAGATCGTGACAAGACGAGGAGTTGTCTCCCCGGCATCGACGATCCAAGCCGTGCGGACCACCATCGAGCCACTCGGTCCGGTCAACGGCACATCCACATTCCACCGTTGACCGTACTCGTCGGCCCGGCCGGCGATCGGGACTCCCGCGCGGACACCGTCCCGGATCTGTTGTTCCACCGACGCCGCGTCCTCCGGCCCGAGGCCGGTGGTCGAGTTGATCACTCGATACTTGTTCCTACCCACCGGATGCTCGGGATTCATCGCATATCCCGTGATCTTTCCCGGATCGATTTCCGGTTCCTGGAAGCTCGGCGGTTCCGGCACGCCGGATCGCGCGCCCCCTGGAGACCCGCCTCCGTCCTCGGGCGGACGACCTCCCTCGCCCCCACCCGCAGCGCGCCGTTCCACGAACCATTTCTTGAGCGCCTCAACCGCACGCCCCAGCAGATCCCCCCGCGCGACCAGGTTGCGAATGCTGGCGATCAGATCCCGCAGCCACCCCGCAATCTTCGCCGCCCATGACGCGCACAGAGTCGTCGCCTGCTCAACCACCCACGGCCCGGCCCCGCCCAGCGACGCGATCAGCTCGACGGCGTAGGTGATCAGCCTCGACACCACCGTCGCAACCGCGTCGCGGACCATCAGGCGGACGGTTCCGATGAGCATGCCGGCTCCGTCGGTCATCGCGGCCATCGTGTCCGCGGCCTGGGAGAGCGCTCGCAGCGACCGTTCCCGCTCGCTCACCCACCCGCGATACGCGTCGCCGGCCGAGCCGGTCCACTCCGTCGTGTCCCAGCGGACCGCCCGGGCGAGGGCGTCGGCGTCGGCGGTCAGAGCCGCGGCGACGTTTCGCCAGGTCTGGGCGTGCGCGGCGATCTGCGCCGGGTCGCCGGCCAGCCAGTCGAGCGCCTCGGAGAGCGGCTTGACGTGTTCGATCAACCAGGCGACGCCGTACTGCAGCAGCGCTCCCACCGGATCCGACACGAGCGCCAGCCCGTCCAGGCCCGCGCCCGCCATGCCGAGCCCGCCCGACACCCAGTCGCCGTTGCTGACCCCGGTGGCGATCTGCTCGATGTCCTCGGCGATCCAGACCCCGGCCCACGGGCGCGGCGAATCGGCGGCGGCCGGCGCCACCAGCGGATTCGCCGTGCGGGTCACTCGCGCGAGCGGATCGCGGCGAACACCTCGGCCCGTCGCTGATCGGTCGCCTCATAGCTCTGCGCCGTCGTGCGCAGCCGCACCGACGTCTCGCGCAACGAATCGGCCGCCGACTCGATGCCGCCGACCAGAACATCCTGCAGCGCACCGAGCATCGCGGGGACCATCAAACACAATTTTCCGTACGCCTCGGGGCCCGGCCGGACCGCACGACCGGCCTGGGCGGCGGTCGTGACCTGGTCGCCGATCGCCGAGACGGTCGCGGCATGCGTGATCAGGTCGGGATGGCGCACCGACACCTGCTCGAACATGGGAGACCCGCTTTCATCCACAGTAATCGTCCGGGCACTCACAGTAGTTCTGCATGGCAAGCCCAGAGCCGCCGAAAATTGTCGGCGGGCCGCGCTACGGTGCCCGGGTGATTGCGAATCCCCCGCTCAGCCCGGCCGCCGAGGCGGCGCGCGTCGTCGACGCCGTGCTGCGTGACCTGCGCTTCGGCGACCATCGCGGAGTCGTGGTCGACTCACCGCCGGGCGCCGGCAAGTCCACGCTGGTGGTGCGGGCGGCCGGCGAGCTGGCCGCGGCGGGGCAGCCTCTGATGATCGTCGCGCAGACCAACGAGCAGGTCGACGATCTCATCGAGCGACTCGGAGCGCGGTCACCGCAGATCATGGTGGGCCGGCTGTCGGCCGTGGATTATCAACCCACCGATCGCGTACGGGATCATCCGGCCTGCCGCGTCGGGGCCAAGGTGGCCGATCTCGGTTCGCCCGCGGTGACCATCGGCACGGCCGCGAAATGGGCGACCGTCACCGAGGGCACGTGGCCCTGGGCGATCGTCGACGAGGCGTACCAGATGCGCTCCGACGCCCTGCTCCGCGTCGCGCCGCGGTTCGAGCGGGCGCTGTTCGTGGGCGACCCGGGCCAGCTCGACCCGTTCTCGACCGTCGAGGTCGACCGCTGGATCGGCCTGTCGTGGGATCCGATGCAGAGCGCGGTCGCGGTGCTGCTGCGGCACAATCCCGACCTGCCCGTGCATCGCCTGCCGGTGTCCTGGCGCCTGCCGCACTCCGCGGCCCCGGTGGTGGCCGAGGCCTTCTACCCGTTCACCGGCTTCCGATCCGGCACCGAATCAGGCGAGAGAGCCCTTGCATTCGGCACGCCGTTGGCAGATCCGCTGGACGAGGTGCTGGACGCGGCCGCAACTACCGGGTGGGGGCTGCACGAGCTTCCGCCGCAGTTCACCATCCGCACCGACGCCGAGGCTGCGGCCGCCTGCGCGAAGCTGGCCGAGCGGGCGCTCGCCCGAGAGGGGCTGACCTCGTCCGAGTCGGGCGAGCAACCGCTGACGCCCGCGCGCATCGCGATCGGCGCCGCCCACCGCGACCAGGTGGCGGCGATCCGGGCCCTGCTTCCGCCCGAGGCGGCCGGCGTCACGGTCGACACCGCCAATCGGCTGCAGGGCCGGGAGTATGACCTGACCATCGTGCTGCACCCGCTCTCCGGCCGGCGTGACGCGACGGCGTTCCATCTGGAGTCCGGCCGGCTCTGCGTGCTGATCTCGCGCCACCGGCACGCCTGCGTGGTGGTGGCGCGGGCCGGCATCGCCGAGTTGCTCGACGCGCATCCCTCGACCGAGCCGGTGCACCTCAACGTGCCGGTGAAGTTCCCGGACGGCTGGGCGGCAAATCAGGCAATACTTGCACATTTAAGTCGATGAGTGTCGCTTATCCGACACGAGCCGCTACCGTAAGTGAATGGCGGTCTTCACGACGGCGGGCTCCATCCGGGACAACGTCTACCGTCCCATCCTGCGCCCGCGCCGCGGCGAGCTCACGGCGCTCAGCCACCTCGCGCCGGCGGACACGGCCCGGGTCACGCCGATCCTCGAGCTCGAACCGGGCCCGAGCATCGCCCCGCTGATCCGGCGGCTGCCGCCGCGCACCGCGGCCATCGCGATCGACTTCGGCGGTCTGCCCGACCCGGCCGACCGGCTGGAGCTGCCGTCGCTCGACCTGGCCGAGGAGCTGGCCGACCTGGGCGTGGCCATGTTGCCGGTGCTCCGGGCGTACGAAAATGGTCGTCGCCTGGCCGCCCACGGCCTGGCCGCCCGGATGCACCTGCGCCGTGCGGTGCTGCGGCTTCAGCCGCATGTCGACGCCGGGAATCCGGCGGAGGCGGACGCGGTCACCCGGCGGCTGCTGGCCGGTGCCGGGCTGGAGGTCGAGGAGGTCGATCTGCTGATCGACCTGGCCGAGACCGCTTGCGTGGCACACGCCGACGCGGTCGAGGAGCAATGCCGACGAGTGCTGCGCTGGGCAAACGGGATGCCGTGGCGCTCGGTGAGCGTGGCCTCCGGCGCGATGCCGGCCAACCTCGACGATCTGCCCACCGACCAGCCGGTCACGGTGGGCCGCCTCGACGCGCGGGTGTGGGCGCGGCTGGGCGAGCCCGGCGTCGGCTACTCGGACTACGGCGTGACCTCCCCGGTGCGGCGGCACGGCGTGCAGCGGCACCGGCAGCTGCCGACGCTGCGATACACCGCCGAGCACAACTGGTGGATCTACCGCTGGGCGCGGCGCGGCGGGCGCAGCGACGACCGGTGCCACGACCTGTGCCGCACGCTGGTGCGCTCGCCGCACTGGCCGGCCGCCGGCGCGCGCTTCTCGTGGGGCGACGCCGAGATCGCCCGGCGGTCCCGGACGGCGCGCGGGGCGGGGAGCTCGGCGAGCTGGATCTCGTGGAGCACTTCGCACCATATCGCCCATGTCCTGGAATCTCTGGCGGGCACCTGAACTGTCGTACGCTTGTTCTAATGTTGCTGACAGCCGCGTTGGCCTACGCCCGGCATGGAATCCCGGTCCTGCCGGTGCACACGCCTGACCCGCGCGGCGGCTGTTCCTGCGACAGAGGAGTCCGATGCGACCGACCTGGCAAGCATCCCCGGCTGCGACACGGCCTGACCGAGGCGACCACCGACCCCCGACTGATCGACATGTGGTGGTCCCGCTGGCCGGAGGCGAATGTCGGGCTTCGCACCGGCATAGCGATGGATGTGGCCGACATCGACTCGGCCGAGGGCTGGCACGGCCTGACCCACCTGCTCGGTGGCGAGCTGCCGCCCGGCCCCCGGGTGCGCACGGGCAGCGGCGGCTGGCATCTCTGGTTCCGCCCGACGGGTTTCGGCAACCGCGTGGGCCTGCTCCCCGGCCTGGATTGGCGCGGCGCGGGTGGCTACGTGGTGGCCCCGCCGTCCCGCCACGTGCGCGGCGACTATCGATGGGTGCGCCGTCCGGGTGACGCCCTGCCGGCCGGGCCGCCCGCCCTGCGCGAGCTGATCGAGGGTCCGGTGGTGCCGCCCGTCCAGCGGGCGATCCGCCACCCCGATCGGTACGCGAGGGCCGCCCTGGTCGCCGAGTCCGATCGGGTGGCATCCGCGCCGGTGGGCACGCGCAACGACACGCTCAACCGGGCCGCGTTCGCGCTCGGCCGGCTCGTCGGCGGCGGTCTGCTCGACGCCGGCGAGGTCACCCGCGAGCTCGACGCGGCAGCACGACTGGCCGGCCTGGGCCGTGCCGAGGTGCGCCGCACGATCCGCTCCGGGCTCGCGGCGGGTCGACGGTCACCGATTGATCCCGAAGCAGATCGACGCGTGGCGTGATCCGTGTTTTGCCCCAATGATGGGGGCATGACCGATCAACGAGGGCTGAAGCCGTACGACGTGGACGTCACCGTGGACGCGGGCCGGGACGAGGTGTGGGAGGCCGTCACCCAGCCCGCCGTGCTGCATCAGTGGTTCGGTTGGGACTACGACGGTCTGGACGCCGAGATCAAGCAGATCTTCGTCGACGAGGCGACCCTGCTGGCCCCGGAGCGCATGGGCTGGGCCGACGGCTCCTACTTGGAGGTGAGCGGCGACGACGGCCGGGCGCAGGTGCGCGTGGCCCGCGAGGGCACGGGTTCCTCGGGCCCGGAACGCTACGACGCGATCGAGGAGGGTTGGCGCGCGTTCCTGCTTCAGCTGCGCTATCTGCTGACCGTGCGCCCGGCGGGCCATCGCCGGACGCTGTACCTGACCGGCGAGACGACCGGGTGGCAGGCCCTGTCGCTGGCCGAGGGCGACTGGGAGCGGTTCGGCCCCCGGGTGGCGTCGACCGTGAACAGCGACGGCGACCTGGTCGTGGTGGCCGGGCGCGTCCCCCTGGACGACCGCGACGCGGCGCGCATGGAGGTGACGGTGTCCACGTTCGGCCTGGACGACGCGGAGTTCGAGGCCCGCCGGGAGGAGTGGCGGAAACGCTGGGCTCCGCTGGCCGCGAACGCCGAGATGACAACGGCCGCCGACCCGTCACCCGACAACTAGGACACGGACACCGCGGACACGGAGCAGCACGCCGCAGGCACGGCCGGCACGAGGCGAGTGAGGTGCGGCGTGGTGAGGGTGGTCACGCAAGGGCGCTGGCCGGTCCGGGCGGATGATGGCGTCCGGCTGCTGGCCGGAACGGGCCGTCGCGGACGTGGCGTCGGCGGGACGTGGTCGGGACCGGGGTCTGACCAGGGGCTGAGCCGCGGCGGAACGTCGGCGAGAGTGACGCGCGGCGGCTCTGGGCGCGCCCTGCGTGCGGGGTGCGCGGGCTGGTCGCGCGGGCGGGATGGGATGAACGGAGGGTCGATCGCGCTATGCGGGGCCGGTAGCCTGTCAGCTCTGAGCGGCCGGGGGGCGACGTGCTGCGGGGAGACTTGGTCGAGGCAACGGGAGGCGTTCTCGTTGATCCGGAGCGCCTGCGGGCGGTTCGGCGGCTTGGGCTGGGTGCCCGGGGGGACGCGGCGTTCGATCGGATCGCGGTGCTGGTCGAGCGGCTGGTCGACGTTCCGGTGGCGCTGGTGACCGTGCTCGAGGACGATCGGCAATACCTGCCGGGCCAGGTGGGGCTGCCCGAGCCGCTGGCCGAGGCGCGGGAGATGCCGTTGCGTCACTCGCTCAGCCGGCACGTGGTCGAGGCGGGACAGCTGCTCGTGGTGCCGGACACGCAGGCGGATCCGCTGATGCGCGATCACCCGGCGGTGCATGAGCTGGGGGCGCGGGCGTTCGCGGGCGTGCCGCTGACCGACTCCGACGGGCACGTGCTCGGGACGCTCTCGGTGATGGATCGGGAGCCGCGCGCCTGGACGCACAGCGAGATCGCCGTCCTGGTCGAGCTCGGCGAGGTCTGCTCGTCCGAGCTGCGGTTGCGGATCGCGCGGGAGATCGCGGACGAGGCCCGCCGCCGCGCCGAGTCGGCGCACGACCAGCTCAGCCTGCTCGGGGAGGTCACCGAGACGCTGTCGGCGACGATGGACATCGACGAGGCGCTGGGGCGGCTCGGGCGGATGGCGGCCGGACGCCTCGCCGACTGGTGCGTGGTCGCGCTGGCCGAGCCGTCCGGCACCGTGCGCCACGTGTCGGCGGCACACCACGACCCGGCGTACGCGAAAGAGGCCGAACGTCTCGCCCAGCTGGCCGCCGCCGCGCCCCGGGAGATGAAGTCCTTGGTCGCGGCCATGCAGCGCGCGGCGCTGCCGATCCGGGCCGACAGCGCCGACCCCGCATCGCTGCGGGCGCGCATCAGCCCGGGCGAGATCGTCGAGATCGCCGAGCGGATCGGGCTGGGCGCCTACCTGATCGCGCCGATCACCGCGCCCGTGGGCCGGCGCATCGTCGGGGTGGTCATGCTGGTCAACGGGCCGGCGCGGGGAGCGTTCGGGGAGGCCGAGGAGCAGACCGCGGTGGAGATCGGGCGGCGGGCGGGGCTCGCCGTGGACAACAGCCGGCTGTACGGCCGGCAGCGGCACGTCGCCGAGGTGCTGCAGCACAGCATGTTGCCGCGGCTCCCGGAGATCCCGGGCGTCGAGTTGCACGCCCGCTACCTGCCGGCCCAGGTCGGCACGGCGGTCGGCGGGGACTGGTACGACGCCTTCGTGCAGCCCGACGGCAGCGTCATGCTCGCGGTCGGCGACGTCTCGGGGCACGACATCGAGGCGGCGGCCACCATGGGCCAGGTCCGCAACCTGGTGCGCGGCGACGCGTACGGCCGCGACGACGAGCCGGGCCCGCTGCTGGCCCAGCTCGACCGCGCCCTGCACGGCCTCGGCATGCCGGCCGCGGCGACCGCGGTCCTGGCCCGGCTGCGGCGCGACGACGACGGGTACGAGGTGACCTTCTCCAACGCCGGGCATCCCCCGCCGGTGCTGCTGCGCCCGGACGGCGACGTCGAGGTCTGGTGGGAGACGCCGGAGCCGCTGCTCGGCCTGGTCCCCCGCGACGAGCGCAGCACCCACCGCCGCCGGGTCCAGCCCGGGTCGACGCTCCTGCTCTACACCGACGGGCTGGTCGAGCACCCGGCCCAGCTGATCGACGACGGGGTCGGGCGCGTCCTGCGGGAGCTCCAGGGCAGCGGGGCCGTCCCGATCGAGGAGCTGTGCACCCGGCTGCTCGACACGGCCACCCGCCGCGACGACGACATCGCGCTACTGGCGATCCGCCTGCGGTGAACGGGCTCCCGCCCGAGAAAGAAGCGGCAACGAGCCGCCTACTCCGCTGAGGGCTCCGGCGAGGGCGGGCCGCCGTGGGTCCAGGGCGTCTCGGAGGGATCGGGAAAGGACGCGCCCGGCCGGTACGCCTCGCTCAACGTCGTCAGCAGCAGCCTCTCGCCGACCGCCGGCACGCTGCCGGGCTCGGCCACCAGCTTGCGCCCCATCCCGCCGGAGAGCTCCAGCAGTACGTCGTACCCGGTGGCGGTCCGCGTGACCGAGATGACCTTGGCCTTCTGGGCCGGCCGCGCCGGAGACGTCAGCGTCGCGCCCGCCTCGACCCGGACCGTCTCGGTGGTGGCGACCATGATGCGGGGACGAAGGACGGATCGTTTGCCCGAGTCGTCGACGCGGTCCGGGTTGGCCAGCGTCACCACCCCGCCGAAGGCCACCCCGGCCAGCCGGTACTCCGCCATCACCAGCGGATCGTCGAAGGCGCGCTGCACCGCGTACCGGGCCGCCGCGTTCTCCAGGCGCTGCAGGCGGGCGGCCGCGGCCACCGCGCCGTCGCGCCGGGGCTGCGGTGCGCCGTCCTCCAGCAAGTGCCGCACGTAGGCCGAGTAGGTATCGCGGTCGCTGTCCCAGCGGGAGGCGACCCGATCGCCGGGCGGCAGGGCGCGCAGCAGATCGAGCGAGCGCCACATCCGCTCCCACGTCGGCAGCAGCAGGTCGTGCAGCACCGATGGCAGTGCCGGGTCGGACTGTGCGATCAGCGGCGCCAGCACGTGGTTGTCGAAGTGGGGGTCGGTCGCCGGCCCGGCCACCGGGCCTCGCTCGGCCTCCCGGGCCGCGGTGGCGCCCGACTCGATCCAGGCCAGCAGCGATCCCAGGTGGTTGTCCTCGGCGCCGCTCTGCCCGGTCGCCCAGTGCAGACCCAGCGCCTGCACCGCGGTGAGCAGCAGCGCCGAGCCGGGCATCTCGGCCGCGCCGGCCAGGAAGGTGAGCCACCGCCCGAGCAGCGGCACCGACGGCGGCACCGGGTGATCGCCGTCCACCCGGCGGAAGCGGGTCGACCGCCCGAACAGCCGCAGGAAGTCGGCGCCGCCGGTGTTCGGCACCCAGACCTGCGGGGCGTCGACGAAGCGGTGCCGCACGTCGCGGCCCCGGTCGACCGCCACCGCCTCGGACTCGCCGGCGAAGGACGTCAGGTACGGGACCAGGTGGGCGGCCAGCGAGGCGGCGAAGGCGAACCGCTCGTCCCGGTTGCGGGGCTGCGAGACGACCAGCAGTCGCGGCGCGCCGGGCGTGGTGCCGAGCATGGCGGCGAGCGGCGCGTTGGCCTCGCCGGCCATGGCCAGCGGGATCAGCACGAACGGCCGGTCATGGACGTGCAGGTGGCGCACCGTGGCGATCGGTTGCGCCCGCCCGGCGGCGAAGGCCTGCGCCCGGGCGAGAGCGACCACCGTACTCAAGAAAGGGCCTCATCCCGCAGCCGGGCCGCCTGCCGCAACAACGCGGCCGCCTCGGCCTGCCCCGGCCCGGCCGCCGCCCCGCCGGCCAGCGCGAGCACCTCGGAGATCTCCTCGACCCCGCCGAGCGCCTCGCGGACCGACCGCCCCAGCGCCGCGGTCGATCCCGAGGCCTCGTCCCGGCAAAACACCGACATTTCACAGAGGGAGAGGCACTCGGGCACGTATCGCGCCGAAACCGCGGAGAGCGACGCGGTCAACGACTCGACCGGCAACGCCACGTCGAAAGAGACGGTCGACGGCAGCGACGCCACCAACTCGGAGACCGACGACAATCTCGACAACTGTCGCCGTAAAGTCGCGAGCTGCTTGCGCACATCCAGGACCGCCGCGACCGGCCGCAGCGAGAAATCCACCGGGCAAACCAGCACGACCTCGTGGCTGACCCGATCCTCGCCCAGCAATTCGCGCAGCGCCAGAACGTACACCGCCGCCTGCACCGCGGCGGCCGAGACCGCCGCCGCGTCGGCCTGCCCGTCGACAATCGCGAACGATTTGATCTCGACGACCCGCAGCCTCCCCTCGCTCGGGAAGGCGATCAGATCGGGCTCGAGAAAAACCGTCTGCCCGGCCACCGAAAGCGTCAGCAGCGGATGGTCGATCAGCGCCGAACGCTCGGTGGCCAGCAGCTCACGGGTCCGGTCATGGCGGGCCTGCAGCGTGTTGTCGTCATCGGCGCCGAGGTCGTGACAGCCCACCACGCCCACGTCGAGAACCGACCGCAACAACGCGCAGTCATCCGCCTTCAGCATCGCCTCGAAGGCATTGCCGCGCGCCAGGGCGAATCGCGACTGCCCGAAATTGCCGGGAAAACCGATCCGTTCGGCGAGCCGCACCTTGTCCACTCCGGCGGCGTCCAGCACCGACCGCCGCGCGCATCCCGGATTTCCGGTGAGCGCCGCGATGGTCCGCGCGTTGTGCCGTTTGGCCGGCGCCGATCCGCGCAGCCGATCCAGGGTGCTCACCCTTTTCCCCGCTGCTGATTTCCGCGCTGCTGGGGAACCACCGGCACGCCGTACAGTTGTTGCTTTTCCGGCAGCCGCGCCGCCCGCGCGAGCAGTTCCGCCCGCGCCGGCTCCTCCGCCGCGACCTTGGCGACCAGGCCGGGGTCGGTCAGCGCGGCACGCGCGGCGTCCGCAAGATCAAAAGCTTCCACCCCATGGGGTACGCGTTCGGCGAGCTCACGAAGCAGCCGCCGAGCGGACCGGCCCGGCGAGATCGCCGCGAACTCCGCCACCCGCACGATCATGGCGAGCTCGTCGGCACGTCGCCCCGCAGGAGTGACTATTCGCCGGGAAAGCGGCCATTCCGCAAGCGCGAGCAGCCCCGGTGCCGCGCTCAGATCCGCCCGCAGCGCCGCGCACAACCCCGGCACCTTCCCCCGGACGAGCGCCGGCACCGACAAGTCGCCGTCGAACAGAGCCTGGTGCACGTCCACCACGAGCCGGGCGCTCGCCGGCGCGCCGAGCAGCAGCAGCGCGTGTCGTGCCTGCTCGCCGGTGGTCGGTAGGGTGCTCAGATGATTCACCGGGCCGCATCTCGTCGGGGATCTTCAGCGGATCGACTCTAGATCTTCATACACCGACGCGGCAATGTGGGGACGAGTCAGTACCTTTCACCCACCATGGCGATTAATGTTCGCATATCGGACGGCCGCCGCGTTCCGCGCTACGTTCGTTCGTATGCCGAAGGCCATCTGGAACGACGAAGTTATCGCCGAGAGCGACGACACCGTGATTGTCGAGGGCAACTACTACTTCCCCCGCGCCAGTCTGCGCGAGGAGGTGCTGGTGCCCTCCGACACCCACACCGTCTGCCCGTGGAAGGGCAAGGCGTCCTACTACACGCTGTCATCCCACGGACAGACCGCTCCGGACGCGGTCTGGTATTACCCCGAGCCCAAGCCGGATGCCAAGGCCGTCCGCGACCGGGTCGCCTTCCGCAAAGAGGTTCACGTAGAGGCCTGATCAACCCGCGAGGCCCGCTCACGCGATGCGTGGGTGGGCCTCCTCGATCGCCGAGACCTCCAGGTAATCCAGCATGTCCCGCTGCTCCGCCGGATCGAGCGCGCCGAACGCCTCGTAGGCCGAGGCGCGAGCGTGCGCAGTCTCGGCCGCCAGCAGCGCGATGATCGCCGACCAGGCCAGCGAGACCCGGTCGAACAGCCGCGCCCGCCGCAGCGAGCTCAGCCGGCTCAGCATCGCCACCTTGGTCGCCGCGTCGTCGTCGTGCGGGATCCGGTCGGACAGCTCGAAGAGCGCCTTGCCCCGGTACGGGTGCTCGGACTCGACCATGCGCGCCAGCTCCGCGTTGCTCATCCGGTCGACCGCGGGGGCCGGTCCACGCCGCGGCAGCTGGGGAACGTCACCGGGCACGGCTGTCCCTTCCACTCTCGTATCCATTGCCGGGCGACTGCTGCGGCAGGGTGGGCACATTCTCAAAGGTCGGAAAGGGCATCACGGGCATGGCCGGACCCGCCCCGACCGGACCCGCGCCCGCCGGCCCCGTCTCGGTCGCCTCCGCGGAAGCGGCCACGGCCTGCCCGGCCGCCCCGTCGTCACCGGTCGCGGACGCGGTGAACGCCGCGCGCCGATCCGCCAGATTTCCACCCGGCACAGTTTTGTCCTCCGTTGCCGACTTTCATGCTGTTGGCGTCCTATGAGATCACGGGCGCGCAACGACGGCGTGGCGTACCCGCCGCTCCGCCCGGCCCCCACCCACCCCGGCGGCCACCGTAGCCTTGCCGCAATACATTGATTGTTACCGCCGAGTCGGAGAGGGGGTGTCGTGGACCGGACGACCGCGAGCGACGTCGTGGAGTGGCAGTCACCGATGGTCGACGTGTCCGGCCTGTCCCTCGAGGAACTGGCCGCGCTCGACGGCGACACCGCCCTGGCCCACTGCCTGCGCCGCCTGCACGCCGAGCTCGACGACCCCGGCGAGCCCACGGCCGGCTTCAACTCGGCCCTCTGAGACGGGGCGCCGGGCCCGTGCGCACCTTCCGCCTGACCGACGAGGCCTTCGCCGCGCTGGCGGCCGGCCGCCCGAACCCGGCCACCGTCGAGGATCTGCGCCGCTCCCAGGTGAGCCGCCATCTCCTGCTCCTCGCCGATGGCCGCAAGAACTTCAAGATCAAGACCCCCATCTGGTACGCCGAGCGGCGCGCCGAAGCGCTGGCCGATCCCCTGGCCGATCCTCTCCTCGCCCTGCACACGACGGCCACCCTCGCCGCCCTGCGCACCGGCGGCGACCTCCCGCCGGATCCGGTCGCCTCGCCGCGCCACCTGGTCGCCACCCACGACGGCCTGAGCGTGCGCGCCCGCCTCGAGGACACCGACCCGCTGCGCGCCCGCCTCGGGCTGACACCGTCCCGACGCCTGACCCACGCCGAGGCCGCCCATTGGCAGCGGCTCTTCTCGGCCGCCTGGCGGATCCTGGTCACCCGGCACCGGCCGGCCGCCGAGATCGTGGCGGCCGTCCTGCGGGTGATCGTCCCGATCGAGCCCGACCCGGGCGCGGCCGGCCTGAGCGCCACCTCGGCCGAGGCGTTCGGCGCCGTCGCCCTCTCGCCGCCGGCCGACGCGATGTCCTTCGCGGTGGGCCTGATCCACGAGACCCAGCACAGCCTGCTGAACGCCACCCGCACCCTCTTCGACCTGGTCGACGCGGGCGCGCCGCACACCTATTCGCCCTGGCGGGAAGATCCGCGCCCGCCCTCCGGCTTGCTGCACGGCGCCTACGCCTACCTGTCGGTGGCCCGCTTCTGGCGGGCCGAGGCCGGCCCGCTGGCCCGGTTCGAGTTCGCCCGCTGGCGAGCCGCCGTGGCCGGCGCCGCCGACGCACTGCTCGCCGACGGCGTCCTGACCGCGGCCGGCGCCCGTTTCGTCCGGGCGATGCGCGACGAGGCCGGCCGCTGGCTGAGCGAGCCGGTCGACGATCGGATCGAGCGGCTGGCCCGCGGGGCCAACCTCGAGCACCGGGTGCGGTGGCGGTTGCGGAATCTGAGCGTGGACGTGAGCGGGCTGGTCGCCGATTGGGAAGCGGGCCGGCCGGCGCGCCTCCCGGAGCCGGCGCTGCGCGGCGGCGCCGGGCGGGCCCTGGAACGCAGCGCGCGGCTCGATCTGGTGCACCGGGCGCTGCGAGAGCGTGACCAAAGTCTTCAGCCCGCAGGTCGCCAACGGCCCGGGGACGACGCCTACCTTCGCGGCGCGGCGGGGGCCGCTCTCGACGCGTACCTGAAAGGTCTGGAAAAGCCGGACCCCGGCGGAGCGGAAGCGGAGCTCTGGGCCGGAGTGGCTCTTGTCGGCCCGTGGAAATGCATGCGGCAGCGACCCGAGGTCCTGCGCGACTTGCACGGATATTTCCGGACAGTTCCGCTGCGGCTCCTCGCGGAGTGGCTGGACGAAAGCCTCATGTCGCCGCCGGCCTGACCGATGGAAGGCGCGGAGGTGGCTGATGAGCTCCAGCAAGGCCCTGGATCGGGTGCGTCGCATCATCGACGCGGCCATGGTCTTCGCGTCCTTCCTGGTGCCGGCCTGGCCGCTGGTGTTCGCGCGGCTGCACGCCGACCACCGCGGCCCGCTCGCCTGGCTGCTGCCGGTGGGCGTCCTGGCCGCGGTCAGCGTCGTGATCGCCAGGCTGGCCGACCGGTGGCCGCTCGCGCGGTACGCCCTGGTCAGCGCGGCCATCGTGGTGGCGGCCCTGATCAACGCGAGCGATCGGAACACCCTCACCTGGCTGATCATCGCGGTCGCCGGAACCGTCCTCGTGCGGCAGCTCCTGGGCGCCCGCACCAACCAGGGACTGATGCGCGACCTCACCCGCCAGCGGGCCCAGCTCGCCCGGCAGGCGTTCCGCGACCCGCTCACCGGCCTCGGCAACCGGGCCCTGTTCATGGACCACGCCCGGGACGCGCTCGCCGACGCCGACGACACCATGACCGCGGTGATCATGCTGGACCTGGACGGGTTCAAGGGCATCAACGACACGTACGGCCACGCGGCCGGCGACCAGCTGCTGCGGGTCGTCGCCGAGCGGCTCAACGCGAGCGTGCGCACCAACGACACCGTCTCCCGCCTCGGCGGCGACGAGTTCGTGGTGCTGCTGCCGCGGCTCACCGACGACCAGATCGCCGACACCGTCGCCGAGCGGATCCTGCATGATCTGCTCCAGCCGCTCGAAGCCGGCGACGTCGTGCTGACCATCCGGGCAAGCGCGGGCATCGCGTTCACCCGCGGCGCCGGGAGCGACGTCGACGCGCTCCTGCGCGAGGCGGACGCCGCCCTCTACCAGGCCAAGGACGACGGCAAGGGCGTCGCCCGGCGGTTCGACCCGGCCCGCTTCGCCCAGGCCGAGCAGCGCCGGCACGACGAGGACGACCTGCGCCGGGCGGTCGCCGAGCAGCAGTTCGAGGTCCACTACCAGCCGATCGTCGATCTGGACGGCGAGCAGACCGTCGGCGTCGAGGCGCTGGTGCGCTGGCGGCACCCGGCGCGCGGACTGCTCCCACCGGCCGCGTTCCTGGATCTCGCCGAGGACATTGGCCTGATGCCCGAGCTGGGCATCTGGGTGCTGGAGCGGGCGTGCGAACAGGCCGTCGAGTGGCAGCGTGACCACGCCGGCTTCGAGCTGAACGTCAACCTGTCCGCCTCCCAGCTGGGCAGCCCGCACCTGATCGACGACATCCGCGCGGTGCTGGCGCGGACCGGCATCCCGCCGCGCCTGCTGGTGCTGGAGCTGACCGA
This sequence comes from Paractinoplanes rhizophilus, assembly GCF_042664765.1. Taxonomy (NCBI): domain Bacteria; kingdom Bacillati; phylum Actinomycetota; class Actinomycetes; order Micromonosporales; family Micromonosporaceae; genus Paractinoplanes; species Paractinoplanes rhizophilus. The sequence continues at coordinate 15,641 of NZ_JBHTBJ010000050.1, read as the reverse complement.
GTCGGTCGCCCTGACCGACCTGGCCGAGTCGGCCCGGGTGCTCGGCTCGCTCAAGACGCTGGGCGTGCGGATCGCGCTGGACGACTTCGGCACCGGCTTCTCGTCGCTGAGCCACCTCGGCGCGCTGCCGGTGGACGTGGTGAAGATCGACCGGTCGTTCGTGCAGGCCATGCCGGAGTCCGCGACAGGCGCGTCGGTGGCCGAGGCGGTGCTGCAGATCGCCCGCACGTTCGGGCTGTCGCCGGTCGCCGAGGGCGTCGAGGACGCGAGCCAGGCGGAGCGGCTGCGCGGCCTGGAGTGCGCGCACGCCCAGGGCTACCACTTCGCCAAGCCGATGCCGGCGCCCGAGGTGACCGCCCTGCTGGGCGATCAGAGCGGCGGCAAGTCGACCTCGGTCTCGAGCCGCTCCCCCGCGGCCACCCGGGCCAGCAGCGGATGGCCCTCGCCGTAGGCCTTGGCGAGCGCCGCCGTCACCTGTAGCCGGGCCTCCTCGTCGCCGCCGTCGAGCACGGCGTTCCACGCGCAGGCCAGCGTGTCGGGGTGCTCGGCCCCGCGCAGCAGGTGCGACCGCTGCCAGGTGTCGGCGGCGATCTGCTGGGCCTCCTGTCGCTCGCCCAGCCCGAACAGGTCGGTGGCGTAGCCGTTCGCGCAGGCCAGCGTGAACGGATGATCGGCGCCGACGCTGCGCCGCAGGCCGTGCAGGGCCTCCTGGTCGATCCGGCGGGCCTCGACGTGGCCCCCGCCGGCGCGCACCACGCCGGCCAGCGCCGCCGAGGCGGACAGCGTGAACGGGTGGTCGTCGCCGAGCAGCGAGTGGTATCGCACCACCGCGCGCTCCAGCAGGTCTTGCGCATGGCCGAGGTCGCCGGCCGCGGTCGCCGCGTGCGCCAGCGTGACGATCGCGGCGAGCGTCTCGACGTGCAGGTCGCCGAAGCGCCGCCGGCACAGCTCGACGGTGGTCTCGGCGGTCTCCCGCGCGTCGGGCAGGCAGCGGCGCCGGGCGGCCATCGCCGCGACCCGGGCGGCCCACAGCGCGAACGGGTGGTCGTCGGGGATCGCGCCGGCCCGGATGGCGGCCAGCACATCGGTCGCGCCCGCGTAGTCGCCCAGCCCGAACAGGTCGAAGGCGAGCCCGGCCCGGGACGAGATGATCTCGGGATGCCCCTCGGCCAGCGTGGCCTGCCGCTGCCGCAGCACCTGCTCGTCGAGCGCGCGGGCGCCCCGGAAGTCGCCCAGCAGGCGCAGGTCGGCGGCGAGGTTGTTGGCGCAGCGCAGCGCGGTCGGGAAGCCGTCGCCGAGCACCCGCCTGTATCGCAGCATGTTGTCGTTGTCGAGCTGGCGGGCCTGCCCGAAGTGGCCGCGGATGCGCAGGTCGGCGCCGACGCTGTTGGCCGTGGCCAGGGTGGTCTCGTCGTCGCCGCCGAGCGCGGCCCGCTGCGAGCGCAGGGTCTGCTCGTTGAGCACCCGGGCCTCGGCGGTGCGGCCGAGCGCGCGCAGGGCGTTGGCCAGGTGGAACGACGCGAGCAGGGTCTGCTCGTCGTGCTCCCCGAGGCTGTCGCGCCAGCGGGCCACGGCCGCGGCGGCCAGGTCGCGGCTGGAGTCGTAGTCGCCGGCCGCGTAGTGGAACCGCACGCAGTTGATCACCAGCTGGCGGATCTCCTCGGACTCCGCGCCGAGCACGTCGGAGTGGACCAGATGCGGGGTGAGCTCGGCATACCGCGGCCGGCCGACCGGGTCGTCGGGGTCGCCCGGGTCGGCGGCGGCGAGCATGGCCCGGACGGTGGCCTGCAGCGCGGCGTGCCGCTCGGAGCTCAGACTCTGGCCGAGCAGGCTGCGCGACAGGGGATGCACCAGCAGGTGCTCGCCGGGTGGGTCGAGCTCGGCGAGACCGTAGCGGCCGATGAGGCGCAGCGCGGCTTTCAGCCGGCGTTCGATGCGTACGGCCGGGGCCAGCTCGGCCGGGAGCGGCAGCATCCGCGCGCCCCACAGCAGCCGCCAGGACACCGGTGCGCTGCCCAGGAACGCGCCCAGCTCGAGCAGCTGATAGGCGGCCGGCGAGTCGGCCCGCAGCGCGTCGGCCGCCAGCTCCCACGCCACCCGGATCGGGTTGGGGTACGTCAGCTCGGCGTTCCGCGCGTCGAACCGCTCGACGTACTCCCGCACGCTCCAGCCGGTCATGCTGCGCGTCGACGCCGCCAGGTCGAGCGCCATCGGCACGTCCTCGAGCCGCTCGGCCAGCCGCTCGGCGTCGGCCGGGCCGACCTCGGGCCCGCGGCGGCGCAACAGGTCGACGCTGTCGGCCCGCTCGAACGCGCCCACCGGCAGCGACTGCGCCACCTCGGCCGGCCAGCGCGGGTTGCGGCTGGTGATCAGCACGTGGCCCGCGCCGCTCGGCAGGTACGACTTGATCTCCTCGGACCGGTTGGCGTCCTCGAACACCACCAGCCAGTTCCGGTACGGCTCGCCCCGGCTCAGCGCGTCGCGCACCGCGGCCAGCGTGCGGTTGATGTCGCCGGCCTCGGGCAGCGCCAGCTCCTGCGCGAGGCCGATCAGCGCCTGCCGCGCGCCGGCCGACTGCTCGGACGGGATCCACCACACCAGGTCGTACATCTCGGCGTAGCGGTAGACATACTCGACGGCCAGCTGGGTGCGTCCGGTACCGCCCAGCGGATGCTCCTCGCCGGGCAGCAACACCACCGGCCCCGCGGTCAGCAGGCCGTGCAGACGGGAGAGGAGATCCTCGCGACCCACGAAACCGGGGTTACGTGGCGGGAGGCCGCCCAGGATCGGCATGCCGATTACCGTACGTGGAAACGTGACCACAGCGAAAGAAGGACGGCTCTGTTGCCTGATGAGATCGTGACCAGTATCGACACGGACCGTCACGCCACCACGGTCGCCCTGCGCGGCGAGGTCGACGTCCTCACCGTCGGCCAGGTGCGCGTCGCGCTCGAGGAAGCCCTGGCCGCGGGCTCCCGCGAGATCGTGGTCGACCTGCGCGAACTGGCCTTCATCGACTCCACCGGCCTGGGCGCGCTGATCTTCGGCTTCCAGCGCGCCCGGGACGCGGGGATCCGCTATCGCTTGGCCGGGCCGTCCAAGTCGGTCCATCAGATTCTCGCCCTCAGCGGGCTGCTGGAGGTCGTCGAGGTCACGCCCTGAGGCTTTCGGGGTACGGCTGGGCGGCTAGGCCTTGGCGGTGGCGAGCCCGATTCCGGGGGCGATCGGCTTCAGGTGCTTGCCGGCGAAGAGCATCAGGCTCAGCAGGCTCGCCAGGATCGCCAGCGCCCCGGCGCCGTACCAGGCGGCGTCGTAGGTGCCGAGCTGGTCGCGCAGGAAGCCGGCCGAGCTGGCCGCGATCGCCGCGCCGAACTGGTGCGAGGCGAACACCCAGCCGAACACCACCGGACCGCTGGCGCCGAAGTACTCCCGGCACAGCGTCACGGTCGGCGGGACGGTGGCCACCCAGTCGAGGCCGTAGAAGAGGATGAACACCACCATGCTCGGATGGGCGCCGGCGGCGAACAGCGACGGCAGCACCAGCAGGGACAGGCCGCGGCCGAAGTAGTAGACGCCGAGCAGCACGCGGGAGTCGACGCGGTCGGTCAGCCAGCCCGAGATGATCGTGCCGGCGATGTCGAACAGGCCGACCAGCGCGAGCAGGCTCGCGGCCGCGGTCTCGGCCATGCCGTGATCGTGGGCGGCCGGGATGAAGTGGGTGCCGACGAGGCCGTTGGTGGTGGCGCCGCAGATCGCGAAGCCGCCGGCCAGCAGCCAGAACGGGCGGGTGCGGGCGGCCTGGCCCAGCGCGCGCAGGGCGGTGCGGGCGGCGCCGGCGGGGGCGATCGGCTGCGGCCGCTGATACTCGCCGCCGAGCGGGCCCAGGCCGAGCGAGGACGGGTGGTCGCGCAGCTTCCACCCGACCAGGGGTACGACCAGCAGCGCGACGCCGGCCACGGTCAGGGCCGCGACGCGCCAGCCCCGGTGCTCGGTGAGCGAGGCCAGGACCGGCAGGAAGACCAGGTTGCCGGCCGCGCCGCCGGCGGTGAGCACGCCGGTGACCAGGCCGCGGTGCTTGACGAACCAGCGGTTGGCGATGACCGCCACGAAACCGAGCGCCATCGAACCGGTGCCGAGCCCGACCAGCACGCCCCAGCAGAGGATGAGCTGCCAGCTCTGCCGCATGAACACGGTCAGTCCCGAGCCGGCCGCGACCAGCAGCAGCGCGCCCATCACCACGCGCCGGATGCCGAAGCGCTCCATCAGGGCCGCGGCGAACGGGGCGGTCAGGCCGTAGAGCAGCAGGTTGACCGAGACGGCGGCGGAGATGGTGCCGAGCGGCCAGCCGAACTCGTCGTGCAGCGGACGGAGCATGACCGAGGGTGTCGCCCGGAAGCCGGCGGCGCCCACCAGCGCGATAAAGGCAATAAAGGCAACAAACCACGCAGGATGAATTCTGTACGTCTTCGGCACGCGACCAATGATCGGCGGCCGTGCCCGATCCCACGAGTGGCCCGAAGGCCATCATGCGCAAGAATTGGGCCATGCCTCAGCACGTGATCGCCATCCTCGCCCTCGAGCACGTCGTCCCGTTCGACCTCGGCACCGCGACCCAGATCTTCCGGGCCGCCCGGGACGCCCGGGAGCAGCGCCTTTACGACGTACGTGTGTGCGGTCCGGGCCCGATCCGCAGCCACGCCGGCTTCACGGTCGTGCCCGACCACGACCTGGCCGAGCTGGCCATCGCCGACACGATCGTGGTGCCGGGCGTGGACGGCGGCAGCACGGTGACCGACGGCACCCTCCGGGCGGACGTCAAGGCGGCCCTGCTGGCGGCGGCCGAGCGCGGCGCCCGGATCGTGTCGATCTGCACCGGCGCGTCGGTGCTGGCCGCGGCGGGCCTGCTCGACGGGCGCCCGGCCGCGACCCACTGGGCCTGGGCCGATTGCATCCCGGCGCTGTACCCGCAGGTCAAGTGGAACCTCGACGTGCTGTTCGTGGACGACGGCGACATCCTCACCTCGGCCGGCGTCGGCGCCGGCATCGACCTCTGCCTGCACGTCGTGCGCGGCGACCACGGCGCCGAGGTGGCCAACCGGGCCGCCCGCCGGTGCGTGGTGCCGCCGTTCCGGGAGGGCGGGCAGGCGCAGTACATCGAGCGCCCGGTGCCGCACAGCGCGGGCGCGGGCACCGAGCCGACCCGGGCGTGGGCGCTCGACCGGCTGGCCGAGCCGGTCTCGCTGGAGGACATGGCGGCGCACGCCCGGATGAGCGTGCGCACGTTCACCCGGCGCTTCCGGGAGGAGACCGGGATGAGCCCGCGGCAGTGGCTGCTGCGCCAGCGGGTCACCCACGCTCAACTCCTGCTGGAGTCGACCGATCTGGGAGTCGACACGGTGGCGCGTCGCTCGGGCCTGGGCAGCGCGACGGCGTTGCGGCAGCATCTCCAGGCCACGATCGGGGTGGCGCCGAGCGCGTACCGGAAGACGTTCCGGCAACCGCTGCGAACTGGGTCATAGCTCCTCAGCTCGGCGGACATTTGTCCGATCGTCTGGGTCATGGACCAGACCTTCCGCCCGCTGCTCGACGCGCTCAAGCAGATCGGCGTCGATGCGCGCGCCGTGGACGCGGCGGCGGACGAGGCCCAGCGCAGCGGCCGATCGGTGCGCGCCGTCCTGATCAACGACAACGTCGTCACCGAGGAGCAGCTGACCACCGCGGCCGCCAAGGCCTTCGGCATCAACACGCTCGACCTGGCCGGCTTCACCCCCGACCCGCAGGCGCTCAAGCGCATCCCGCTGCCGGTGGTGCTGCGCCACCGCGTGCTCGGCCTGTCGATGGCCGACGGCGAGCTCACCGTCGGCGTGACCGACCCGGGCGACGTGGTGGCGCTCGACGACGTCCGCGCGGCCACCGGCATGACCGTGCGCCCGGTGGTGGTGGCCCGGTCCGAGGTCCGCCGGATCATCGAGAAGCTTCAGCGCGAGTCGAGCGACCTGGGCGAGCTGGCCGAGGGCGAGCAGGACGACCAGGGCGGGATGGCGGCCCAGGCCACCAGCGTCGACGACGCGCCGATCGTGCGCTACGTCAACAACCTGATCGAGCAGGCGGTCCAGAACCGCGCCTCCGACCTGCACCTCGAGCCGACCGAGGACGACATGCGGGTCCGCTACCGGATCGACGGCGTGCTGCACGAGGTCGACGTGGTGCCGCGCGGCGTGATGGCGGCCCTCACCTCGCGCATCAAGATCATGTCTGGCGTCGACATCACCGAGAAGCGGGTGCCGCAGAACGGCCGCATCACCGCGCTCATCCGCGACCGCACGGTCGACCTGCGTACCGCCACGCTGCCGACGGTGTGGGGCGAGAAGATCGTGCTGCGGGTGCTCGACACCGGCGGCATCGACCTCGACATGAACAAGCTGGGCTTCACCCAGCACAACCTCGACCGCTTCGCGGAATCGTTCAGCAAGCCGCACGGGATGGTCCTGGTCACCGGCCCCACCGGCTCCGGAAAATCCACCACCCTGTACGCGACGCTGGGCCGGATCAGCAAGCCGGAGATCAACGTGATCACCGTCGAGGACCCGGTCGAGTACCGCCTGCGCGGGGTCAACCAGGTGCAGGTGAACGCGAAGGCCGGCCTGACCTTCGCGGCGGTGCTGCCGGCCATCCTGCGGTCCGACCCCGACGTCGTGCTGATCGGTGAGATCCGGGACTCGAACACCGCGCAGATCGCGGTGGAGGCGTCGCTCACCGGCCACCTCGTGCTCTCCACGCTGCACACCAACGACGCGCCCGGCGCGGTCACCCGGCTCACCGAGATGGGCATCGAGCCGTTCCTGGTCGGGTCGTCGCTGGACTGCGTGCTCGCCCAGCGGCTCTCCCGGCGCCTGTGCGACTGGTGCAAGGAGGCGTACCAGCCGACCGAGGAGGAGCTGGTCGGCGCCCGCTGGCCGTTCGAGGACCTGGCCGTGCCGCAGGCGCTGTACCGGCCGGTGGGCTGCCGGAACTGCGCGAACACCGGGTACCGCGGCCGGCTCGCGATCCACGAGGTGATGCCGATCTCGCCGGAGATCGAGTCGCTGACCATCCGGCGGGCCTCCGCGAACGAGATCCGCGAGGTGGCTCTCGACCAGGGCATGTACGAGCTGCGGGCGGACGGGCTGGCCAAGGCGGCGGGCGGGCTCACGTCCGTACGCGAGGTCTCCCGCGTCGCGGTCTAAGAAAATCCCGAAATCGTCCGATAGGGGAGCTGATGTACACGACCGACCAGCAGGTGCCGCACCAGACGAACCCGGTCGAGCCGCCCGCGTCCGCGCCGGGCGACCTCGCCGTGCTCAACCAGATGCTCGTGACGCTCGTCGAGTCGGGCGGCTCCGACCTGCACCTGACCGTCGGCATCCCGCCGATGATCCGGGTGAACGGCTCCCTGCGGCCGCTGCCCGGTTACGGCAACCTCAACTCGGCCGACACCGCGCTGCTGGCCCGCGCGGCGATCTCGCCGGAGCAGTGGCAGACCTACCAGGACCGGCAGGAGCTGGACTTCGCGCACAGCATCGTGGGCGTCTCCCGCTTCCGCGGCAACCTCTACGTCCAGCGCAACTCGTGCGGCGCGGTCTTCCGGGCCATCCCCCACAAGATCAAGCCGCTGGACGAGCTGGGCATGCCGGCCTCGGTGTCTCGTTTCGCCCACCTGCCCCGCGGCCTCGTGCTGGTCACCGGCCCGACCGGCTCCGGCAAGACCACCACGCTGGCCTCGATCCTCGACCTCGCCAACCGCAGCCGCGCCTCGCACATCATCACCATCGAGGACCCGATCGAGTTCCTCCACCCGCACAAGCGGAGCGTGGTCAACCAGCGCGAGGTCGGCTCGGACACCGAGGACTTCGCCAGCGCACTCAAGCACGCGCTGCGGCAGGACCCGGACATCATCCTGGTCGGCGAGCTGCGCGACCTGGAGACGACGGCGACCGCGCTGACCGCGGCCGAGACCGGTCACCTGGTGCTGGCCACCCTGCACACGCAGAGCGCCACCCAGACCATCGACCGCGTCATCGACATCTTCCCACCGCACCAGCAGCTCCAGATCCGCGCACAGCTGGCCGCCTCGCTGCAGGGCGTGGTGACGCAGGCGCTGGCGCCGACCGCGGACGGCAAGGGCCGGACGGTGGTCGCCGAGATCCTGACCGCCACCCCGGCCATCCGCAGCCTCATCCGCGAGGGCAAGTCGCACCAGATCCCCTCGTTCATGCAGGCCGGCGGCTCCGAGGGCATGCTCGCCTTCGACCAGGACCTGGCCGAGAAGGTCCGGGAGGGCAGGGTCGCCCTGCAGGTCGCCCTCGAGCTCTGCCACTCGCAGGAGGAACTCAAGAGATTGATGGGCCGGATGTGACGCCATGCCCCTGACCAAGACGTTCCACTACAGCAGCATCGACGCCACCGGACGCAAGTCCAAGGGCACGGTGGAGGCGCCCAACGAGGCGGCCGCCACCCAGATGCTGCGGCAGCGCGGCGAGGTGCCGCTCCAGGTGAGCGGCGCCGGCCATGGTCTCAACCAGGAGTTGAAGATCCCGGGCCTGGGCGGCCGCACGAAGATGAAGGACCTCGCGATCTTCGCCCGGCAGTTCGCCACGATGACGTCCTCGGGGATGTCGTTGCTGCGGTCGCTGGCGATCCTCGAGGAACAGACCTCGGCGGCGTCGCTCAAGGCGGCGATCGGCGAGACGCGTACGGATGTGGCCGGCGGTGTCTCGCTCTCGGCCGCGATGGCCAAGCACGACAAGGTCTTCCCGCGCCTGATGATCGCCATGATCCGGGCCGGCGAGACCGGCGGCATGATCGACCGGGCGCTCGAGCAGATCGCGGCCAGCCTGGAGAAGGACACCGCGCTGCGCAGCAAGATCAAGAGCGCGCTGACCTATCCGGCGATCGTGCTCGCCTTCACGTTCGTGCTGATCGCGGCCGTGCTGATCTTCATCGTCCCGATCTTCGAGTCGATGTTCAAGAACCTCGGCGGCCAGCTGCCGGCGATCACCCAGTTCCTGGTCGACGCCAGCCACAACATGTGGTGGATCGGCCCGCTGCTCGTGATCCTGCTGGTCGGCGGCTCGATCGGCTACAAGCGGCAGATGCGGGCGAGCCCCGAGTTCCGGCTCGCGGTGGACAAGCTGAAGGTCCGCATGCCGGTCTTCGGCTCGCTCTTCCAGAAGCTCGCGATGGCCCGGTTCTCCCGCAATCTCGGCCTGCTGCTCAACGTCGGCGTGCCGGTGATGCAGGCGCTCGCCGTGGTCGGCGAGACCACCGGCAACGAGGTCATCAACATCGCGATGAAGGACGTCCAGGGCGCCGTACGCGACGGGCAGCCGATGTCGTCCGCCATGCGGCACCACAAGATCTTCCCCGAGATGGTCACCCAAATGATCGAAGTCGGCGAAGAAAGCGGTCAGATCAGTCAGATGCTCGACAAAGTTGCCGATTTCTACGACAGGGAAGTCGACAGCGCCGCCGAATCCCTGACCGCGTCCATCGAACCGATCATGGTCCTCGTCATGGGTGCCGTGGTCGGCGGAATGGTGATCTGTCTGTACCTCCCGATGTTCACGATCTACCAGAACATCCAGAGCAACTGAACCTCAAGTACGGCCGGGAACAGCCGATGTGAGGTCGTCCCGGCAAGACCCCAGCAACACCCCTTCCCCGCTCCACCCCCAAAGCCTCGGAGGCACCCCCAATGCACGACACCATCAACCGGCTTCGCGCCAAGAAGGGCGACGAGGGCTTCACCCTCATCGAGCTCCTCGTCGTGGTCGTCATCATCGGCGTCCTGGTCGCGATCGCCGTCCCGGTCTACCTGAACTACCGCAAGGGCGCGGCTGACAAGTCCGCCCAGAGCGACGTGCGCGGCGCGGTCAGCGCGATCGAGCAGTACTACACGGACAACAGCAACACCTACCCGGACCCCACCACGGAAATTAAGAGCACGGACCACAGCTTCAACCTGAAGGACGGCTCCGACGGCCAGGTCGAGGACGGCGGCTGGGTCACCCTGTCGGACAAGTCGAAGATGACCTACGTGCCGAGCGGCGACTCGCTGTCCTACACGGTCTGCGCCACCAACTCCGGTGGCAGCGGCAAGGTCTACGTCTACAACAGCGCGGATGGTGGCTCCGTCACGGCAGTGCCCGATGCCAGCATGGACACCTGCGACTGAGGATCGGTTGAAGCATGACCCGGACGGCGCTACGGCGCCGTCCGGGACAATCCACCATCAGCCCGAGGAGGTCGAAATGCCGCAGCAGTTCCTGCTCAGCGTCGCCGGCCTGCTCGGGCTCGCGGTCGGTTCGTTCCTGAACGTCGTGATCCACCGGCTGCCGCGCAACGAGTCGCTCTCGCGGCCGGGCTCGCACTGCCCGCACTGCGGCAACTCGATCCGCCACCGGCACAACATCCCGGTGCTCGGCTGGCTGATGCTGCGCGGCAAGTGCGCCGACTGCGCGGCGCCGATCAGCGTGCGGTACCCCCTGGTCGAGGCCGGCACCGGCGCGCTGTTCGTCGCCGTCGCCGCGAAGTTCGGCTGGTCCTGGGAGCTGCCCGCCTACCTCTATCTGGCCGCCATCGCGATCGCGCTGGCCGCCATCGACATCGACCTCAAGCGCCTGCCCGACAAGATCGTCGTCCCCTCGTACGCGGTCGCGCCGCTGCTGCTGATCCCCGCGGTGATCGCCGAGCACAGCTGGGGCGCTGTCCTGCGCGGCCTGGCCGCGGCCGCGCTGCTCTACGCCGGCTACTGGGTCCTCGCCGTGCTGCCGAAGGGCATGGGCTGGGGCGACGTGAAGCTCGCCCCGCTGCTCGGCTTCTACCTCGGCTGGCTCGGCTGGGGCTCGGTGGTCGTCGGCGCGTTCGCCGGCTTCCTGCTGGGCGGCGTGGCCGGCGCGCTGCTGCTGGCCGCGCGCGCGGCCACCCGTAAGAGCCGCATCCCGTTCGGCCCGTACATGCTGGCCGGCGCCTTCCTCGCGGTCTTCGCGGCGGCGCCGATCGTCAGCTGGTACACGGGCCTGATCACACCCACCGCCTGAACGAAGGGACTCGCAGATGGCCGGGGTCATCCCGATCGGGCTCGACATCGGCTCGTCCTCGATCCGTGCCGTCGAGGTCCGTCGCAGCAAGGACGGGTACGCCCTCAACAACTTCGGTCAGATCCCGCTGCCGCCGGGCACGGTGACGGGCGGGGTCGTCCAGGACCCGGTGGCGATCACCGGCTTGCTCAAGCAGCTCTGGGCTGGGTGCAAGTTCGGCACCAAGCGGGTCAGCATCGGCGTCACCCACCCGCAACTGGTGGTGCGCGAGATGTCGGTCGCCAACCTGCCGGCCAAGGAGCTGAAGCAGGCGCTGCCGTTCCAGGTCAAGGACGCGCTGCCGCTCGCGGTCGAGAAGGCCGTGCTCGACTTCTATCCCCTGGAGGAGCCGGGCAGCAACCCGACGGTACGCGGGCTGCTGATCGCCATGCCGAAGGCGGCCGTGCTCACCGCGGTCGAGGCCGCGCAGAAGGCCGGCCTGCACGTGGTCGGGGTCGACCTCGCCTCGTTCGCCCTGCTGCGCTCCGCCTCCCGGCTGGATGCCCAGGTCGAGGCCATCGTCGACATCGGCTCGGACGTCACCAGCGTGGTCGTGCACGCCGACGGCGAGCCGCTCATCGTCCGGACCGTGCCGCGCGGCGGCACCGAGATCACCACCTCGATCGCCACCCGGCTGGGCGTGCCGCCGCCGGAGGCCGAGGCGATCAAATGCCACTACGGCCTGCACGGCGACGGCAACCCGGTCACCGTCGATGCGGCCGCCGAGGCGGTCCGCCCGCTCGCCAGCGAGCTGCGCAGCTCGTTCACCTATCTCGCCTCCGGCGAGCGGCAGAAGCAGGTCACCCGGCTGGCGCTCTGCGGCGGCAGCGCGCTGATGCCCGGGCTGGCCGAGCACCTGCAGCAGCAGCTGGGTATCACCGTGATGTACGCCGACAGCGCCAGCCGGCTGCGCGACACCCGCAAGGGCCGCGAGCGCGGGTTCGACAGTTTCGTGCCGTCGGCCGCCGTGTCGATCGGCCTGACCCTGGGAGCGGCAGCCTGATGAGCGACATCAGCACCACGGCCCTCATGCCGCTCGACCCGGCCAGCTCCCCCGAGCACATCAACCGGATCCTGCCGATCCGGGCCAACCTGCTGCCCATGGAGATCATGGCCGGCCGCAACGCCCGCCGTACCCGGATCGTGCTGGCCGCCGCGGTCGCCGTGGTCGCGGTGCTGGTCGGCGGGTGGTATTGGCAGGCCGACAAGCAGCGCGACCTGGTCGCCGACGACCTCGCCTCGGTCACCGGACAGGTCGACACGATCCGCAAGGAGACCCGCGCGCAGCAGTACAAGACGGTCACCGACGCGATCGAGACCCGCGACCAGATCACCGCCGACCTCAAGATCGTGCTCGCCCACGATCTGCCCTGGCAGACGCTGCTGGACTCGCTGCGCACCACCGCGACCGCGCGGAAGGTCACCCTCACCGCCATCGCGGGATCGCTGAACGACGAGACCGCCGGCTCGGCCGCCGCGAGCTCCGGCACGTCCGGCACGCTGACGATCTCCGGGAAGGCGAAGGACAAGCCCACGATCGCCGGCTTCGTCGACGCGGTCGCGAAGGTGGACGGGCTGACCGATGTCTATCTCACCTCGGCCGCCGAGACCGAGCCGGCCACCTGGACGTACACGCTCACCGCGAGCATCGAGACCAGCTTCCTGTGCGGCCGGTACAGCCCCAAGCCGTGCGGAGGCAAATGATGGGTATCCGACGCACCGACCGCCTCTGGATGCTCGGCGGCCTGGCCGGGATCATCGTGATCGTGGTGGCCGCGTACCTCCTGGCGATCAAGCCCATCGACGCCGACCGCGCGGACAAGCAGGGGCAGGTCGAGGACCAGGAGCTGGCCCTGGTCACGCTCAAGCACGACCTCGCCGACCTGAAGACCAAGGCCAAGGATCTCCCGACGTACACCGCGCAGCTCGACGCCAAGAAAGCCGCGATGCCCGAGTCGTACGACGTGCCGAACTACCTCCGCGCCCTGCAGACCTCGGGCACCGCGGTGAGCGTCACGGTCAGCGGCGTCAGCGTCGGCGCCCCGGCGAAGTCGACCGGCGCGGCCGACGTCGTCTCGGTGCCGATCACGCTCACCGCCACCGGCACGCCGGCCAATCTCAGCCGGTTCCTCAACCGCCTGCAGAACGTGCAGAGCCGCGCCGTCCTGATCAGCTCGGTCAACCTCGGCGTCGGCAGCAACCCCGGCGAGATGGCGGCCACGCTGGCGCTCGCCGCCTTCTGCCGCAAGAGCGCCACGTGCGTGGCGACCACTTCCTGACCCGCTGTCGGCGCCGGCCAGCCTGCCGGCGCCATCCCTCGCGGCCGGGTGCCATCCGCGGCCGGCGCCATCCCCGCGGCCCGCGCCTTCCGTCAGCCGACGCGCCAGACGATGGTGTCGCCGGTCAGGGTGGGGCAGACCAGGTAGCCGGCGGCCTGCTGGCAGCGGAACGAGGCCACGTGCGTCATCGAGCCCGCCGTGCGCAGGTCGCCGGTCGCCGCGTCGGGCACCGACACCCAGGTGCGGATGCCCTCGGTGCGCAGGATCAGCCGGCCGAGCTGGCGACTGTGCCCGAGCGGGTGCAACACCCGGCCGGTGCCGGCGTCGATCAGCGCCGCCTCGGCGTCCTCCTGGTTGTCGTACGCGAACAGCCGGCCGGCGTCGTACCGATAGGCGATCCCCCACGACGGCTGCTCCCACCGCACCCCGCCGCCGGCCGGATCCACCGCCGTCACCCAGCGGGTGTCGGCCACGCAGAGCACCGTCCCGCAGTCCGACACGGTGCCGACCGGGCCACCTTCGGTCCGCCAGAGCGGGGTCAGCGAGTGCACCGAGTACGCGGTCAGCGACACCTTCCCCCGCACCCGCCGGGACAGGTAGAGCCGGTCGCCGACCACGCTGACCGACGCGGCGTTGGCCGGCACCGAGTGGTCGCCGCCCTGCTCGTAGATCAGGCCGAGGTCGCCGCGGGCGAGCACGCTGCCGTCCGCGTACGAGAGGACGACCACGTCGCCGTCGTTGCCCACCGCGACGATCCACGGCGAGCCGCCCTGGTAGAGCTCGTCCGGGCCGAGGAAGCCGGCCGGGTCGACCTCGCGGGTCCAGACCACGCGGCCGGTGCGGGCGTCGGTCAGGCGCAGCGAGCTGCGGCCGTTCCACCCCGACTGGGTGAGCACGCCGCCCGGGGTGGCGGTGAGCACGGACGTGTCGGGGGATTCCTGGGACCACAGTTGGCGGCCCGTGGTGGCGTCCAGGGCGGTCAGCCATTGCTGCTCGCTGCCGGACAGGACGAGCACGGTGCGGTCGGCGCCGTCGGTCCACAGGGTCTGCACGGCCCGGTCGAACGGCCGCGTCCAGCGGGTGCGGCCGGCGGGCAGGTCGTAACGGCGTACGAAAGTGGGGGTCGACAGAAACAGCGACCCGGCACCCAGCTGGAGCGACGTGACCGGCTCGGACACCGACAGGACGGGCGTCAGCCCCGGCGGCGGCACGACCGAGCCGCCGAGCGTGAGCAGCGCGATGACCAGCACCGCGAGCAGCCGGACCGGACGCGATCGCTCGACCGCCCGGATCTCCGCGCCGGCGGGCGGCGGGCGGTCGAGATCGATCAGCGGGACCTCGGCGACCATGCGTTCAGCATGCACGGCGAGTGCCCGCGTCGGCATCCGGTAACCGTGAGTACGCTGCCGGTATGTCTTATGCGGTCCCACCGACCCGCACCGCGGCCGTGGTCCGGCAGCTGCGCAACGAGATAGTGACCGGCGAGCTGCCCCCGGGCACGCTGATCAAGGACGCCGAGCTGGCGTCGCGACTCGGCGTCAGCATCACCCCGGTGCGCGAGGCCATCGCCCAGCTCTCCGTCGAGGGCCTGATCGACATCGCGCCCAACCGCACCCGCCACGTCACCCGGGTGACGCAGAAGAACGCGCTCGAGCTGATCGACGTGATGAGCGTGCTGGCCTGCGCCGGTTTCGAGTGGGGCGTGGACAACCTCACCGAGACCCACATCGACCTGCTGCGCCAGCGCCAGAAGGAGTTCGTCGAGGCGCTGCGCGCCGGCAACGTGCTCGCGGCCGGCGCGGCCGGCGCCGACTTCAGCACCATCGTGATCCTGGCCAGCGGCAACCGCGAGCTGCAGTCCATGGTGGATCTCGTGGTCGCGCGCACCATGCGGATCCTCGCGATGACCGCCGAGAGCGGCCTGTGGCACATCTGGATCGAGGGCCACGACGCGATCATCGACCTCCTCGAGGCCGGCGACACCCAGGGCGCGCTGGCGCGGTATCGGCAGATCTACGTCGACTACCGCGACCGGGTCGAGCGAGAGCTCTTCGACGACCTCTAGAGACCTCTAGAGACCATCCGGGGTCGAGGTCCGACGCGCCCGCCCGGCCCTCTGTGGACAGCGACGAATTCTTGTCGTACCCACCTGCTCTACTCGGCCCCACCCAAGTGCGGGGGCGGGGGATGGACTGTGGGCGCCGCGACTCGTGATCAAAAATGGGGGTTGCGGTGATCGCCGGCG
>NZ_JBHTBJ010000049.1:0-50479 GCF_042664765.1 Paractinoplanes rhizophilus | reverse complement strand
CCCACCCCCACCGACGACCGCACCCCCGCCCAACGCCGCGCCGACGCCCTCATCGACATCTGCCGACTCGCCCTACGCACCCGACAACTACCCGACGACGGCGGCGAACCACCCCAACTCGCCATCACCATCGCCTACCAGCCCCTCACCCACGCCCTCAGCACCGCCACCACCGACACCGGACAACGACTCTCCGCCAGCACCGCCCGGCGACTCGCCTGCGACGCCCGCATCCTGCCCGCCGTGCTCGGCAGCGCCGGTCAAGTCCTCGACACCGGCCGCACCCAACGCCTCGCCACCGGATCGCTGCGCCGGGCTTTGCACATCCGCGACGGCGGCTGTGCCTTCCCCGACTGCGACTATCCGCCCCGCTGGACCGACGCCCACCACATCGTCCCGTGGACCCACGGCGGGCCCACCAACCTCGACAACCTCGTCCTGCTCTGCCGCCACCACCACCGACTCATCCACCAAACCGACACCGCCTGGCACATCCGCCTCGGCACCGACCAACGACCGGAGTTCATTCCGCCGGCCCACCTCGACCCCCAGCAACGACCCCGCCGCAACCTCTACCACCAACGCCAATAACCCAACCCCCACACCAGTCACCAACCGGCCAACCGGCCAACCCAGCCCATCGGACGATGAAGCCTGCGCCAGAGCGCGCGATGAAGCCTGCGCCAGAGCGGGCCATGAAGCCCGCGCCAGACCGCGCGACAGAGCCTGCGCCAGACCGCGCGACAGAGCCTGCGCCAGAGACCGGTAGGCGACATCTGCGCCAGACCCCCCGGAAGCCGCAGGCCGAGCCGCCGCGGTCGCCGACGTAGCGACGCTTCTTGACGTCCTGTTGCGGCGACCGGAGGACGACGCGAACGCTTCGCAGATCATGCGCAGCAGCGCGGCCCGGGCCATGCCCCACCGGTCCGCCACTGGCATCGAGACCACACGCACTCGAAGGCCGCGCCGGGTGCGCAGCCGACGGCGACGACCGGCACGTCCCACGACGACCGCAACCGGCACACCCCGACGACGACCCCGACCGGCGCGCCGGTCAGGCCGCGGCCCGCACCGGCACCTGGCCGGCCCGCAGCACGTTCGCCGGGTCGTAGCGCCCGGCCAGCGCGATCAGCCGGGCGAGCGTCTCCGGGTCGTAGGAGCGGGCGATCCGCGCCTCACCCACGCCGGCGGCCAGGTTGGGCAGCAAGCCGCCGGTGGTCCACGGGGCCATCGCCTCGGCGACCCGGGCGGCGTGCGACACGACCGCGGCGGCGATCGGCGGGGCGAGCACGCCGATGGTGCTGAGGCTGTACGCTGCGTCGCGGTGGCACAACGCGCTCGGGTGCCGGGGTGGCTCGGCCAGGGCGCCGCCGAGCTGACGGATCTCCACGATCACCTGCGGCGATCCGGCGCCGGGGCCGGCCACGTCGAGCAGCGCGCCGACGGCCTCGGCGGGGAGGTCGTGGAGCAGTTCCCCGCTCTCGTGCACGGGCATCGGGTCGGTGGGGTCGTTGTGGATCATGCCGATCGCTGCGTACGGGATCGTCTGCACGGCGTCGATGACCGGCTTGGCCACGTCGCGCATCGGGGCGAGCGCCGCCTCGCCGTCCGCCGCGGCGCCCGTCCAGCCGAAGCGGACCGCGACCGAGAACCTGCCCGCCAGAGGCTCGGGGATGCCGGGCAGGGCCGGCAGTTGCAGCAGCGCGATCGAAGTGGTGGCCTCGCGCGGGAGCTTGGCGCACCAGTCGCGCCAGGCGTGCGTGACCGTGGCCGCGTCGGCGCCGTCGAAGTAGAGCGCTCCGGCGTACAGGGTGGGCTGCCGGATCAGGTCGAACTCGAGCGCCGTGACGATGCCGAGGGCGCCCTTCCCGCCGCGGACGGCCCAGAACAGGTCCGGCTCGTCGTGGGCGGTCACCCGCCGGAGGACGCCGTCGCCGGTGACCAGCTCGATCGCCCGTACGCGATCGGATGCCCACCCGAAGGTGCGGCTCACCGGGCCCAAGCCACCACCGGTCGTGTAACCCACCACCCCGACGCCCGGCGCCGATCCGCTGAGCGGGGCCCATCCGTGCGGCGCGGCCGCGTCCAGCACCTGCTGCCAGCGCACCCCCGCACCGACCCGGGCCCAGCCCTCCTCCGGGTGAACCACGCACTCGTCGAGCCGGCCGGTGTGGACGAGCAGCGCGCCGTCCAGTGGGTCGGCGAGCCCGTGCCCGGTGGCCTGCACGGCCACCGGCAATCCCGCGGCCTCCGCGAAACGGACAGCCTCGGCGACGTCCTGCGCGTCCCGGGCCTCGACGATCACCGCCGGCGTCGCGGTGACGGCCACGTTGAAGGCGGCGGTCAGGCCGGCGTACGCGTCATCGCCCTTGATCGTGATCCGGCCACTCAGCCGGCGGCGCAGCGATTCGATCTCCATGATGTTTCCTTCCGCGTCTCGGTTGTCCACACCGTGCCCCGCGCCGGTTGCGACCGGCTGGAGACCCGCCTTGCGAAACGCTTGAGTTCACCCCGTCCGCGCTACAAGCTCCTCGAGCTCATCCGCCCTGGCCTGGTGTTTCGCGGCTTTCTCCGGCTTGCCCGCCGCCTCGGCGAGGTCCGCGAGCAGCCGGTCGTAGGGGCCCCACCAGGCCGTCGCGGTGCCCACCACGATCTGTCGACCTTCGAAGACCAGGAGATTTTCGTACGCCGTCGCGAGGTCCCCGCCGAGCGCGAGAGCCGCCCAGGCCAGCACCACCGGGTAGGTGTCGCCGGTCCAGTCGGACACGTGGCGCGACGGCAGCCGGCGCAGCATCCTCCGGCCCTCCGCGGGATCGCCGGCCTCGGCCGCCGCAACCGCCGCCAGCCCGTGCAGCATCGGCACGTTCAGCTCGTTTGCCGCGTCCGCGATGGTCGCCACCGCCTCGCCGATCCGGGCGTCGCGGCGGCGGAAGGTGAACGCGTGCAGCGCCCGGCACATCTGCGCGCCCCACAGGTTGGTGCCCCGGTAACGCTCGTCGGCCTGCGCCGCCAGCCGCTCGGCCTCTTCCCAGCGCCCGGCCAGCATGTGCGCCGCCGCCTGCTGGTAGAACACCTGCGGCTGCACATCCGGGCCGGTCAGCCGGGCCGCGAGCCGGGTCGCGGCGGCCAGGTCCGCGCGGAAGCCGGCCGGGTCGCCCAGGTGCAGCCGCAGCGGCCCGCGGTGCATCCGGGCGAAGAACTCGTGCCGCACCGGCAGCCCTCGCCCGGCGAGCGACAGCGACTCGGCCAGCGATGCCAGCCAGCGCTCCGCCTTGTCCGGCAGGCCCCAGGTGGCCGCCTGGTAGTTGTTGAGCGTGCGGCCCAGCAGCGCCGGGTCCCCGATCTCGCGGGCCAGCGCGACGGCCCGCTCGGCGTAGGCGACCCGGTCGGCGTGGCGGTCGCTGTAGGCCAGCTCGGCGCCGAGCGTGCCCAGCAGCTTCGCCTGCAGCGCCGGGTCGCCGCCCTCGGCCAGTTCCTCGAGCAGCGCCACCATCGCCTCGTCGACCTCGCCGTAGCTGCGCCAGTTCCACAGCGACACCCCGCCCCAGACGCTGGCCGCCTCGGCCAGCCTTTCCCGGTCGCCCAGCCGCCGGGCCACCGCGATCGCCTCGGCCACCACCTCGCGGGTCTCGTCGAGCCGGCCGGTGCGCAGCAGGTCGTCGCCGAGCGCGACCAGCAGCCGGTGCCGCTCCCCCGCGTCCGCCGCGCCGGTCAGCGCCAGCGCGCGGCGGGTGTGCGCGGCCGCCTCCGCGTGCGCGTGCTGCTCGCGGGCCGCCGCGGCGGCCTCTTTGGCGTAACGCACGGCCGGTTCGGCGCCGGTGATCGGCACCGCGTGGAAGTAGTGGTGGGCCAGGCGGTCGACGTCGTCATCGCTCAGCGCCTTCGCTATCCGCGCGTGCAGGCGGGCCGCGTCCAGCCGGCCCAGCCCGGCCAGCAGCGTCTCCTGCATAAGGGCGTGGCTGAACCGCCAGCTCCACGCGGTCTCGTCGAAGCGCAGGACCTTCGCGGCGACGGCGGGCTCGAGGTCGGTGATGATCTGCTCGGCCGTGTCCCCGGTCGCGGCCTGCAGCAGCGGAAGGCCCGTGTCCCGGCCGTTGACCGCGGCGGTGTCGAGGAGCGCTCGCGTCGCCGCCGGCAATCTCGCGAGCCGCCGGTCCAGGACGTCACGCACGCTCGGCGGCAGCGCGTCGTCGCCCGCCCGCATCAGCTCGATCAGCTCGCCCGCGAAGAACGGGTTGCCGTCGGTGCGCTCGTGCACCACCCGGGCCACCTCGTCGTCGCCGACCAGTTCCCGCAGGTCGGCCTCGGTGAGCCCGGCCAGGGTGAGGCGCTGGGCCCGGGGCTCGCGGGCCAGGGCGGCCAGGCAGTCGACGACCTCGGGCGCGAGCTGCTCGCCGCGCGTGCGGACGGTGATGACCAGCAGCAGGCGCAGGCCGTCGAGGTGGCGGGTCAGCAGCGTGAGCAGGCTCAACGAGGTGGCGTCGGCGGCCTGGACGTCGTCCAGGACGATCAGCAGCGGGACCGCGCTGGCGGACAGGCGGCGGCGCAGCTCCTGGAACAGGGCGAACGTGGTGAGCTCAGGGTCGTCGCCCTCGGCCGAGCGCAGGCCGCCGCCGTCGAGGCGCTCGAGCACCTGGAGCCAGGGCCAGAGCGGTGGGACGCCGGGGTCGTCGGCGCAGCGGCTCCACAGCGGACGCCAGCCTTGCGCTCCGGCCATCGTCGCGGCCGCCTCGGCCAGCGTGGTCTTGCCGATGCCGGCCTCACCCTCGAGGACGATCGCCGCTCCGTTCCCCCGCGTCACCTCCTTGAGGGCCGCCCTGATCCGGTCGACTTCGGGTTGCCGCCCGACCAGCGTCCGGTCCTCATTTTTCCGGCTATCCTGACGCAAAATGGCCGTTTCCAGCCGGCGCAGCTCCGGCCCGGGGTCGATGCCCAGCTCGTCCGCGAGGATCTCCCGGCATCGCCGGAACGCCGCCAGCGCGTCACCCTGCCGGCCGGCCGCAAAGAGGGCCTCGATCAGGGTGGCCCACAGCTCCTCGCGCAGCGGGTGCTCGGTGACCAGCCGTTCCAGCTCGGCCACCGCCTCGCCGGTGCGGCCCATCCGGGTCCAGGCGGTGGCGCGGCGCTGGCGGGCCAGCAGGTGCAGCTCGGTCAGGCGGATGCGCTCGGCCGTGACGCGGGCGTCGTCCTCGGGCAGGTCCGGCAGCGGGTCGCCGCGCCACAACTCCACCGCCTCGGTGAGCAGGCGAGCGGCGGCGGGCGGCTCGGCCTCCGCGGCCTCGTCCACGAGCGCGGGCAGGCGGGTCAGATCCACGTCGGCCGCGTCGGCCACGGCCAGATAGCCGGGCGAGCGGGTGACGATCAGTTCCGCGCCCAGCGCCCGGCGCAGCTGGGAGATGTACGACTGGATGGTCGCCGTGGCCGCCGGCGGCGGCGCGTCGCCCCAGAGGATGGCCGACACCCGGTCCACGCCGACCACGCGGCCGGGCTCGCTCAGCAGCAATGCGAGCAGTGCCCGCGGTTTGGCCCCGCCCACCTCGACCACGGCGCCGTCGGCGGACCGGCACTCGAGCGGCCCCAGCAGGCGAAATCGCATGCCGCCAAGGGTAGAGGGGCGCCGTCGGGGGCCGCTCGCACCCAGCGCGTCAAGATCGAGTCGGCGCGGTCGGCCGGTGGCGGTGAAGGTCGTGAATGGGTCCGCTACACTCCCCGGACCATGTCGACGTATGCGCTGGTGACGAAGGCCGCGGCGGGGCCGGTGACCGACGCCGTGCGGGCCGGGCGCACCGGCGGCTACGTCGTCACCGACCCGCTCGGGGTCATCGTGCTGTTCGACCCGCCGAGCCTCACTTACTCGTCGACGAGCCGGCTCGCCAAGCCCGCGCGCGCCCTCGTGCGGCACACGGAAACGCCGGCCTGGCTGCTGCTCTGCGACGAGGAGCTTGCCGAGGCGGTTCTCCTCGACGACGACGGGGAGTCGTCCCTGCAGTGGGCCGCCGGCTGGGAGCCGGCGTCGGAGCCGGCTCGCTACCTCGCGGACCGGCAGGAGTGGGACGCCTACTGCGCCGAGCTGGCCACCCGCTACTGGCGACCCGAGGCCGGGCCGGCGCTCGCGATGGTCCGCAACGACCCGGTGCCGGGCGAGCAGCGGATTCCCCTGCCCGACCTGCTGCGCCGCCTGTGCGCGGTCTTCGACCTGCCCGACATCGCGGTCGGGAGGTCGCTGCTCGACAACGACGAGCCCGGCCTGCACGACGCCCGCCGCGTCGAGCCCGCCCCGCACGTCAGGGCGTGGCACCGGCTGTTCGCCCGGGCGTGACCGTGACAGACCTCCAGCGCCTTGACCCGGGTCTGACGTGATCGAGCCGTTCTTCGCGGTGCGCGCCACCCCGCACCGGATCGCCCGGCTCTGCGGCCCGGCGGCGGCGTCGGCCGTCATCGCTTCCTACGACGGATGGTCGCGTCTCGACCGCGACCCCGGCGAGGTCGGCGGGCCGACCCGGGCGTTCGCGTGCGCCCTGAGCTTCGAGCCCGGTCTGCGCGTCGTCACCTACTCGCCGGACGGCTCCTCGGCCTCGGGGCTCGACGCGGCCGCGCTGCCGGGCGGCGCCGGGCTGTTGCGGCGGGCGCTCACGCACTCGGACCCCCGCTACACCGAGCGCAGGCGCCTGGCCGACGCCTGCCACGCGCTCGGCGTGCCGATCGGTCTGCTGGCTGCGCCCACGTCGCCCATCCCAGCCGCGTCGGCACCGCCCGCGCCCTCGCCGACCACGGGCGTCGTGCTGGCCGGGCCCTCCGCGCGTGCCGACGCCGGGCTGGCCGGCCAGTCCGCGTGGACGGTCCCCGTCTCTCCACAGTGGACGCTATACTTCTGGGACGGCGAGGGCCGCCAGACCCCTACCGCCAACGCGGCTCTCGCCCTGGCCGGCCGGCATCCGGCGGTGGCCTGCTGGTGGTCCGGCGAGGCGGCCGGGTTCGTGGTGGTGCACGGCGCCAAGCGGATCGCCGGGCACCAGTGGGGTGGCGGGCCGGCGCCGATCACGCCCGAGTCCACGGCCGCGGCGGGACGGGTGCTGGCGGCGGACTTCGGCGTACCGGATCAGGCTCTTGCCGTGATCGGCCTGCTGCGCCGCACGGACCTCGCGCCCCCGGACGCGCTCGCGTCCCTCTTCGCCCTGCTCGGGCTGCCCGGCGCCGGGCTCGGACGCGCCACCACCGCCTCGCTCGCCGCCTGGGCGGCGACCCTTCCCGCGGCGGTCCACACGGCCCGGATGACCACGATGGCGGCGATCCGGTCGGAGTTCGCCGGGGCCCGGGCGCTGTGGCAGCGCCTGCTCAACGGCGCGGTGGCGGTCGCGATGCTCCTGGCCACGGCGGCACTCACGCTGGTGTGGCACGGGGGCGGCATCAGCGGCTGGTGGGTGCTGCTCGGGGCGCTGACCACGCTCAGCTACGCGTGGGGCTTGCGCCCGCGCCGGTCGTAGCGGAGCGCTTGCACCAGCCCGGCCCGTTGACGGGCTGCTCGACCGCACCATCAAGAGCCCGCATCGCGAACGGCAAGGGCGGCTTCGCGTACGACGGTTACCAGCAGCAACCGACGCCGGCTCCGTTCACCACCGTCGCCTGGCGGATCGTGCACACCGCGACCGCTATGTCCACCCGCACCAGCACCTTCTTCCGCGACTCCGGCGACGGCCCCGACGTGTTCGACCTCGTGCACTGGCCCGCCGACATCCCGGGCACCGCCGCCGATGGCATCCGCTTCCTCGAGGAGTGCTATCGCGAGTGGCACGACAACATCGCCGCGCTCGATGACGAGGGCCTGGCCCGCCCGCTGGGCCGCAAGGGCGGATTCTTCGCGAAGGAGCCGATGGCCGCGCTGATCGTCCACATCAACCGCGAGGTCATGCACCACGGCGGCGAGATCGGCGTGCTGCGCGATCTCTACCGCGCGACCAGGGCGTCGCAGAGCGCCTGAGTCAGCCCCCAGCCGATCGGAGGGACAGCCGCACGGCGTGAGATCGGCCTAGAGAGCGACGACGATGGCGACGGCGTCCGGGCGCCGGATGGGGAACGTCCGCGCGAACCACCCGCCGATCCGCGCCGTGAGGTAACGGCTCTCCATCAGCCGCCGCGCGTTCTCGGTCTCGGAGGGTGGCAGCAGCACGGCGGTGCCCGTAACGGCCCGGGCGCCCGGCCGGACCCGGCCGCGGAGGTCGCAGGCCACCACCTCGACGTTGGGGTTGCGGCGGAGGCGCTTGACCTTCCCGGCGTCCGCCGCCGAGACCGTCGTCAGCTTGTCACCCTCGGCGACGTGCCAGACGGGCGTCGCCACCGGCGTGCCGTCCTTGCGATAGGTGGTCAGGCTGATCTGCTTGCTCGCAGCGATCTCCGGGGGCACGGTCATGCTGCGACCCTAGACGTTCCTGCCCTGGATGCCGCGGACACCGCGGCCTGGGTCAAGGCCACGGCCCAGGGTCATGGCCTCGCCACCAAGTTCCGCAACGGGCGGCCTTCGCGGAACGCGGCGAGGTTCGACCGGATCAGCTCCGGAGCGCCGAGCGGCCGCCCGCCCGCCGCGTGGGGCGAGATGATGATGTTCGGCTCGTCCCACAGCGGCGACGAGGGCGGAAGCGGCTCGACCTCGGTGACGTCGAGGGCCGCACCGGCCAGCCGGCCCGAGCGGATCGCCGCCAGCAGCGCGGCCTCGTCCACGGTGGCGCCGCGCCCGACGTTGACGAACCAGGCGTGCCGGGGCAGCAGCGCCGCCACCGAGGCGTTGAAGGCGTGCCGCGTCGCCGGGGTGGCCGGCAGGATGGAGATGAGGACGTCGGCGGTGGGCAGCAGCGCCGGGAACTCCGCCTCGGTCACCACCTCCACGCCGTGCCGGGCGCCGGGCGTGCGCGCGACCCCGGTCACCCGCGCGCCGAGGGCGATGAGCAGGGGCGATACGGCCGCCGCGATGCTGCCGAACCCCCAGATCACGATGTGCGCGTCCCGGACCGTACGGAAATTGCCGCGATCCCGCAGCGGTTGGTTCCCGCCCAGCTCGCCGGCCCACCGGTGCCCGATCTGCGCCCGCGCCATCAGGTTGAGGCGGCGCGCGGCCGCCAGCACCAGCGCGAGTGTGTGCTCGGCGACCGTGCGGTCGTGCAGTCCGCGCCCCGACGTCACCAGGACGCCGGGGGCGAACCCGGCGGCGAGCACCGCGTCGGGACCGGCGGCCAGCGTCTGCACCCACCGCAACCGCTTCATCCGGGCGGCCGCGTCGCGCAGCTGCGATTCCGGGTTGCCCCACACGACCAGCACCTCGGCGTCGGTGTGCTCCTCCGGGACAGGCTGGTCGACCGCGTAGCTCACGCCCTCGGGCAGGGTGAGATCCGAGAGGTCGACGTTGTCCGGCAGCAGCACTTTCATGCCCGCTCACCCGGCCCAACAGGCGAAGCCGGCCCAACAGGCGAAGCCGGCCCAACAGGCGAAGCCGGCCCAACAGGCGAAGCCAGCCCAACAGGCGAAGCCGGCCCCGCCCCGAGCAACCCGTCGATCTTGGCCCGGTGCGCCCGCTCCCACTCGTCGAGGCTGAGCGCGGCGTCCGCCCGCAGTTTCGCCTCGGCCGCCGCCAGCGTCTCGGGCGACGACGCCGAGGGCACCACGACCACCCCGTCCTCGTCGGCGACCACGAGGTCGCCGGCCGCCACCGCCACCCCGCCGCATCGGATCGCCACGTTGAGCGGCAGCACCGCCGCCTTCCCGCCCGGAATGGGAATCACGCCGCGCCCCCACACCGGGAAGCCCATCTCCCGGATCTCGCCGATGTCGCGGATCAGCCCGTCCAGCACGAAGCCCGCGACGCCGTTGCGCTGCGCCACCGCGCAGACGTTGCCGCCCGCGAGCGCGTAATCCGGGTCGCCCGACTCGACGACGATCACCGAGCCCGGCCCGGCCCGGTAGATCGCCGCGTGCAGCATCAGGTTGTCGCCCGGCGGGCAGCGCACCGTGAACGCGGGCCCGGCGATCCGCGGCGCCGGCGACCAGAGCGGCCGGATCGCCGCGTCCATCACCTGCCGCCGGTCCAGCACGTCGGCCAGCGTGGTCGTGGGTAGATCAGCCATGCCGCCAACCTACCGGTACGCCGCGGGCGTGCGAGGGGCGTCCATCCGCGGCGGATGATGCCGGTGCGGCGGCGCCGGGTCAGGCTGCGGTGATGGTTGACCTCGGCCCCGTGCCCGCCGGGCGACGCTGGCTCGCCCGCCTGACGTTCCTCGCCGCGCTGGCCGCCGTCCTGCTGGTCCTGGCCGGCGCCGGCATCCGGGCCAGCATCGGGTTGCTGCTCGTCTCGGTCATCGGCATGGCGGTGATGCTGGCGGCCGGCTGGTGGTTCCTCACCCACCGCGGGGTGGTGCGCTGGGCGAGCGCGGTGGTCGCGGTCGCTGCTCCGGTGACGGTGCTCATCGCGTACGCGAGAGCGTCCTTGATCTGGGTTGTCGTCCTGTTCGGTCTGCTCTGGGTCGGCACGGTCGCCGCCGGACGGGCGGCCCTGAGGCACACGCGCGACCATCGGCCCGACGAGTTCGACACACCACCCCCGGCGCGGCCCTTCCTGATCATGAACCCGCGCTCCGGCGGCGGCAAGGTCGGCCGGTTCGAGCTGGATTCGCGCGCCCGCAAGCTCGGCGCCACCGTTTACCTGCTGGGCGGCAGCGGCGGCCAGGAGGACGTCGCCGCGGTGGCCCGCCGGGCCGTGGCCGACGGCGCCGACCTGCTGGGCGTGGCGGGCGGCGACGGTACGCAGGCCCTGGTCGCCGCCGTGGCCGCCGAGTGCGGCGTGCCCTTCATGGTCGTCTCCGCCGGGACCCGCAACCATTTCGCCATGGACCTGGGCCTCGACCGCGCCGACCCGTCCGCCTGCCTCGACGCCCTCAACGACGGGGTGGAGCTGCGCATCGACCTGGGCCGCGTGGGCGACCGCGTCTTCGTCAACAACGCCTCTTTCGGCGCCTACGCCACCATCGTGCAGAGCCCCGCCTACCGCGACGACAAGACCGGCACCACCCTCGAGCTGCTGCCCGACCTCCTCACCGGACACCGGGGACCGGTGCTGCGGGTGACCGCCGGCTCGCTGACCCTGCTGGGCCCGCAGGCCGTGCTGGTCAGCAACAACCCCTACGGCCTGGACGACGTGGCCGGGCTGGGCCGCCGCTACCGATTGAACGGCGGCGAGCTGGGCATGCTCGCCGTACACGTGCGCGGCGCCGCCGACGCGGCGAGCCTGGTCTTCGGCGGCCGCCCCGGCACGATCACCCGGGCCGGCGCCACCACCATCGAGATCGACTCCGACACCGGCTCGCTTCCGGTGGGCGTCGACGGCGAGGCCCTGATCATGCCCACTCCCGTCCGCTGCACCATCTCCCCCGGCGCCCTGCGCGTCCGCGTCCCGCGCCGCCGCCCCGGCGTGCCCGCCCCGCCTCCCGAGCTCGACTGGACCCGCCTGCGCCACCTGGCCCTGGGCCGCGGATGAGCGCACCCCTGGTCCTCGCCCACCTCTCCGACCTGCACCTCGGCGCCCACGTCCCGGAGTCGGTCGCCGCCATCGCCGCCGAGGTCGCCGCCTTCCACCCCGACCTGACCGTGGTCACCGGCGACCACACCATGCGGGCGCGGCCGCGCGAGTTCCGCCAGGCCGCGGACCTGATCGACAAGCTGCCCCGGGCCCGCCTGATCGTGCCCGGCAACCACGACCTGCCCCTGGTCAGCCCGCTTCGCGTCATCGCGCCCTACGCCCGGTACCGCCACTGGATCGGCGACGACACCACGGTCGTCCGCCTGACGGGCCTGACGGCCCTGGGGATCGACAGCATGCCGTGGTGGCGCTGGAAGAGCGGCCGCGTGACGCGCGCGCAGACGGTCACGTTGCGGCACGTGATGGGTTCGGCTTCGCCAGATTGCGTACGGGTGCTCGCCCTGCACCACCCACCGTTCGCCGGCGGGCTGGCCCGTCTGGTGGGGCGCTCCCGCCTGGCGCGGGCGGTACGCGCGGCCCGCGTCGACCTCGTGCTGGCCGGCCACACCCACGCGCCGTCGGTGCACCGGTCCCGGCACGGCCCGCTGGTGGTGATCGCCGGGACCGCCACCAGTCACCGGGTGCGCGACATACCCCGCTCGTGGACGATGCTGCGCGTCACCGGGGACGCGATCGAGGTCCACGAACGCTTCGAGTCCGAGCCGGGCGCGTGGCACACGGGCCGGGTCGTGCGTCACGCGCGGCGGCCCTGACCCCGCTCGGCGGCCCTGACCCCGCTCGGCGGCCCTGACCCCGCTCGGCGGCGCTGACCCCGCGCCGTCGGCCGGCCCGTCCGGCGCGATGAGCATGCGCCGGGCGGCTACTTGGCCGGCTTCCCGGCGCGCACGACGATGGTGACCGACGACGCCCTCTCGCCCGCCGCGGGGCGCTGGTCCGTCACGATTCGGTCCCCGACCCCGAAGCCCAGCTCCTGCTTGACGGCGACGGCGATTCCCGCTTTTCGGAGCAGAGCTTTCGCCGCCTCCTCGGTCAGGCCCACCACGGGCGGGACGATCGGGCCGTCCGGGTCGTTCGGGTCGTTCGGGTCGTTCGGGTCGTTCGGGTCGAGGGCCGAGACCCGGACGGTCACCGGCGCTCCCCGGGTCGCCAGCGTGCCGCCGGCCGGCTGGGTGCCGATGACCAAGCCCTCGGCGAAGCTCGGGTCGACCGTGCGCTCGATCGTCGGGCGGAAGCCGGCCTTTTCCAGCGCGGTCCGTGCCTCGGCCTCGGTCTTGCCGTCGACGTGCGGGACCCGCACCTGCGTTTGCGGCCCGTCGCTCGGGATCCGGGCGGTGGCCGGGACCGGAATGACGTTCTCCTCGTCGATGGGATCGATACGCTTCTTCGCCCCGCACGGCACCGGCTGCTGGGCGCCCGGCGCGGCGCTCATCCCGAACGTACGGCCGTCGGTGAGCCGTACCGCCGCCTGCGCCGCCGCGAAGGCGCCGCCGAGCACCGCCAGATCGGCGAACTTCACGCTGCCCTTCAGCCGGTAGCAGAAGGAGGCGCCCCGGCCGCCCGCCTCGACGTCCGTCGGCGGCAGCGGCGCCGGTAGCGTGTACGAGGCCGCCTGGACCTTTCCCAGCGTGTCCGGATCGCCGGCCACCCAGAGGGTGAGATCGTAGGTGACCTTCTTCTGGCCGGCTTTTTTCGGCGGCCGCACCGATACGAAGTGGCCCAGCACCACGAGCGGCTCGACCTTGATGACGCCCAGGTCGGCCGCGGTCGCTCCGGCGGTCACCGCGAACTGGTACCCGTCGCCCGTGCGCGCACCGGCCGCCTCCACCAGCAGCTTGTGGTCGCCCCGCTCGACGTCGGACAGCTTGAAATGTCCGGCGTTGTCGGTGGTTGTCGACGCACCGCCCAGCTCGTTGAGGCGTACGCCGGCCTGCACGAGCGGAACGCCGTTCATCTCCACCACGCCGGAGATCGCGGCCCTGGTCCGGAAGAAGAGCTCGCGGGCGGCGGTGCCGACGGGCGTGACCACGACCGCCGCCAGCGCGCCGACCACGGCCACCACCAGCGGCAGCACCAGGTTGTTGATCAAATGCTTCCGGTGCGGGCCGTTGTCGTTCCGCTGATCCGGCGACGACCGGTCGCCGTGCGCCGGGCCGGTGCCGCTCGAATAGATCGTTCCTTCGCTCCGGTACGTCATGGGACTGTTGTCCGCAAGCTCGTTGTCCGCGCATGGGTTGTCTGCATGCATCCGACGATGGGCCGGCGTCCTTCCGGTGGTCTTATCGGCGAGCTACCGCGTGGTCGCTGTGCCCCGGACCGACACCGAGCAAGTCGATCGCCCGCAGCCGGCCGTCGGCCACGTCGCAGTACAACTGATGTTCGAGCTCCATCGTGGGTCCGGCCCGATCGCGCAGCACGAGTCGATATGCCACGGCCGACCGACCGGCGACCTGCCACATCTCCGACCGGAGAACCTCGGCGTCGTCCCATCCGCCCAGCCAGACGCCGAACCGGCCGGCCACGGCCGCCGGGCCCACCCGGACCACGGCGTCGTCCGGCAGCAGCGCGCGCAGCCGGACGAGAGGATGAAGGCAGGCGGCGAGCGCGGCGATGTCGCGAGCACACACCGCGGTCAGGAACGTGGCTGTCACGAGCGTTGCCTGCATCGAACCGCCCTCCTCCGCCGCCACTGTCGTGTACACGATGATCCAGGTGCCTTCCGGTCCGGTTACTCAAGCGCTACTTTCGGCGAAAGCGCTCCGGGCCGGTCCGGCTGCGGGGTCGCGATGTCCCCTCAGCTCGAGGGCGAATGATGAAGTTCGGAGTTCTGGGAGCCCTGGAAGTAACCGATGACGGTGTCGATCTGCGGGTCGGCGGGCCGCGGCACCGGGCGCTCCTTTCTACGCTGCTGGTTCATCCGGGCGAGGCCGTGGCCACCGACTGCCTCGTCGATGCTCTGTGGGGCGAGCGCCCGCCGCGCAGCGCGCCGGAGATGTTGCATGTTCGCGTCAGCGAGCTGCGGCGGGCGCTCAGCTCGGGGCCTTCGCGGCGCGCCGATGTCCTGATCACCCGGACGTCGGGATACCTTCTGGCGGCCCAGCCCGACGACATCGACGCGGTCCGCTTCGCCATGCTCATCGGCGCCGCGCGGCACGCCTCGGACGGCGCGGACTGGCCGGCGGCTTCCGCGGGGCTCGCCGAGGCGCTCGCCCTGTGGCGCGGGCCGCCGTTCCCGGACATCGCCGATCGGCCGTTCGCCCAGGCCGAGATCGCTCGTCTCGAAGACCTCCGCCTGCAGGCGGTGGAGAGCCGCCTCGACGCCGACCTGGCCCTGGGCCGGCACGCCGCGGCCGTGCCCGAGCTGCGGTCGCTCGTCATCGCGCATCCCCTGCACGAGCGGTTCTGGTACCAGTTGATGCTGGCGCTGCACCGATGCGGACGCACCAGCGAGTCCCTGAACGCGTACCAGGCGTTGCGCGAGCGGTTGCGCGACGAGCTCGGCACCGAGCCGGCCCCGGCCCTGTCCGAGCTGCACACCCGGATCCTGCGCCAGGAACCGTCCGTCATACCGCCCGGCCCGCCGCCGACCGCGCCGGCCGCCACACCGAACAACCTGCCGCCGACGCTGACCAGCTTCGTCGGCCGCCATGCCGAGCTCGACGAGATCGCCGACCTGCTGCGGCACAGCCGGTTGGTCACGCTCACCGGGGTCGGCGGGGTCGGCAAGAGCAGGCTCGCGGTCGAGGCCGCGGCCGCCCATCTTGACGACTACCCGGACGGCGTCTGGTTCATCGATCTGGCCGCGCTCACCGATCCGCGGCTCATCGCGGCGACGGTGGCGACCGTGGTCGGCGCGACCGAGCATCCGGATCGCTCCGCGCTGGACCAGGTCGTCGCGCACCTCGACGGCGCCCGGACCCTGCTGATCATGGATAACTGCGAGCACCTCGGCGACGCTCCGGCCGAATTCGTGCGGCGGCTGTTCGACGCCGGGCCGCACCTGCGACTGCTCTGCACGGGCCGGGAACGCTTGCGGATCACCGGCGAGATGCTGCGTCCCATCGACGGGCTGCCGATCACGTCGACGACCCCCGCGCACGGCAACGCGGACGCCGTGGAGCTCTTCGCCCACCGCGCCGCGGCAGTACGGGCCCGGTTCAAGATCACCGCCGACGTGGCCCCGGCCGTCGAACGAATCTGCCGGCGACTCGATGGCCTGCCGCTCGCGATCGAACTGGCGGCCGCCCGGGTGAGCAGCTTCAGCCCCGCCCAGATCGCGGCCGAGCTGAGCGACCGGCTCGTCCTGCTTACCGGGAGCGCGCAGGTGGCCGTCCCCCGGCACCGCACGCTCCGCACGGTCATCGACTGGAGCTACGGCCTCCTCAGCCCGGTCGAGCGGCGCGTCTTCGACCGGCTCGCGGTCTTCGTCGGCGGGTTCACCTTCGACGCGGCCGACCAGGTATGTCGCCACGGCGAGGAGTTCGATCTCGTGGCGGTGCTCGGGAATCTCGTCGACAAGTCGCTGGTGACGGCCGACCTCGTGGCCACCCCGGAATACCGGTACCGGCAGCTGGAGACGGTCCGGGCGTACGCCGCCGAGCGGCTCGACGCCGGCGCGGACGGCGAGACGATCCGCCGGCGGCACGCCGCCTACTTCGCCGCGATGGCCGCAGAGGCCCGGCAGGGACTTCGCAGTGCCGATCAACTGTCCTGGCTGGAACAGCTGACCTGGGAGCACGGCAACCTCCGTACCGCGATGCGGACCTGGCTGGACGGCAAGGACTTCGAAACGGCGGCCGAGGTGGCCGGCTCGATCTATCCGTTCTGGGATCTTCGCGGGCATTACGTAGAGGGCCGGCGATGGCTCGACCTCGTGCTCGCCGATGCCGGCCTGTCCGACCGGACCAGAGTCCGCGCTCTCATGGGCTCCGCCACGCTGGCCGTGATCCAGGGCGACGGGGAGGTCGCGATGGCCGCGTGCACCGAGGCGGCCGATCTCAGCAGACGCTGCGGGGACACGGTCGGGCTCGCCCACGCACTGCAATATCTGGCTCTCATCGCAACGTACGCGGAGGAACTCGACGAGGCGGAAGTCCTGCTCGCCGAGTCGCTGGCGGCGGCCGAACGCCCGGATGCCGGCTGGGAACGCAGCTGGGCCTACGTCTTCCTGGGCTCCCTCGCGCTGGCGCAGGGTGATACCGCCAGGGCCGTCGCAGCGACCCGGAGCGCGGACAGGGAACTGGCGGCGGTCGGCGACAGCGAGGCCTACGCCTGGTCCAGCGCCATTCGCGCGGGCGCATATTGGGCCGGCGGCCGGCATCGGAGCGCCAACGCCGAGGCACACGCGGCGATCCGCGCCTTCCACCGGCTGGGTGGACTTTTCGGGCTGAGCCTCAGCCTGCTCGTCGCCGGCTTGATCCTCGGGACCGACGGGAAACCGCTGCGCTCGGTGCGAGTCCTCGCCGCCGCCGAGGCGCTGCGGGCCTCGATCGGCGTCGGCATCCAGCCCTTCCTGACCCGGTGGCTGAGCGGCGCGATCGAATCCGCCACCGCCGAGGCCGGAGCGCCGGCCGTTCGCCTCGCGTGGGAAGCCGGCGCGCAGCTGTCGCCGGACGCCGCGGTCGCCGAGGCTCTCCGCGAACTCAAGCCTCCGATCTGAGCGCCGGCAGCCATGGTTGGATGTGGCTCGTGAGCAACCCATGGGATGAGGAGTTCGCCCCCTCGACCGGCACCCTGAACACGCTGCGCTGGGCGCACGAGATGGGCGCCGCCACGCTGGGCGAGGCGTACGACATGCTCGACCAGTTCGAGATGAGCAACGACGTACCCGAGGTGCTCGGCCACGACGACACCGTCGAGGGCGTGCGGGAAGAGCTCGAGCTCGGCCTCGAGACCGCCGGGCCGGACGCGACGCTCACCGGCCTGCTATGAGCGGCGCGGGTTCTCGCCCGGCGGCTTGACCAGGCGGTCGCCGACCTCGAGCTCCTTCCACAGATCACGGTCCACCCGCACGTCGCGCTCGGTGCCGTCGTCGAGGCGGACCTTGAGGCGGCGGTAGAGGTTGGAGCCGTCGAGCAGTGCCCTCGACTTCTTCACGACCGTGCCGGTCCAAGCGCCGTCATTCGTTGTCGTCATGCCTCGACGGTAGGAAACCGCGGCGCCGGAAACGTCGGAAACAAGGACGATCCCGCGCCTACGACTTTGGGAGGAGAGAGCGCGGCCAGCAGTGCGTTCCGATCCGGCCCGGCGAGCGGATAACGAGGGCCGGGCGGACCGGGGGCGGTCGGCGGCGGAGGCGACAGAGGCGGCGGGGGCGGCTGCAGCAGCAGGCCGGCCGCCAAGTTGACCCGGGCGGCCTCCGGGTCGTGCAGGGCGGCGCCGTACAGGGCCCGGGCCCCGAACCACGCCGGATCGGCCGGCCGGTAGGGCACCCCCGCGACATCGGCGTCGATCTCGGCGATGCGGTGGTGGTCGAACCAGTACGTGGCCCGGTAGAGCGGCTCGATCACCGCGGCCGTACGCGCGGCGAAGTCACCGTCCGGCGCCCGCAGGTAGTCGCGCAGCGTACGGGCGTGCAGCAACCCGATGCCCGCCCCGCGGCCCAGCGAGGGGTTGGTGCAGCAGGCCGAGTCGCCGACCGCGACCACGCCGGGAGTGGTCACCGTGCGCCACTGGTCGGCCAGGCCGGCCATCACGTCGACGCCGGTCAGCGGCTTGCCGTCGGCCCAGTGGGCGGCGGTGGGATAGCAGGCCAGGGCCGCCGCCCAGCACTCGGGATCGCGCAGGGCGCGCAGGGCGTGGTCGCGGGTGCTGGCCACGAAGCCCACCGACCAGGTGTCGTTGTCGGCGGGAAGGGTGAGGATCGAGACGGAGTCGTGGTGCTGGAGCAGGGGGGCGTTGACGGCCGGCATGGCGCCCTCGAAGTGCCGGCCGTAGTAGACGAAGCCGGCGTCGTCGCGCTCCTGCGCCGGGGCCGGGAAGCCGGCGGCCACCAGCCAGGCGCGCAGCGGCGACCGGCGGCCCATGCAGTCGACGACGAGATCCGCGGACATCGCGGCGCCGTCGGCCAGGCGGACGCCGGCCACCCGGCCGGCCCGGGCGATCAGCCCGGCCACGGCCGTCCCGCGCCGGACGTCGAGATGGGCGGCCTCGGCGGCGAAAGCGGCCTCGAGAACCGGCCGGCGAGCGGTCAGCGTGTCGAAACGGTCATCGCACGGCCGGCCGCCGTCGAAGACCGGGGGCGGCAGGAGCGCGGCGAAGCTGATCCGGCGGGCGCCGGCCGCCGCCAGCCGATCGAGGACCTCGGGCAGGTCGGCGCGCATCTGGGCGTGCCAGAACGGCAGCATGAAGTGCGCCTGGCGGAACTGGGTGACGCCGGGCCGCTGCCATTCGTCCCACTCGCGGCCGGGCGGCGGCGGGGGTGGATCGCGGTCGACAACGGTGACGCGGTGGCCGTCGCGGGACAGCAGCAGGGCGGTGGAGAGGCCGGTGAGCCCGGCGCCGAGGATGAGAATGTCGGTCATGGCGTGAGCATCGAGCGCCCGGCTGCTCGGTCACCAGGTCATTCACTGCTCGTTGAATTCCCCGTTTCCACCGCCCAGAGCAGCGCGATCAGGCTGTCGACCGCCTTGGCCAGGTGCCGCCGATAGGTGCTGAACGGCAGCCCCAGCATCGAGGCCGCGGCCTCCTGGCTCGGCGCGCCCTTCAGAAAGGTCCGGCCCAGGACGGCCTGCAGCGGCCCGCCCTTCGGCGCCTCGCCGAGGGCCGAGATGGCCGACAGGATCGCCGCGCGCGGGTCGGGGCCGAGCGCCGTTCCGGCGAGCGGTCCGGCGGCCGCCTTGGACAGGTCCGGCAGGGCCTGGCGCACCGCGGACGCGAAGGCGGCCTGGTCGAGCGGCGGCGGCCGGAGCAGCGATTCCGGCGCGGGTCCGGTTCCGCCCGAGTGCTCGCGCTCGTTCATCAGGTCGAGCCAGTCGTCGACCCGCAGGCGCCGCCAGTCCATCCCGTAGCCGACGTGCGGCACGCCGTCGACGGTCACCTCGAAGGCCGGGGTGAAGGCGAGGTAGTCGAACATCGGCCCCCAGAACTCCGGGTTGGCCAGGACCACGTAGGAGCACGCCTTGCCGGGAACGACCCACTCAAGGATCGACGACACCGACCCGGCCAGCACCGCGTACAGGTCGGTCTCGTTGCCGTCGCGGCCGGCCAGGAAGCGGGCGAGCCCGAAGCGCTCCCCGGGCCGCAGCGACACGTGCGCGAGCACGGCGCGGGTCACCGGATCCCGCTCGGCGAGGGTTCCGCCGTCCGGCAGGATCAGATGCATCACGTACGCGAGCAGCTCGCCCTCGCCGCGCACCACGCTCAGCCCGCCCGGCTGCGCGGCCAGCCACTCCGCCGCGAACGGCCCGGCGGACGCGACGACCGCGGCGTGATCAGCCGGGGTGCCGGGGGCCAGCGCCACCGGGACCTTCGACGAGCGCAGCTGGTGGTAGGCGGCCGTCATCGGGCTGTGCCGATGCAGGTAGAGCAGGTCTTGCGCGCGCAGCTGGCGGTCCGGCCCGGCCGCGGCCCGCACCCCGGCGACCGTGTGGTCATGGATGACCCGATGCAGCGCGCGGTAGCGGTCGGGCGAGCGCCGCTCGAACGACGCGTCGAGCACGTCGCGGACCAGGTCGTGCGGCCGCAGCCCGCGCGTCCCGCAGGTGATGAACGGCCGTCGGCACAGCCATTCCCACACCGCCGGCGCGTCCGGGCCGACCGTGTCGCGCAGCAGGTCCTCGGTGGTGAGCCACGCCTTGGCGCAGGTGGCCAGGCCGGTCGCGTGCGCGTCGCTGGGCGGCTCGCGCACCAGGCACTCGAGCAGCTCGGTGATCAGGTCGGGCACGTCGGCGAGCGTGCGTGGCACCGTGCCGGTCAGCGCGGCGTCGGCGAGCAGCGCCATCGCGAGCGGATGCCCACGGCCCAGCGCGACCAGGGCCTCCCGCTGCGGGACCGGCACTCCGGCGCGGGCCAGCAACTCGATGCTCTCGGCGGGCCCGAGCGGGTCGAGCCGCCGGATCGTGGCGAGGCTGCGCCAGCCGGGGTCGGTGCGCCAGGCCGCGGCGGGCGGCGTGCGTCCGGCGAGGACCACCACGTCGGTGCCGGGGCGCGACGGCAGGAAGTCGCGCCGCATCCAGTCGTCCAGCACCGCCAGGTGCTCGTATCCGTCGATCAGCAGGACCGAGGCCGGCCCGAGGGCCGAGCGGAATGCTTCCGGTGCGGGATCGATCTCGCGGCCGTCGAGGGCTTTCGTCGTACGGCCGCAGCGCCGCGCCTCCCGCTCGAACCGCAGCAGCGTGCTGGATTTGCCGATGCCGCCCGGCCCGTGCAGGTAGAGGACGCCACCCGTGCCGAGCAGCTCGCCGAACGTGGCCAGCTCGGAGTCTCGCCCGACGAAGGAGCGAGCGCGGGCGAGGTCGAGAAGGTCAGCGACCCGGGTCGGCGGCATGCATGGTCCCCGCCCGCGATTCTATGACGACCCGTCACAGCACCGAGGCGGCCAGCCGGTCGGGATTGCCGAAGCGGTGCGCGGTGATGCTGACCGCCTGCTCGTGCAGGAATGGCAGCAGCTCGACCCGGCCGGACTCGGTGACCGGGTGCGACCACACGGCGAGATCCGGGCGGGCCGGCATCTTCGTGGCGCTGCCGATGAGGCGTACGCGTGCCGAGGTCAGCCCGGACGCCCAGGTCTCGTCGCTCTCCACCCGGATCTCCGCGGGGATCGCGGCCGCGAGCGACTCGGGCAGCGCCGTGCCGGTCGAGACGCGCAGCGGCGCGCCGGCCAGGACGCCGGCGGCCAGGACCCGGACCAGCGCGGCCACCGGGGCGCCGGCCGCCAGCCGCACCTCGACGGGCTGCGGCAGGTAGCGCAGCACGTTCCGCTCGGCCCACAGCCCGGACACGTCGGACGCCTGGAAGTGGTCGCGCCACGCGGCCGCGTCGCTCGCGGCGGCCCGCTCCACGCCGGACATCTCGGCCTCGCTCAGGACCGACCGCGCGGCGGCCAGCAGCGAGCGCACGGCCGTCGAGCCGACCTCGGCGCCGGCCGTTGCCGGGGCGGTCTGCCAGCCGGTCAGGCCGACCAGGTAGTTGGGGCCGCCGGCCTTGGTGCCGGGGCCGACGGCCGAGCGCTTCCAGCCGCCGAACGGCTGGCGCCGGACGATCGCGCCGGTGATGCCGCG
Organism: Paractinoplanes rhizophilus; assembly: GCF_042664765.1. NCBI lineage: Bacteria > Bacillati > Actinomycetota > Actinomycetes > Micromonosporales > Micromonosporaceae > Paractinoplanes > Paractinoplanes rhizophilus. The sequence continues at coordinate 28,741 of NZ_JBHTBJ010000049.1, read as the reverse complement.
GTTGACGTACAGGTTGCCGGCCTCCACCCGGTCGAGCCAGCGCCGCACCTCGGCCGGGTCGAGCGAGTGCAGCCCCGAGGTGAGGCCGTAGTCCACCTCGTTGACCAGGTCGATCGCCTCGTCGAGGGTGCGCGCGGTCATCACGCCCAGGATCGGGCCGAAGTACTCGGTGCGGTGGTAGGCGGAGCCGCGCCGCACGCCGTCGCGGATGCCGGGGGTCCACAGCCGGCCCTCGTCGTCCAGCTTGCGCGGCTGGAGCAGCCACTTCTCGCCGGGGCCGAGCTCGGTGAGCCCGGTGCGCAGCTTGCCGGCGGCGGGCTCGATGACCGGGCCGACCTGGGTGCGCGGGTCGGCGGGGAGGCCGACGGTCAGCGACGACGCGGCGTCGAGCAGCTGGTTGCGGAAGCGCTCCGACTTGGCGACCGAGCCGACCAGCACGACCAGCGAGGCGGCCGAGCACTTCTGGCCGGCGTGGCCGAACGCCGAGGCGACGACGTCCTTGACGGCCAGGTCGAGGTCGGCGCTGGGGGTCACGATGATGGCGTTCTTGCCGCTGGTCTCGGCAAGCAGCGGCAGGTCGGGGCGGAACGAGCGGAACAGCTCGGCCGTCTCGTACGCGCCGGTGAGGATGACCCGCTCGACCAGCCGGTGGCTGATCAGCTCGCGGCCCAGCTTCTGCTCCTCGACCTGCACGAGGGTGAGCAGGCGCGGGTCGGGCAGCACCGGGCGGATGATGTCGGCGAGCAGCGCGCCGCACCGCTCGGCCGGCCCGGCCGGCTTGAGCACGACCGGCGAGCCGGCGGCGAGGGCCGCGAGCACCGAGCCGGCCGGGATGGCGACCGGGAAGTTCCACGGCGGGGTGACCAGGGTGAGCCGGGCGGGCACCGGCGTGGCGCCGTCGATCCGGTCGAGCCCGGCGGCCAGCTCGCCGTAGTAGTGCGCGAAGTCGGCGGCCTCGGAGACCTCGGGGTCGGCCTGGTCGGCGGTCTTGCCGGCCTCGGCCGCCATCACCTCGATGAGCTCGGCCCGGCGGGCCTCGATCGCCTCGCCGGCCCGGTGCAGGATCGCCCCGCGCTCGGCGCCGCTGAGCGCGTGCCAGGCGCCGGCCGCCTCGGCGGCGCCCGCCAGCAGGTCGTCGAGCCGGGCAGGGTCGGCGACCCGGGCGGCCTCGATCGTGGCCACGCCGATCGCCGAGCCGGGCGCGCGGGTGAGCACGTCGCGCATCCAGGCCCGGTTGGCGGCGACGGCCGGGTCGGTGTCGGGGGTGTTCTCGAAATGCCCGGGGCCGGGGGCCGGGACCGCGGCGAAGCGGTCGAGCACCCGGCGCGGCGCGGGCACCGAGGAGTCCAGGTCGCGCAGCGAGGCGAGGAACCGCTCCTGCTCCCGCGCGAAGAGGCCGGCGTCCGAGTCGAGCTCGAACACCGCGGACATGAAGTTGTCCTGGCTCGCGCCCTCCTCGAGCCGGCGGATCAGGTACGCGATCGCGACGTCGAACTGCTCCGGGCGTACCACCGGGGTGTAGAGCAACAACCCGCCCACCTCGCGCCGGACCACCTCGGCCTGGCCCTCGGCCATGCCGAGAAGCATCTCGAACTCGATGCCGTCGCGCACGCCGCGCCGGCCGGCCAGCAGCCAGGCGTACGCGATGTCGAACAGGTTGTGCCCGGCCACCCCGAGCCGCACGTTCGTGATCCGCGACGGCTGCAGCGCGTAGTCGAGCACCCGCTTGTAGTTGGTGTCGGTGGCCTGCTTGCTCTCCCAGGTGGCCAGCGGCCAGCCGTGCACGGTCGCCTCGACCCGCTCCATCGGCAGGTTGGCGCCCTTGACCAGGCGGACCTTGATGCCGGCGCCGCCGCGCTCACGCCGGCGCGCGGCCCACTCCTGCAGGCGGATCATCGCGTCCAGCGCGTCCGGCAGGTACGCCTGCAGCACGATGCCGGCCTCGAGATGCAGCAGCTCGGGCATGTCGAGCAGGCGGGTGAAGACCGCGATCGTGAGGTCGAGGTCCTTGTACTCCTCCATGTCGAGGTTGACGAACTTGCCGCCCTGCAGCGCCGCCTGCCGGAACAGCGGGGTCAGCCGGGTCACGATGTCGCCGACCGCCTCGTCGAAGGCCCACGGGTTGTGCGGCTCGACCGCCGCCGACACCTTGATCGACACGTAGTCGACGTCGTCGCGGGCGAGCAGCCGCTCGGTCTCGCGCAGCCGGCGGGTCGCCTCGCCCCGGCCGAGGACGGCTTCGCCGAGGAGATTCACATTCAGGCGTACGTCGCGGCGGCGGATCTTCGCGATCGCCTTTCCCAGCCGCGCGTCGGTGGCGTCGACGACCAGGTGACCGACCATGCGGCGCAGCACGCGGCGAGCGATCGGCACGACCACGCCCGGCATGACCGGGGCCATCGCGCCGCCGACGCGGACGGCCGCGCGCAGCGGCGCGGGCAGGAAGCGGGGCACGCCGGGCGCCAGGTCGTGCAGCGCGCGGGCGCTGACCCGGAGGTCCTCGGGCCGCACCACGCCGTCCACGAAGCCGACCGCGAACTCCAGGCCGTGCGGATCGCGCAGCAGGCCGGCGAGCTGCGCGGCCGAGCCGGTCACCCGCACGCCGGAGGCCTCGTGCAGCCAGCGGCGGACGAGAGCGACCGCCTCCTGGGCGAGGTCGGTGTCGGCGGGCATCGCGAGATCGGTCATGGCGCCAGTGTCCGTCCGTGTCCGGTTAAGGAAAAGCGATGGTTCCTGACGAGTACAGTTCAGTTCTTCTTAACGGTCGTCTCGGAGGTCGGGAAATGCTGGAAATCCGGCGCTTGGTGCTGTTGCGCGAGCTGGCGATCCGCGGCACGATCGCCGCCGTCGCCGAGGCGCTCAACTTCTCCCCCTCGGCCGTGTCGCAACAGCTCAGCCTGCTGGAGAAGGAGACCGGCATGACGCTGCTGCGCAAGGCCGGTCGCCGGGTGCAGCTCACCCCACAGGCCGAGGTGCTGGTCCAGTCGGCCGGCGAGGTGCTCGACACCGTCGAGCGGGCCGAGGCGCGCCTGCAGGCCTCGCTCAGCGTGGTGAGCGGCCGGGTGCGGGTCGCCGTCTTCCAGTCGGCGGCCCTCGCGCTGATGCCGGCCACGCTGCGCGCCATGGCGGCGCGCTATCCGGACGTCCGGGTCGAGATGGTCCAGCGGGAGCCGGAGGAGGCGCTCCGCGAGACCTGGGCCCGCGACTTCGACATGGTCATTGCCGAGCAGTACCCGGCACACGCCGCGCCACACCACCCCGGCCTCGACCGGCGGCCCCTCACCGAGGACGCGATCCGGCTGGCCCTGCCCGCGGTCGAGGCCGCGCTGCACCCGGTGGCCTCGCTGCCGGAGGCGCGCACCATGCCGTGGGTGATGGAGCCGCGCGGCGCCGCGTCCCGGCACTTCGCCGAGCAGCTGTGCCGCCGCACCGGCTTCGAGCCCGACGTCCGCTACGAGACCGCCGACCTGCAGGCGCACATCCGGCTGGTCGAGTCGGGCAACGCGGTGGCGCTCATCCCCGACCTGGTGTGGGCCGGGCGCGACACGTCGTGCCGGCTGCTCGACCTGCCCGGGCTCCCCCGCCGCACGATCTTCACCGCCCAGCGGCTGGCCGGCGCGGCCTCGCCGGCCGCCCGGGCATTCCGGGACACATTGGAGGAAGCGGCCGCGACCCGGGCTTAGCGCCCGGCGGCCCGGGGTACACGTCATATGCCCCGAACGACGGAGGGTTTCCTGCCCATCCGGACGGTGGGTGGCGTACGTAGATGCCGGTGACGATCGGTCCGGCCCTGACGGCCCCGACAGGAGGCAACCGATGGCGGACTGGGTGCTCATTCCCTGCCTGAAGGCGCTATTCGCCGAGTTCGACCGGATCGCGCCGGGACGCGACCGGGCCTCGGACGGCTCGATCGGCGACGCCGCGCACCGCCGTACCGTGTCCGACCACAACCCGGACGAGACCGGCTCGGTGCCGATCCACGACGCCGACCGGGTGAACGAGGTGCACGCGATCGACGTGGACAACAACCTGCGCGAGAGCGACCTGACCATGGAGAAGGTCGTGCAGTTCCTGCTCGGACGGTGCCGGTCCGGCGCCGAGCGGCGGCTGCGCTACATCATCTACAACCGGCGCATCTGGTCGGCGAGCTCGGGCTGGGTGCAGAAGAGGTACACCGGGGCGTCGGCACACACCGAGCACGCGCACTTCTCCGCTTCGTACACATCATCGCTCGAGGCCTCGACGGCCTCCTGGCACCTGGAGGACATCCCCGTGGCGCTCACCGCGGCCGACAAGGCCTGGATCACCAGCACGATCGCGGCGCAGACCAGGGCCGCCATCGACGCGAGGCTCGGCGAGATCGCGAAGGAGGTCCTGATCGATTACCGGGTGCCGGGGACGCAGACCCCGGACGCGCCGAGTTACCAGCGCAACCTCGCCGACGTCACCGCGGACGTGTGGGCGATGACCATGCGCGGGAACACCCGGGGCGGCGACCCGGTGCCGGCGAACGGAGTCTTCGGCCAGATCCTCGAGGACCTGGCCGAGCTCCAGGCCAAGGTGGACGCGCTCAAGCAGTGAGCCGGCGCTCCGGCGTCCGTCGTGGCGCGATGCCGCGGCGGGCGTCGGGGTAGACCTCGTCCAGCTTGGTCAGCCAGCGGATCTGTTCGCGCGGCGGCACGCCGCAGCCGCGCAGGAACCCGAGCAGAGTCTCCCGGCGCGGAACACCGCCGCCGGTGATCAAATTGTGCACCGTCGCGCGGGAAATCGGCGTTCCCGCGTCCTTGCTGCGCCGTGCCACACTGTCCAAGGAGCGACGGCGAGCGAGCATCAGGGCCCGCAACCGTCGTGCGAATTCGGTAGGCGTTGCGGCGCCGGCGGGATCAGGCGGAACCGCCACCAACGTCGTAGCTACGCTCATCACTCTCACCCTCGTTTTGCGATCAACCCATGTCGATCTTTCTGCTCAGCTCCTCGTGGAACAAGTACGCAGGTGCGCGGAAGTTCACCCACGAGTGACGGTCAAAGCTGACATTCCGGCTACGGCCATGAGATCGATCCCGCTCGCGGTTCCCGCCGGACGCGGTGAATTCCGTACCGGGCGCCATCCCCCGACGGGTGCCGCCGACCCGCGCGCTGGACGGATCAATATCGGTCGTCACGGCCCCGCCGGGCAGCGGCCGGGAACCCGGAGAGTCCGCCCGGACGCTGGGCGGATTCGCCGTCTCGTGATCTGATCGATGCCTCGGCGTCGCCTGCTCTCCACGCGGCGCATCCATGATCCACCTCGGGACGGCCGGTCGTGCGCCGGTCGTCTGGAAGGAGGAACTGTGCAGATCCTCGGGCGTGCGGCGGTCGCGCTGCTGGCGGCCACCACCTTTGCCTCGCTCTCGGCGTGCTCGCCGCCGGAGAAGAAGAGCGAGTCGAATTCCTCCGGCGCGGCCACCGCCACCAGCGCCGCCGGCTTCGGCGGCATGGACGCGCTGGTCGCGGCGGCCAAGAAGGAGGGTCAGCTCAACGTCATCGCGCTGCCGCCGGACTGGGCGAACTACGGCGAGATCATCAAGGCGTTCGGCGACAAGTACGGCATCAAGGTCAACTCGGCGCAGCCGGACGGGTCGAGCCAGGACGAGATCAACGCCGCCAACCAGCTCAAGGGCCAGGCCGGCGCGCCGGACGTCTTCGACCTCGGTGGCGCGGTCGCCTCCGCCAACACCGCGATGTTCGCGCCGTACCAGGTCGCGACGTTCGCCGACATCCCCGCCAACCTCAAGGACGCGAACGGCGCCTGGGTCAACGACTACGGCGGCTACATGTCGATCGGGTACGACAGCGCCAAGGTGCCCGCCCCGGCCGCCATGGCCGACCTGCTCAAGCCCGAGTACAAGGGCAAGGTCGCGCTCAACGGCGACCCGACCCAGGCCGGCGCGGCGTTCAGCGGCGTCATGATGGCCTCGCTGGGCACCGGCGGCTCCGCCGACGACATCGCGCCCGGCGTCGACTTCTTCGGCAAGCTCAAGAAGGCCGGCAACTTCCTGCCGGTCGATCCCACGTCGGCCACCGTCGAGTCGGGCCAGACGCCGGTCGTCATCGACTGGGACTACCTGAACGTGGCCCAGGGCGCCAAGCTCAAGGGCAAGCTCGACTGGAAGACGGTCGTCCCGGCGAACGCGGTGCTCGGCTCGTACTACGTGCAGGCGATCAACAAGGACGCGCCGCACCCGGCGGCCGCCCGGCTGTGGGAGGAGTTCCTCTATTCCGACGAGGGCCAGAACCTCTGGCTCTCCGGCGGCGCGCGGCCGGTCCGCGCGGACGCCATGCAGAAGGCCGGCACGATCGACGCGACCGCGTTCGCGGCCCTGCCCAAGGCCGAGGGCACGCCGGTGTTCCTGACCGACGAGCAGACCACGAAGGCCAAGGACTACCTGGCGGCCAACTGGCAGAAGGCCATCGGCTGACCATGGCCGACGTCGTCGAGGCCCCGGAACCGGCGGCGCGCGCGCCCCGGCTCCGGGGCCTGGCTCGCGCCCGCGGCCTGCTGGGCACCGTCCCGTTCTTCGCCTACGTCGCGATCTTCCTGGTCGTGCCCACGCTGGTCGTCGTGATCGGCGCGTTCGCCGGCGACGGCGGGTTCACCATGGCCAACGTGACCGCGCTCGGCGACCAGTACATCCTGGCCGCGTTCGGCCGCAGCATCCTGCTGTCCGCGGTCACCGCCGCGATCGGCGCGGTCCTCGGGGCGCTGCTGGCGTACGCCCTGGTGACGGCCCGGCCGGGCGGGCTGCTGCGGCGGGTGGTCACCGCCGCGTCCGGGGTGCTCGCCCAGTTCGGCGGGGTCACCCTCGCGTTCGCGTTCCTCGCCACCATCGGCCTGTCCGGGTTCGTGACGGTGTTCCTGCGCGACCACCTGAGCATCGACATCTACTCGGGCGGCGTCTGGCTGTTCGAGCTGCCGGGCCTGGCGCTGGTCTACACGTACTTCCAGATTCCGCTGATGGTGATCGTGTTCCTGCCCGCGCTCGACGGCATCCGCCCGCAGTGGCGCGAGGCGACCGAGAGCCTGGGCGGCACCACCTGGCAGTACTGGACCCGGGTCGCTGGTCCGCTGCTGGCGCCCGCGTTCCTCGGGTCCACGCTGCTGCTCTTCGCCAATTCCTTTTCCGCGTACGCGACCGCGGCCGCACTCGTGAGCCAGGGCAACCCGATCATCCCGTTGCAGATCCGCACGGCCCTCACCAGCGAGGTCGTGCTCGGCCAGCAGAACCTCGGCAAGGCGATGGCGCTCGGCATGGTGGTCGTGGTCGCCGTGGTGATGTCGCTGTACGCGCTGCTGCAGCGGAGGACCGCACGATGGCTGGGCTGAGGGCGCGCCGGGCCCGCCGGCAGCGGGCGTTCCGCTGGGCGGTGCTGCTCGTGCTGGGCGTGTTCTTCCTGCTGCCGCTGGTCGCGATGGTCGAGTTCACCACCCGCGACGGCGGCGGCACGTGGCGGCTGCTGGCCGACTGGCCCCGGCTCAGCGAGACCTACCCGGACCTGTCGGCCGGCGTCGTCGCCTCGCTCGGGCAGGCGGCGCTGACCTCGCTGCTGATGCTGGTGCTGCTGGTGCCCACCGCGATCTGGGTCCGGATCCGGCTGCCCTGGCTGCGGCGGTTCGTCGAGTTCATCTGCCTGCTGCCGCTGACCATCCCGGCGATCGTGCTGGTGGTCGGGCTCGCGCCGGTGTACGCGTGGGTCACGTACTTCCTGGGTGGCTCCTCGCTGACGCTGACGTTCGCGTACACGATCCTGGTTCTGCCCTATGCCTATCGGGCGATCGACGCCGGCCTGTCCGCGATCGACGTGCGCACGCTGGCCGAGGCTGCCCGCAGCCTGGGCGCCGGGTGGGCGACGGTGATGTGGCGGGTCGTGCTGCCGAACATCCGCTCCGCGGTGCTGTCCGCGGCGTTCCTGACCGTGGCGCTGGTGCTCGGCGAGTTCACCATCGCCTCGCTGCTCAACCGCACGAACGTGCAGGTCGCCATCAACTTCCTCGGCAAGAGCAGCGCCACCATGTCGGTGGCCGTGTCGCTGGCCGCCCTGTTGCTGGCGTTCGTCCTGCTTCTGCTGCTGTCTCTGCTCGGCGGCCGGCGCCGCGACGGGTCCGAGGTGGCGCCCCTGTCGACCGCCAAGGAGTCCGCGTGAACGAGTCCGGTGTCGCCGTCCGCCTGAAGGACCTGCACAAGACGTTCGGCAGCACGCACGCGCTCGACGGGCTCGACCTGACGCTCGAACCGGGCGAGCTGATCGCGCTGCTCGGGCCGTCCGGCTGCGGCAAGACCACCGCGCTGCGGGTGCTGGCCGGGCTCGAGGACGCCGACGCCGGGCAGGTGCTGGTCGACGGCAAGGACGTCACCGCGCTGCCGGCCAACCGGCGCGACATGGGCATGGTGTTCCAGGCGTACAGCCTGTTCCCGCACCTCACCGCCCTGGCCAACGTGGAGTTCGGGCTCCGGTTGCGCGGCCGCCCGCGACCCGTCGGGCGCGCCGCCGAGATGCTGGAGCTGGTCGGGCTGGCCGAGTTCGCCGGCCGCTACCCGCACCAGCTCTCCGGCGGCCAGCAGCAGCGGGTGGCGCTGGCCCGCGCCCTGGCCATCCGGCCGCAGGTGCTGCTGCTCGACGAGCCGCTCTCGGCGCTGGACGCGAAGGTGCGGGTGCAGCTGCGCGACGAGATCAAGCGGATCCAGACCGAGGTCGGCACCACCACGCTGTTCGTGACGCACGACCAGGAGGAGGCCCTGGCCATGGCCGACCGGGTCGGCGTGATGCGGGCCGGCCGGATCGAACAGCTGGCCTCGCCGGCCGACGTCTACCAGAAGCCGGCGACCGCGTTCGTGGCCGACTTCGTCGGCCTGAGCAACCGCCTGCCGGGACGCCTGGAGGGCGACGGCGTCACCGTTCTCGGCACGCGGCTGCCGCTGGTGTCGCCGGCCGGCGCCGGTCCGGACGTGACGGCCCTGGTACGCCCGGAGTCGGTCGACGTGCGGCCGGACAGCGACGGCCCCGGCCGGGTGCTCGCGGCCAGCTTCCTCGGCCCGACCAGCCGGGTCACGGTCGAGGTCGGCGACCAGCTGGTGGTGGCCCAGGTGACCGGCGGCCGGCTCGCCGAGCTGCCGGTGGGCGCCCCGGTCCGGGTCGAGATCCGCCCGGTGCCGGTGGCGCTCGACACCGGGGCCTAGCCCGCCCGGAACACCACGAGATCCAGCCGGTTGACGACCGGTACCGCGATGGTCCCGTCCGAGGCGTCGCGGCGCAGCGCCGAGAGCCCCTCCTCGAAGGCCTGGTCGGGCAGGCCGGCGAGCGGACTCAGCGACCGGGTCGCCACCTTCTCGACCAGCTCGCCGGCGCTCTCCGCGAAGGTCTGGGCGACCTGGACGTGTTCCACCAGGCCGAAGCCCGCGCCGGCCAGCACGCCCGCGATCTGTTCCAGGGCGAGAGGCGCCGCGCTGCCCGCCGGCCACGCGAGCGGAAAGTACCGGTACAGCGGCAGCTCCCGCACCGGGCCGAAGCCGCCACGGAGCAGCAGATGTCCCCGCGGCCGCAGCACCCGGCGCGCCTCGGCCGCGAACATCGGCAGGTCCCCGACGTGATGAACCACCTGGGAGGCCCACACGGCGTCGAACTCACCGGCGCGGAACGGCATCGCCTCGGCGGCGCCGCCGACCACCAGGGCACCGGGAAGGTTCGACCGAAGTACCGCGCGCATGGCCGCCGACGGCTCGCAGGCGACGACGCTCGCTCCGCGGAACCGCGCGAGGGCGTCGCTGAACCGCCCGGTTCCGGCGCCGAGGTCGAGAACCCGGCCGCCGGCCGAGGGCAGGTACGGGCCCGCCTCGGTCATCCACTTCGCCACGTCCCGGGGCCGAAGACCGCGCCCACGGTCGTAGCCGGCGGCCATTCTCGATCCGTACGTCATCGGCTCGCTCCGCTCCCCTCCCGGCGGAATCAACCCGCCGGCCCATCGTGAAGGTGGCCGGTGGTGGGGTCGATGTCGGCGAGGAAGCGGCGGATGTTCGCCCGGTGCTCGTCGAGCGACGGCTCCGCAGCCGGGCTCACGCCGAATCCGTAGCCGGGGTCGGGCCCGTTGAGCCAGGTGTAGTCCGTGCCGCCGAACTCGTTCGGACGCAGGACGAAGATCTCGCCGTCGACCTCGAGCGTGCGCGACGGGACGTCGGCCGCGCCTTCGGTCCCGGGGCGCAAGCCGGGCACGGCCGCTGGGCGGTTGGCCGGGTCGCCGGCACCGTCGTCGGGATAGATCGCCTTCATGCAGCCATCCTCGTCGGTCTGCCGGCCGGCCCGCAGCCCGGCGACGCGGGCCGGCCGCGGGGTCGCTGCATCGGCTGCAGCGGATGGATGATGTCGGATATACCTCGATGATGTTCCGCCGGCGGCGCCGCGCCCTGACCCCGACCCCTGGAGCCCCGATGTCGCGACCTGTCCACCCGCGCATGAGGTACGACTTCGTCATCGTCGGCGGCGGCTCGGCGGGCTGCGCGCTGGCCAACCGGCTCTCGGCCGATCCCGCCAACCGGGTTCTGGTGCTGGAGGCGGGACGTCCGGACTACCCCTGGGACGTGTTCATCCACATGCCGGCCGCGCTGACGTTCCCGATCGGCAACCGGCTCTACGACTGGAAGTACGAGTCCGAGCCCGAGCCGAACCTGCGCCGGCGGCGGATCTACCACGCCCGGGGCAAGGTGCTGGGCGGCTCCAGCAGCATCAACGGGATGATCTTCCAGCGCGGCAACCCGCTGGACTACCAGCGGTGGGCCGCCGATTCCGGGATGCAGACCTGGGACTACGCGCACTGCCTGCCGTACTTCAAGCGGATGGAGTCGTGCCTCGCCGCCGGCCCGGACGACCGGTTCCGCGGCCACGACGGCCCGCTCGTGCTGGAGCGCGGCCCCGGCACCAACCCGATCTTCCGGGCCATGCTCGAGGCGGCCCGGCAGGCCGGCTATCCGGCCACCGGCGACGTCAACGGCGAGCGGCAGGAGGGCTTCGGCCTGTTCGACCGGACCATCCGGCGCGGGCGCCGGCTGTCGGCGGCGCGGGCCTATCTGCACCCAGTGATGCGGCGGCCCAACCTCACCGTACGGACCCGGGCCTTCGTCACCCGGGTCCTCTTCGACGGCACGCGGGCGGTCGGCGTCGAGTACACGCACGGCCGGGGTGCGCCGCGGCGGGTGGACGCGGGCGAGGTGATCCTCTGCGGCGGCGCGATCAACTCCCCCCAGTTGCTGCAGCTCTCCGGCGTCGGCAACGCCGCCGAGCTGACCGCCCTCGGCATCGCCCCCGTGCACCACCTGCCCGGCGTAGGTGAGAACCTCCAGGACCACCTCGAGGTCTACGTCCAGTACGCCTGCACCCAACCGGTGTCGGTGCAGCCCTATCTGAAGTGGCGGCATCGGCCGTGGATCGGCGCCCAGTGGCTGTTCCGGCGCGGCGGCCCGGGGGCGACCAACCACTTCGAGGCGGGCGGGTTCGTCCGGAGCAACGACGCGGTCGCGTACCCGAACCTGATGTTCCATTTCCTGCCGATCTCGGTGCGCTACGACGGCTCCGCGCCGGCCGGCGGCCACGGGTACCAGGTGCACGTCGGTCCGATGTACTCCGACGCGCGCGGCTCGGTGAAGATCGTCAGCCGGGACCCACGGGTCCATCCGGCCCTGCGGTTCAACTACCTCTCCACCGAGCAGGACCGCCGGGAATGGGTCGAGGCGGTCCGGGTCGCCCGCGGCATCCTCAACCAGCCGGCCCTGGAGCCCTTCAACGGCGGCGAGACCTCGCCGGGGCCGGCAGTACAAACCGACGAGGAGATCCTCGACTGGGTGGCGCGGGAGGCCGAGACCGCCCTGCATCCCTCCTGCACGGCGCGGATGGGCGTCGACGACATGGCGGTGGTCGACCCCGGGAGCATGCGGGTGCACGGCCTGAGCGGCCTGCGCGTGGTCGACGCCTCGGTCATGCCGTACGTCACCAACGGCAACATCTACGCCCCCGTGATGATGGTCGCCGAGAAGGCGGCGGACCTGATTCTCGGCAACACGCCGCCGGAGCCGGAGCCGGTCGCGTTCTACCGGCACGACCCGGAAAGCCGGCACGACCCGGAAAGCCGGACCGGCACGGACCGCCGGCCCAGCACGGACCGTCGGCCCAGCACGGACCGCGGGCGCGGCTGAACGTTCCCGAGTCACGGCCGGCGAGTGGGGCCGTGTGGGCGAGCCGGGTCTGACCGGTCAGGACTGGAAATCGGCGGCATTTTATGGTATATTGTGGACATTCCGTCGCTATCGTGGCCCGCATGACTGCTGTCGAATCCCGGGTGCGCGATTTCTTCGAGGTCTTCGCCGGCGCGAGCGACGACCTCGACGTTCTCGGCCGTTGCTTCGCCGATCCGTTTCTGTCCGCCGATCCGGCCGGCACGCGCGCGGTGCCGAAGGACGTCTTCCTCCAGGCTCTCCCCCGCCGGACGAAGATGTTCGCCGACGCCGGTGTCGGGCCCGCCGCGCTGACGTCGCTGGACGCCGAGCGCCTCGACGCGCATTACCTCATGGTCCGCACCGGGTGGGACGCCCCGCGCGTGGCCGGCGGGGAACCCGTACACCTGGAATCGTCTTTTCTGCTGCACGACGACGGCGACCATCTGCGCATCGTGCTGTACCTGAATCATCAGGGTCTTTGAGTATCGGCACTCATCCGCCGCGGCGCGCGGGCCGAAAGGATGGCGGCCATGGACGTCAACGCACAGCCGAAGGTCACCAACGCCTTCTACGCCCAGGCGGCCGCCTCCTTCGCCATTTCCCTGGTGTCGGTCGCGGTCGGTATCTATTACCTGCCGGTCGGCGGGTGGGTCCGCGCTTTCCTGGCGATCGGTCTCCTCTACGTGGTGACCTCCGCCTTCACTCTCGCCAAGTGTGTCCGCGATGCCCAGGAGGTCGGCACCGTCGTGCGCCGCGTCGACCAGGCCCGCATCGACAAGCTCCTCAACGAGCACGATCCCTTCAAGCAGCCCACCGGCGTGTAGGCCCGCGGCGATGATGATTTGCCGTTCGCGGGGAACGGCAAGTCATCGTCGGCCCGCGAACCGGCACCGCCTATGCGTACCGCTTCGCCGCCGCCTCCCAGCCCGGCAGATCGGCCGCCGCCCGCCGCCCCGGTCCCACGTAGTCGGCCGACGGCCGGATGATTTTGCCGAGCCGCTTCTGCTCGAGAATGTGCGCGCTCCACCCCGCCGTGCGGGCACAGGTGAACATCGCGGCGAGCATTTCCGGCGGCACCCGCGCGAAATCGAGCACCACCGCCGCCCAGTACTCGACATTGGTCTCCAGCACCCGATCCGGCTTGCGCTCCCGCAATTCCGCGAGCGCCGCTTTCTCCAGCTCCAGCGCCACCTCGTAGCGGGGCGCACCGAGTTCCCGCGCCGCCTCCCGCAGAATCGTCGCGCGCGGGTCCTCGGCCCGATAGACGGCATGGCCGAAACCCATCAGGCGCTTTCCCGAATCCAAGACCTTTTTCACGTACGCGCGGGGCTCGGCGCCACGCTCGACGTCCTCGATCATGCCGAGCGCCCGGGCCGGCGCGCCGCCGTGCAGCGGCCCGGACAGTGCCGCCACCGCCGCGGACAGGCACGCCGGCACGTCCGCACCCGTGCTGGCGACCACCCGCGCGGTGAACGTCGACGCGTTCATCCCGTGCTCGGCGGCGCAGACCCAGTAGCGGTCGATGGCGGCCACGTGCCGCGGGTCGGGCTCGCCCTGCCAGCGGATCATGAAGCGCTCGGTCGTGCCGGCGCCCGCGTCGACGAGCCGCTGCGGCACGGCCGGCAAGCGGGCGCCGCGGGCCGCCTGCGCGACGCAGGACAGCATCGTCACCGACACCCGCGCGAGATCGTCGCGCGCCTGCCGGTCGTCGATGTCGATCAGCGGCCGCAGTCCCCAGTGCGGCGCGAGCATCGACACCGCCGCCTGCACGTCGACGCGGATGTCGCCGGAGTGCACCGGCACCGGGTACGGTTCCGCGGCCGGCAGCCCCTGCGCGAAGTCGCCGTCGGCGAGCAGGCCCCACACGTCGGCGAACCCGGCCCGGCCCGCCAGCTCACGAATGTCCACGCCGCGGTAGCGCAGCGACCCGCCGTCCCGATCGGGTTCGGCGATCTCGGTGTCGAACGCGACGACACCGGCCAGTCCTGGGTTGACAGTCAACATGACATCAACATGTAGGCTGTCAACATTGACGTCAACATTGATCCAGTCAACATGAGAGCCCCTTCACACATGCCGCCCATTCAAAATCCACAAGAGCCGCACCTGCTCACCACGAACGAGGTGGCCGAGCGCCTCGGCGTGAAGCCCGCGACCGTCTACGCGTACGTCAGTCGCGGGATGCTGGCCAGCCGCCGCAACGCCGACGGCAAGGGCAGCCTCTTCGCCAAGCCCGACGTCGACGCGTTCGTCGCCTCCCGCAAGCGCACCACCACCCCCGGCATCGCCACCGGCATCACCCTGATCCGGGACAACCGGCTGTATTACCGCGGTCAGGACGCGGCCGGCCTGGCCCGGAGCACGACGTTCGAGGCGGTGGCGACCCTGCTGTGGACCGGCGCGGCCGAGCACGCCGACCTCACGCCCGACCCGGAGCTGCGGTCCCTGGCCGCCGCGACCATCCGCCCGTTGCCCGCCGGCGCCCGCATCACCGACCGCCTCCGCGTGATCGTCGCCGCGGCCGCCGCGGCCGATCCGCTTCGCTTCGACACCAGCCCCGCGGCCGTCGTCGGCACCGCACGGACCCTGCTGGCCACGATGGTCGCGGCGCTGCCGTACGCCCGGGGAGTCACCACCTCGGCGGTTCTCCGCCGGGAGCAGACCGCCGTCCCGCTGGCCGAGCTCCTCTGGCCGCGCCTGACCGTGCGCGCCGCCACGGCCGGCGCCCACAACCTGCTGAACGCGGCCCTGATCCTCCTGGCCGACCACGACATCGCCGCGTCCACCCTGGCGGCCCGCGTCGCCGCGTCCACCCGGGCCCACCCCTACGCGGTCGTCGGCGCCGGCCTCGCCGCCCTCGACGGCCCGCTGCACGGCGCCGCCAGCGGCCTCGCGTACGCGCTGCTCCGGGACGCCATGGTGGCCGGCCCGGTCGCCACGATCGCCGCCCGGCTGCGCGCCGACGGCCTGATCCCCGGCTTCGGCCACCCGCTCTATCCCGGCGGCGACCCGCGGGCCGCCACGCTGATGGAGATGCTCGAGGACGGCCCGGTCCGCGACACGGCCACCCGCGTGGCCGACGCCGTGCGGGAGCGCTCCGGCACCCACCCCAACGTCGACTTCGCCCTCGCGGCCCTGACCCTGCAGAACGAGATGCCCGCCGACGCCGGCGAGGCCATCTTCGCCGTCGCCCGCACCGCCGGGTGGCTGGCGCACGCCCTCGAGGAGTACGCCGACCGCCCGAGCCGCTTCCGCCCGGTGGGCCAGTATTCGGGCCGCTACCCCGGCGCGAGCTGAGCCCGGCTACCCGGGCCGGTGCCCGGTGCCCACCACCCGGAACGGGACGGTCTGCTCGAGCAGGCGCGGCGCCCCTACGCCGCACGGCCATTTTGCCTTTCCGGCAACGAGGCTCGGCTATCTGCCCCCGGTGCCGGATCCTGGAGGGCATGACCGACGAGAACGCCTGGGACGCCCGGTACCGGGAGAGCACCCGCATCTGGAGCGGCAACCCCAACGTGGTTCTGGTGGCCGAGGTCGCCGGCCTCCCGCCCGGCCGCGCCCTCGACCTCGGCTGCGGCGAGGGCGCCGACGCCGTCTGGCTGGCCAAGCGGGGCTGGCGGGTGACCGCGGCCGACATCTCGACCGTGGCCCTCGCCCGGGCCGCCGAGCACGCCGCCGAGGCCGGGGTGACGATCGACTGGCAGCACCACAATCTGGAGAAGACCTTCCCCGAGGGCGAGTTCGACCTGGTCTCGGTGCAGTTCCTGCACAACTGGGAGGAGTTCGCCCGCGAGCAGATCCTCCGCCGGGCGGCGCGGGCCGTCGCGCCGGGCGGCATCCTGCTGATCGAGGGCCACATGGACCACGGCCCGTTCACCCACGAGGGGCACGAGGGGCACGAGATCCGCTTCCCCACGCCCGGCGAGGTGATCGAGGCGCTGGAGCTGGGCGACGGCTGGCAGGTGCTCAAGTCCGAGATCCACCCGCGGCGCCAGACCGGCCCCGACGGCAACCCGGCCATCCGGACGGACAGCACGGTCAAGATACGGCGGAACGAGAAGATACGGCGGAATGAGAAGATGCGGCGGAACTAGCCGGCCCGGCGCCGGGCCCGGCGCGCCGCCAGCTCGTCCCCGGCCACCGGCGACGAGGCCTCCGCCACCGGCTGCGGCGCGGCGGGCTCGGCCGGCAGGTGCGACAACGATCCCTGGATCTCCTTGAACGCGCCGCCGATCGCGATCCCGAAGACGCCCTGCCCGCCCTGCAGCAGATCGACGACCTCCTCGGCGGACCGGCACTCGTACACGGTCGTCCCGTCCGAGATCAGGGTGATCTCGGCCAGGTCCTCGACCCCGCGCGAGCGCAGCGTCTCGATGGCCCGCCGGATGTTCTGCAGCGACACCCCGGCGTCCAGCAGCCGCTTGACCACCTTCAGCACCACCAGGTCGCGGAACGAGTACAGCCGCTGGGTCCCGGAGCCGGACGCGTCCCGGATGCTCGGCACCACCAGCGACGTGCGAGCCCAGTAGTCGAGCTGGCGGTAGCTGATGCCGACCGCCTGGCAGGCCGTCACCCCGCGGTAACCGACCGAACCGTCCTCGCCGACGAGTGGGCCCTCTAACGGCTGCTCGTGCACGCGACTACCTCCCCGCTGCGCGGTGCCGCTTCACCTGGACTTCACGAGCGTATATCTCAGCGCGCCGGGAAACAGCGAGGTAACCGGGCGACACGCCGCGTAGGGGGGAAGTCGATCTATCCCGCGAAATCCTCGGGGCGGACCTGGTCGAGGAACTCGCGGAACTTCTCGACCTCGTCCTCCTGCTCGTCCGGGATGACGATGCCGGCCTCGGTCAGCACCTGGTCGGCACAGCGGATCGGCGCGCCGACCCGCAGGGCCAGGGCGATCGAGTCGCTGGGCCGCGCCGAGACCCGGATGTTCTCGCCGATCAGCAGATCGGCGTAGAAGACGTTGTCCTTGAGCTCCGTGATCTCCACGGCGTGCAGCGGCGCCTGCAGGGCCGCCAGGATGTCCCGCAACAGGTCGTGGGTCAGCGGACGGGCCGGTTTCACACCCTGCTGCTCGTACGCGATGGCCGTCGCCTCCACGGCGCCGATCCAGATCGGCAGATACCGATCACCGTCGACCTCCCGCAGCAGGACGATCGGCTGGTTGCTCGGCAGCTCCACCCGAACCCCGACCACGCTCAGCTCGCGCACCGCCCGCCTCCGTGTCGTTGTCCATGCCGCTTCGCACGGCCCCCCTTAACCTGCACGGTACACGCCTCTCGTCCGGATCCCACGGGTGCCGAACCGCTCAGCGACCGAGCTCCCCGCGCAATCCGGCACGCACCAGCGCGGCGTGCAGCTTCTGCGAAAGCGCCTGCAGTTCCCTCGCCGTCTCGTTGGCCCGGGCGCGTGCGGCCGGGTCACTCTGCCGCACCAGCGGCGCCAAAAGCTGCGTGAACAGGCCGACTTCCCGGTCCGCAGCGGCACGAAACGCCCGAAGATGACGAACTTCCAGTCCGTACCGGGTGAGACCCACCACGGCCTCGACGATGAGCACGGCGTCGCCGTCGTACCAGCCCGGCGGCTTCGCGATCACCAGGCCGATCTGCTCGAGCTCGTCGAGCAGATCACCGGGCACGCCCGTGCGCTCGATCACATCCTCGCGCGGGATGCGGGCGTCGGAGGGATCGACCGATTTGTCGGCATTGCTGCCCACGGCGACCAGCGCCGGCCGCGACGGCGGTGGCGCCGGGTCGGAATCCATCCGGTCGAGCTGCTCGCGGATCACCCGCAGCGGGAGGTACTGATCGCGCTGGGCGGTCAGCACGAAACGCAGCCGCGCCACGTCGTTCCACGAGTACTTGCGGTACCCGGAGGCGGTGCGCTGGGGATCGACCAGCCCTTCCGCCTCCAGGAACCGCAGCTTGGAGATCGTGGTGTCGGGGAACTCGGTGCGCAGATGGGCCAGCACCTCCCCGATGCTCATCAGCGCGGCCTCACGGCCGGCCGCGGGGCGGTGCCCCGGGTCGCGTGCGGCAGCCCCCGACGGATTCACGGTCAGGCCTCGCCCTCCGGCCGGGGGCCGGCGATGAACACGAGGCGGAACTTGCCGATCTGCACCTCGTCCCCGTTGCTCAGGGTCGCCGCCTCGACGCGCTCACGATTCACATACGTGCCGTTGAGCGAGCCGACGTCGCGCACGGTGAACGTGCCGGCGTCGCGATGGAACTCGGCGTGCCGGCGGGACACCGTCACGTCGTCGAGGAAGATGTCGCTGTCGGGGTGCCGCCCGCTGGTGGTGACGTCGTGGTCGAGCAGGAACCGGGCGCCCGCGTTCGGGCCCCGCCGCACGACCAGCAGCGCCATGCCCGGCGGGAGCGAGCCGGACATCCGGCTCGGCACCACGTCGGTGTCGGGACCCTCCAGCACCTCATCGAGCGCACCGAGGTTCAGCGTGGACGTGACGTCGAGCGGGGGGAACTCGTCGTCTGGGCGCGTCATCGGACCACCTCACGGATCAGTTGGTCGTCGCCAGGCGGCCCGGACGTACGACTATCGGTTTTCAGTTTCGCCAATTGCATTTTCGAAGTTGCCCCGCGAGCCTAGTCAGCGCCAATATCGCGGGGCAACCGGACGCGCGGATTAAGGACAAGCCTTTGCTCCGCCGCACGCGCGGCGGCCGGCGGCGGGACGGGTCAGCTCTCCGTCAATGCCTGATATGCGGCGGCATCGAGAAGGCCGGCCACCGCCGACGGATCATCCGGCACGATCTCGACGAGCCAACCGGCCGCATACGGCTCCGCGTTGATGAGCTCGGGCTCGTCGACGAGCGACGCATTCTTCGACACGACCGTGCCGGAGATCGGCGCGTAGATCTCCGAGACGCTCTTGGTCGACTCGATCTCACCGAGCGAGTCGCCCGCGGCGACCTTGGCGCCCTCGTCGGGCAGCTGCACGAAGACGATGTCGCCGAGCGCGTCCTGCGCGAAGTGGGTGATGCCCACGCGCACGGGCCCGCTGCCGTCACCGGACACCCACTCGTGTTCCGCCGTGTACCGCAGGTCCTCAGGAATCACTCGTTCTCTCCCGTTGTCACGTAACCGCTTCGATCAGGAAGCCGGCCGGGCGTACTGCAATGTCGTCGCCTTGCGCACCGCGGTCACCTCGACCGTGCCGCGCTGTTCCATCGTCACGCTACCGCCGCCGCTGTTCACCGACGCGACCACCCCGCCGGGGATCTGCAGAGCGGTTTGCATGGTCTGCGGCTGGCCGATCACCGACAGCTGATAAGGGCCGGTGAGACGGGAGCCGTCGGCGATGATTCCGCCGCCCTCGGCGTCGACGAAATAGCTCGACGCGACCACCCGTACGGTCTGCCCGTTCGCCCCGGCGATCTGCATCACCTCGCCGCCGGCGCCGCGCAGCTCCTGCACCGCGTTCAGGATCGCCGACGCCTTCACCTTCGCCATCGTGATCACCAGGCCCGGCCCGACGCCCGGCTTCGTCCCGGCCAGCAGCCCGAGCTCGTCGGCCCGCTTCTCGGCCTCGGCGAGCGCCGCCTGCCGGCCCGCCACCCCCGAGGTGAGCTGCCGCTGGCTGGTCTCCAGGGCGCTGATCTCGCTCTGCAGCCGGCTGTCGCGGGCCTCCAGGTCGGACAGGATCCGCACCAGGTCCTCCTGCCGCGCGGTGGCCAGGCCCTGATCACCGTCGTTGCTGCGCAGCTGCACCACCAGGGTGAAGCCGAACAGCGCCAGCAGAACACCGATCAGGGCGCCGGCCGACGAGATCCGCTGCCGGGGTGGCGGCTTGGTGGGTGGTCCGGCTTGCTTTTCCCGTACGTCGGAAGCACCGGTATTCTCGATCACCCGATCGAGCGCGTCCCCGCCGCCGGCCGGCTCCCTCGCCGGCCGGTCGAGTTCCCTCGTCGGCCCGTCGAGGTCGTCCTCGGCGGGCGTGGGACGGTTCAGCCTGGTCGTCTCCTCGTCCCCCGGCCCTGGTGGCTCGGCGTCTGCCGGATCGGCCTGGGCGGACTCCGGCGGCCCGGCCGGTTCGGCGTCCCCCGGAGCGGACGGCTCGCCCTGTTCGAGCCGGACCTGCTCGGCGGGCGCGAGGGCGGCGCCGGGGGCCGGCCGCACGTACTCCACAGAGTCCGGTGTGATCGTCTTCTCCGGATCCGGCGTCGCGTCCGGGGACCGGCCCGCGGTGGGCAGGTCCTGGCCGGTGGTGTCGTGCTCGCTCATCCGCGTCACGCCCGGAAGAGGTGCCGCCGGATCGCCGCGACGTTGCCGAAGATCCGCACGCCGAGGACGACCACCACGCCGGTGGACAGCTGACCGCCCACGCCGAGCTGGTCGCCCAGGTAGACGATCAGCGCGGCCACCAGGACGTTGGAGATGAACGAGACGACGAACTGCTTGTCGTCGAAGATCCCGTCGAGCTTGGCGCGCACCCCGCCGAACACCGCGTCGAGCGCCGCGACCACGGCGATCGGCAGGTACGGCTGCAGCGCGGCCGGCACGGTCGGGTGGAACACGATGCCCAGGGCGACACCGGCGACGAGGGCGAGTACGGCGATCATCGGCCGCCTTCCGAGGGAGAGCTGCTTACCGAGCCACTGATCGATGCGGACGAGGAGGGGGACGGCGCGGTGGACGGCGCGGCCACCCGGAGCTTGAGCTCCGTCGCGGCCGGCAGGGTCACGTCGTGCGCGGCGGAGGCGTCGAACGACATCGCGTACTTGGCGGCCAGCTCCTTGAAGAACCGGCCGGCATACCCGTCGCGGAAGTCGTCGGCGAGGTCGTCCGGCCCGATCGCGATCACCTCGTACGGGGTGGTCACCGGCTGGAAGTCGACCAGGATCGCCTCGCCGGCCTGCCGGATCGTCGACGTCGCGGTGAGCCGCTGCCCGTTGATCGTGATCGCCTCGGCGCCGAGCGACCAGAGCGCGTTGGTGGCCAGCTGCAGGTCGGTGTCCTTGACCCGGGCGGCCGTGTTGCGCTCGCCGGTGACCGCGTTGATCGGGGTGGGCCCGTCGGCCAGCCGGATCCGAGCGCCCGAGCCGCGCACCGGCGCCAGCCCGGTCGCCGCCTCCAGGTCGCGCAGCCGGGCCGCGGTCGCCCCGCCCAGCTCCCGGTCGCGCAGGCCGGCCACCTCGTCGCCGAGCTGGTCGGCGCGGGCCTGCAGCTGCACGGTCTCGTCCCGGCGGTTCTGCACCTGCTCGACCAGCGCGGCCCGGGCCTTGGTGCGGGCCGGCTCGTCGGCGACCGTCTGCCGGTAGGCGACCACGAAGAGGAAGCCCAGCGCCACCAGGGTGACCATGGCGGCCCCGCTGGACAGCCACTTGCGCGGGCCGGTCGGCTCGCCCTCGACCGCCTTGCGCGCGGCGGCGTCGGCGTATCCGGGGTCGAGCGGGTTGCGGAACAGCTCGGTGAGGAAGTCCGGGGCGAAGACCCTTCGGGGCTGCTCGTCCGTCATCCCGCTGCCTTCACCGCGGCTCTGTCCGCGCGCAGCAGCTGCGACGTCTGGGCCAGGTAGAGCGCCGCCGCGGCCCAGTACAGCCCGAGCGCCCACCAGGCCAGCCCCCAGCCGATCGGCGCCAGCCACGAGGACGCCGAGTCGACCGCCTGCGCGAGCAGGATCACCGGGAACGCCGCGAGCAGCACGAAGGTGCCGGTCTTGCCGACGTAGTGCACCGGCGGCGGCCCGTACCCGTGGCGGCGCAGCACCAGCAGCGCGACGCCGAGCACCGCCTCGCGCAGCAGCAGCGCCCCGGTCAGCCACCACGGCACCACGCCGCGGATGGTGAAGCCGATCAGCGTGGCCAGGATGTAGAGCCGGTCGGCGAACGGGTCGAGCAGCTCGCCGAGCCGGCTCACCGAGTTCATCCGGCGGGCCACGAAGCCGTCCACCCAGTCGGTCGTGCCGCCGATGGCCAGCACGATCACCGCGGCCACGTCGTTCTCGGGGCCGAGCAGCAGGTAGAGGAAGAGCGGAACGCCGAGCAGCCGGATGAAGCTGATCACGTTGGGGATCGTCCAGATCCGGTTGGAGGCGGCGATGGACGGCGCAGGCTGCTGCGACATCGCGACTTCCTCTCCCCCTCCGGCACCCGCCGAGCTATCCGGACGTGGCCCGGCCAAGAGCCCGGGCGTCAACCCGGGCGACGAACGCCCGGCATCACCCGGACAGCGGTCCCCCGACAGGCCGAAACCCGTCACTCGCCGAGCAACTATAACCAGCCTCGAGGTTCGATCCCGCCACCCGTCGCACGACGCACACCGTGTCCGCCATCCTAGGACAGCCCCGCGGGCGCCTCCACCGGTCAGCGGCGGCCGCGGCGGGCGCGCACGTAGTCGTCGACGACGTAGCGGCCCAGCTCGTCGGCGTCCGGGCTGAAGACCCGGCCGCCGTTGCGCTCGGCCACCTTGGCCACGAAGCGCTGCAGACCCGGGTCCTCGCCGAGCATGAAGAAGTTCAGCGTGGCGCCGAACCTGGTCAGGTGGTCGACCTCCTGCACCGTCGCCCGCACGGTCTCGGGCAGCGGCGGCCACCAGAAGACGCCCTCGCCGTCCTCGAGGTGCGCGGTCGGCTCGCCGTCGGTCACGATCATCACGACCGGCTCGGAGCCCGGGTGCCGCCGCAGGTGCCGGCCGGCCAGGTTGAGGGCGTGCTGCAGGTTGGTGCCCTTCTCCATGGTGGGGTCGATCGCGGCGAGCTGCCCCTGCGACAGCACCGACGCGTGCAGCCCGAAGCCGATGATCTGCAGCGAGTCCTGCGGGAACTGGGTGGCGACCAGGTGCGACAGCGCGAGCGCGGTCTGCTTCATCGGCCCCCAGCGGCCGTCGGCGAACATCGAGTACGACAGGTCGACGCAGAGCGCCACCGCCGCCGACGCCCGCCGCTCGGTCTCGGCCACCTCGAAGTCCTCCGGCTCCAGCCGCACCGGAACCGCCGACGACCCGACGCCGCGGGCCGCCCCACCGGGCCGGGCCGGCTCACCGGGCCGGGCCGGCTCACCGGGCCGGGGCCGCGCGACGGTGCGGCCCGTGCCCGCGCGGCGGCGGACCGCGTTGCCGATCGTGCGGACCACGTCGAGGGGCTGCTCGTCGCCGTACTCCCAGCGCCGCGACGAACCGATCAGGTCGCCGGCCGCGCCCGCGTCGCGCAGGTCGTGCTGGCCCTGCCGCTTGCTCTTGAGCTCGTCGAAGACCTGGGCCAGCGCGGTGCGGCCGAGCCGGCGCAGCGCCTTGGGCGAGAGCGTCAAGCCCTCCTCGTCGCGCTCCACCCAGCCCTGCCGGGTCAGCTCGCGCTCGAGCTCGCGCAACCGCCGCACGTCGTCGGCCGCCGAGCGGCCCAGCTGCCGCTCGACCAGCTCGACGTCGATGTCGTCGAGGGTCGCGCCCGGATGCTCCTGGCCCAGCTGGTCGAGCAGCTCGTCGAGGTCGCCGATCTCGCCGAGGGCGCCCGCCGCCTCGCCGTACCCGAGGTCGCCGGGGCCGCGCACCCGCTCGCCGCGGCCCCAGTTGAGCTGGGGGCGCAGCGCCCGCAGGTTGTCGGTGAGCTCGGCCAGCTGCCCGCGCAGCGGGCCCTCGCCGAGCGCCTGATCCATCAGGCGGGACAGCTCCTCCTGCTGCTGCGGGCTGAGCGAGCGCATGAGCCGCTCGGCCGCCGCGGCCCGCCGGGCGAGCGAGTCGATCAGCTCCTCGATGTTCTCCGGGTTTTCCGGGAAGAACTGGCCGTGCTTCTCCATGAACTGCCGGAACGCGTCGTCGGTGTGCTCGCCGCGGGCGTGCCGGGCGAGCAGGTCGTTGAGGTCGGCGACCATCTCGGACACGCCCGCGAAGTCGCCGTTCTCCAGGGCCTGTTTCATCCCGGCGAACCGCTGCTCGACCACCTCGCGGCGCAGCCCGTCGAGAATCTGCTGGTACAGCCCGCGCGCCTCGTCGGACGCCCAGTCGTACTCGGCCAGCTCCTCGACCGCCCGCGACGTCGAGCGGGGCAGGTTGTCCAGCACCGCCTCGTTGAACCGGGCGTCCATGTCGTCGCGGCCGCGCAGCTCGTCGCGCTCGGCCGCGATCGCCTGGTCGAGCAGCTGCTGGGCCCGGGTCACCGCGCCGTCGAGATTGCCCCGGCGCAGCGCGTCGCGTCGCATGCGCCGGGCCCGGGCGCGCAGCTCGTCGAGGCCGCGCCCCTGCCGCGGGCCCTGCCGCAGCAGGTCGCGGAGCACGTCGCGCAGCGAGTCGCCGGCCAGCACCCGCTCGCCCACCTCGTCGACGGCGGCCCGCACGTCGTACGGCGGGGCGAGCGGATCGGGCCCGTCCCGCCAGGCGCCGTACCGGAATCTGTTGCCCGCCATGGTCAGCTCCCGTACAGCGTGCGTCCGTCGTCGGTCAGCTCCTTGGCCAGCCGGCGGGTGAGGTGCAGCCCCTCGAGCACGAACTCGATGCCCGAGGCCGCCTGCCCGGGCGAGGGCGCGTCGCCCAGGCCGAGCCGGTCGAGCACCTTGGCCAGCCCGGGCACCGGGCCGATCTGGGCGAGCAGCTCCTCGGCCGAGACCAGGTCGCCGGTCTCGACGATCGCGCCCTCGGCCACCAGGTCGGTGAAGCCGGACAGGTCGAGCCCGCCCAGCCGGTCGCGGAACGTCTCGGCCGTGGCCACCCGGAGCAGGTGCGCGAGCACCTCGGTCTCCCGGCCCTCCTCGCCGCTCTCGAACTCGACCTTGCCGCGCAGCGTCGAGGTCACCGAGGTGGCGTCGCCGATGCGGGCCACCGCCTCGCGCTCGCCGCGCAGGCCGGCCCGGCGCAGCGCGGACGCCGCCAGGGTCTCGGCCGCCGCGATCGCGAACCGGGCCGAGATGCCGGAGCGCGCGTCCACCGCCGGCGACTCGCGCACCGCCCGCGTGTACCGGGCGATCACGTCGATCAGGTGGTCGGGCACCGCCGCGACCAGCGCCGCCTCCTGGCGCACCAGCGCCGTCTCGAGGGCGAGGTCGACCGGGTAGTGGGTGCGGATCTCGGCGCCGAAGCGGTCCTTGAGCGGGGTGATGATGCGGCCGCGGTTGGTGTAGTCCTCGGGGTTGGCCGACGCCACCAGCAGCAGGTCGAGCGGCAGCCGCAGCTGGTAGCCGCGGACCTGGATGTCGCGCTCCTCGAGCACGTTGAGCAGCGACACCTGGATGCGCTCGGCCAGGTCGGGCAGCTCGTTGACCGCGAAGATGCCGCGGTTGGTGCGCGGCACCAGCCCGAAGTGGATGGTCTCCGGGTCGCCCAGCGCCCGCCCCTCGGCCACCTTGATCGGGTCGACGTCGCCGATCAGGTCGCCGACGCTGGTGTCCGGGGTCGCCAGCTTCTCGCCGTACCTCTCGGATCGGTGCAGCCAGGAGATCGGCAGCAGGTCGCCGGTCTCGGCCGCAAGCCGCCGCGACGCCGGCGTGAGCGGCTGATAGGGGTGCTCGTGCAGCTCGGAGCCGCTGATGAACGGGGTCCACTCGTCGAGCAGCCCGACGAGCCCGCGGATCAGCCGGGTCTTGCCCTGCCCGCGCTCGCCCAGCAGCACCATGTCGTGGCCGGCCAGCAGCGCCCGCTCGACCTCGGGCAGCACGGTGTCGTCATAGCCCACGATCCCCGGGAACCGGGGCGCCCCGCCGCGCAGCCGATCGAGCAGGTTGTCGCGAAGCTCCTCTTTCACGGTGCGGAACTCATGGCCCGATGCCCGCAGCTCGCCGAGGGTGCGGGGAAGATGCGCCGGCGGCGTGGGCGTGATGGCGGTCGCTGCGTCTGTCACCGTGCGAACGCTACTCCGCGGGTGTGACGAAAACCCTGTGAGCGAGATGGCACCGATCCGGGGAATAGCGAGAGACTGACGGCATGACGGAGATCCTGCGGTTCGCGGCGTTCAGCGACGACCCCAAGGGCGGCAATCCGGCCGGCGTCGTCCTCGACGCGGCGGGCCTCGACGACGAGCGGATGCTGGCGATCGCCGCCGAGGTGGGCTATTCCGAGACGGCGTTCATCACCTCCCGCGCGGGCGGGCGCTACCGGGTGCGGTATTTCTCGCCCTTGGCCGAGGTGCCGTTCTGCGGGCACGCCACCGTCGCCACGGCGGTCGCGCTGGGCCCTGGCGACCACGTCTTCGAGACCAACTCCGGCGAGGTGCCGGTCTCCGTCGACGCCGCCGGCGTCGCCACCCTCACCAGCGTCGACCCCGAGGTGGACGACCTGGCCGAGGGCGACCTGGCGGCGCTGCTGGCCGCGCTGCGGTGGAACGACTTCGACCTCGACGAGTCGCTGCCGGCCAAGGTCGGGTACGCGGGCGCCCACCACCCGATCCTCGCGGTGGGCAGCCGTCGCCGGCTGGCCGAGCTCGACTACGACGTGCCGGCGCTCAAGGCGCTCATGGAGTCCCGCGGCTGGACCACCGTCCAGCTGGTCCACCGGGCCACCGACGACACGTTCGACGTGCGCGATCCGTTCCCGGTGGGCGGCGTCTACGAGGATCCGGCCACCGGCGCCGCGGCCGCGGCCCTCGGCGGATACCTGCGCGAGCTGTGGATCGTCCCGGACGACGCCGTCCTGCACCTGCGCCAGGGCGACGACCTCGGCCGGCCCAGCCGCATCACCGTCCGGCTGGTCCCCGGCGAGGCCGGCGTCCGGGTGAGCGGGGCCGCGGTGCCGATCCCGGCCTGATCAGATGACCTTGCCGTCCGCGACCTCGAGTTGGCGGGTGGTGTGCACCGCGTCCAGCATCCGGCGGTCGTGGGTGACCAGCAGCAGCGTGCCCGAGTAGCTCGCCAGCGCCGACTCCAGCTGCTCGATCGCCGGCAGGTCGAGGTGGTTGGTCGGCTCGTCCAGGACCAGCAGGTTGACCCCGCGCGCCTGCAGCAGGGCCAGCGCCGCGCGGGTTCGCTCCCCCGGCGACAGGGTCGCGGCCGGCCGCAGCACGTGCGCCGCCCGGAGCCCGAACTTCGCCAGCAGCGTCCGGACGTCAGCGTCGGACCAGTCCGGGACCGCGTCGCCGAAGGCCCGCATCAGCGGCTCGTCGCCGAGGAACAGCCCCCGCGCCTGGTCGACCTCGCCGACCAGCACGCCGGGGCCGAGGCGCGCGCTGCCCGACTCCAGCGGGATCCGGCCCAGCATGGCGCCGAGGAGCGTCGACTTGCCCGACCCGTTGGCGCCGGTGATCGCCACCCGGTCGGCCCAGTCGACCTGCAGGGTGACCGGGCCCAGCGTGAAGGTGCCGCGCCGCACCACCGCATCGCGCAGGGTGGCCACCACCGTGCCGCTGCGCGGGGCCGCCGCGATCTCCATCCGCAGCTCCCACTCCTTGCGGGGCTCCTCGACCACCTCGAGCCGCTCGATCAGGCGCTCGGTCTGCCGCGCCTTGGCCGCCTGCTTCTCCGTCGACTCCGTACGGAAAGCCTTGCCGATCTTGTCGTTGTCCGGCGCTTTGCGCCGGGCGTTTTTGATCCCCTTCTCCATCCAGGCGCGCTGCATGCGGGCCCGGTCCAGGAGGTCCTCCTTCTTCCCGGCGTACTCCTCGTACTGTTCGCGCGCGTGCCGCCGGCCTCGCTCGCGCTCCTCGAGGTAGGCCGTGTAGCCGCCGCCGTACAGGTTGACCTGCTGCTGGGCCAGATCGAGCTCGAGCACCTTGGTCACCGTGCGGGTCAGGAACTCCCGGTCATGGCTGACCAGCACGGTGCCCGCGCGAAGGCCGGTGACGAACTCCTCGAGCCGGCCCAGGCCGTCCAGGTCGAGGTCGTTGGTCGGCTCGTCGAGCAGGAAGATGTCGTAGCGGCTGAGCAACAGCGACGCCATCCCCGCGCGCGCCGCCTGTCCGCCGGAGAGCGCGGTCATCGGGTGGTCGAGCGTCACGCCCAGCCCGAGCTCGCCGGCGATCTGGGCGGCCCGTTCGTCGAGGTCGGCGCCGCCCAGGTCCAGCCATCTCTCCAGCGCGGTGGCGTACTCGTCGTCGGCGCCCGGCTTGCCGTTCGCCAGATCGTCCGCGGCGGCGTCCATCTTTCGCTGGGCCGGGCCGACGCCCGTGCGGCGGGCGAGAAAGTCGCGCACGGTCTCGCCGGCCCGTCGCTCCCGCTCCTGCGGGAGATATCCGACATTCGCGGTGGGCGGGCTGAGCGTGACGGTTCCGCTTTCCATGGGTACGAGACCGGCGAGCGTCCGCAGCAGCGTGGTCTTTCCCGCGCCGTTCACGCCGACCAGCCCGATCACGTCGCCGGGCGCGACCACGAGATCTAGCTCCGAGAACAGCACGTGGTCACCGTGGCCGGCGGCAAGGCCCCGGCCGATCATCGTGGCGCTCATATCGGTTCCATCGTAGTGAGCCACGCTCTTTCATCCGCACGGCGCGGGCCAGCCCGGCTTTGCGCGCCGGTCCCGCACCCCGGCAGCGTCAGCTTCCCGGCGCCGCCCGGCGGCGCCCACCCGCCCGGCGCCGCCCACCCGCCAGGCACCGTCCGCCCGCCCGGCGCCGCCCGCCCGCCC
>NZ_JBHTBJ010000048.1:0-50531 GCF_042664765.1 Paractinoplanes rhizophilus | reverse complement strand
CCTTCACACCCCTCGGGCCCGCCTTCACGCTCAACAACGACTGGCAATTCTTCATGGGCTACCGGTACGGCATCTTCAACTACGCCACCAACGCGCTCGGCGGCTCCGTCACCGTCAACCAATTCGCTGTCACCACGCCGTAGCGCCACCATCAGGGCCTGGGTCACCCGCTCGCCGGCGCCGAACGGCCGTCGGCCGCCACCCGGTGAGCGGGTCGCCCAGGTCGGTGACCGGGCATCGGTAGCGAAGGCGCTCACGAGCTGCTCCAGCACCGGTCCGGCACGGACAGCAGTCCCTGCCGGAGCGGTGCTGGTGGTCGTCCCGGAATCTCGGCCGCGGACCGCCGCGCCTGAACGTCATCGCCGGCCCTGCCGGAGCCGGGATCTGCCGGAGTTGCGCAGCCACCTCTCGGTCCGGCCTTCTACGGCGATCCGGCGAAACGCTTCACCACCTCGCGATGCGCGCCCTTCGACCTGGTCGGTGGGCGACCGGGAGTTGATGGCGGCCGTCGTGTCCGGGCCAACAAAGTGCGCCTTCGGCAACGGCACGCACACCGCGGGTCAGGCGGTACTTTGAATATTCACAGCCGGACCACCATTCGGGAAACCGTTTGCCGCAGGGTCTTTTACGCCATCTGGAAAAATGCCGTGGTGAACACCGATATGGAACGCGGCATATCCCGCCTACCTGGCCTTATGTCATCACCTTTCCTGGTCCGCGGACTATCGACCGGCGTCGGAAACAACAACTCAACGATGTTTCCTTGAGTGACGAGGGGCGCGGCCGTAACATGCCAGAAGTGGTTGTTAACGTTAACTAAGCAACCCTCTACTGCGCGGTTCCGCCCTCCCCCATCCCCATGTCTTGGAGTTCTCCATGCCTCCACCTCTGAGTCGCCGCAGCCTGCTGCAAGCCGCCGGCGCCGGCGCGCTGGCCTCCGTCGCCGGCGGCGCCGCCCTCCGGCCGGCGCAAGCAGCCGCCGCGGCCGTGATCTCGCCCGCCCGGCCGGACGTCGGTGTGTCGGCGTATCCGTTCGACCTGGGCCAGGTCAGGCTGTCGGCCGGCCGGTTCATGGACAACCAGACCCGCACCCTGAACTACCTGAGATTCGTGGACGTCGACCGTCTCCTTTACGTGTTCCGGGCCAACCACAGGTTGTCGACCAACGGAGCTCCCACGAACGGCGGCTGGGACGCCCCGAGCTTTCCGTTCCGCAGCCATATCCAGGGCCACTTCCTGACCGCCTGGGCCCAGGCGTATGCGGTGCTGGGCGATACCACATGCCGGAACAAAGCCAACTACATGGTCGCCGAACTGGCCAAGTGCCAGGCGAACAACGGCGCGGCCGGGTTCAACACCGGCTACCTTTCCGGTTTCCCCGAGTCCGACATCAACGCTGTCGAAGCGGGCACGCCGGTCGCCGTGTCCTACTACTGCATCCACAAGACGCTGGCCGGCCTGCTCGACGTCTGGCGCTGCATCGGCAACACCCAAGCTCGCGATGTGCTGCTCGCTTTCGCCGGCTGGGTGGACTGGCGCACCGGCCGGTTGAGCTACAGCCAGATGCAGACCGTCCTGAACACCGAGTTCGGCGGCATGAACGCCGTGCTGACCGACCTGTATCAGCAGACCGGGGATGCACGCTGGCTCAGCACGGCGCAGCGATTCGACCACGCCGCGATCTTCGACCCGCTCGCCGCCAACCAGGACCAGCTCAACGGCAAACACGCCAACACCAACCTCCCGAAGCTTGTCGGCGCGGCCCGCGAGTACAAGGCCACCGGCACCACCCGCTACCGCGACATCGCCGGCAACGCGTGGAACATCATCACGGCGGCGCACACGTACGTCATCGGCGGGAACAGCCAGGCCGAGCACTTCAAGGCGCCGAACGCGATCGCCGGCTACCTCACCAACGACACCTGCGAGCACTGCAACACGTACAACATGCTGAAGCTGACCCGCGAGCTCTGGTTGCTCGACCCGAGCCGGGCCGACTACGTCGACTACTACGAGCGGGCGCTGCTCAACCACCTGATCGGCGCGCAGAACCCGGCCGACAGCCACGGTCACATCACGTACTTCACCCCGCTCAAACCCGGCGGGCGGCGCGGCGTGGGCCCGGCCTGGGGCGGCGGCACCTGGTCCACCGACTACAACAGCTTCTGGTGCTGCCAGGGCACCGGCATCGAGACGAACACCAAGCTGACCGACTCGATCTACTTCTACAACGGCACGACCCTCACCGTGAACCTGTACGTGCCATCGGCGCTCTCCTGGAGCCAGCGTGGCATCACGGTCACCCAGTCCACGACGTACCCGGTCAGTGACACCACCACGCTGACGCTCTCCGGCACGATGAGCGGCTCGTGGGGCATCCGGTTCCGGATCCCGTCCTGGACCTCGAACCCGGTGATCAGCGTCAACGGCGCCGTCCAGGACGTCGCCGCGGCACCGGGCAGCTACGCGACCGTCACCCGCGCCTGGGTGGCCGGCGATGTGATCACGGTACGACTGCCGATGCGCGTGATCATGAAAGCGGCCAACGACGACGCCAATCTCCAGGCCATCACGTACGGGCCGGCGGTGCTGTGCGGCAACTACGGAAACACGACCCTGTCGGCGGCCCCGTCGCTGACCGCTTCCTCGATCACCCGGACCAGCACCGGCAGCCTCGCCTTCACCGCGACCGCGAACGGCGCCGCCGTGAACATCGGCCCGTTCCACGACGCTCAGAGCTTCAACTACGTCGTCTATTGGAACACCGGCTCCGCCGGCAGTGACAGGGTCAAGCTGGTCAACGTCGGCACCGGCCTGGTCGTCGGCGTGCGGAACATGTCCACCGCCGACGGCGGCCTGGCCGTGGCCTGGGGCGACACCGGCACCGCCGACCACAACTGGGTCCGGATCACCGACGGCACCGCAGTCCGGTTCCGTAACGTCAACAGCGGCAAGGTCCTGGGCGTCGAGAACATGTCGGGCGCCGACAACGC
The DNA here is from genome assembly GCF_042664765.1 of Paractinoplanes rhizophilus. Classification (NCBI taxonomy): domain Bacteria; kingdom Bacillati; phylum Actinomycetota; class Actinomycetes; order Micromonosporales; family Micromonosporaceae; genus Paractinoplanes; species Paractinoplanes rhizophilus. The sequence goes on along the minus strand of NZ_JBHTBJ010000048.1, from coordinate 47,538 downwards.
CCGCGTCCTGCAGTGGAGCGACAACGGCACCGCCGACCACCGCTGGACCCTGGTGCCCAACAATGACGGCTCCTACCGGATCCGCAATGTCAACAGCGGCAAGGTCCTGGCCATCCTCAACGGCTCCAGCACCTGGGGCACGCAGATCGTCCAGGAGTCGGACAACGGCAGCGCCGACAACAACTGGCGCCTGGTGGCGATCAGTTAGGCCGTGCGCGGGAACGGAAGACGGGTCCACCGATGGGTGGACCCGTCTTTGTGGCCGCCGCCGACTGGCACCACACCGCCGACCAGTGGTAGCGGAACCAGACCGGTTGGGGACCGAGCCGCATGACGAAGTCGTTGTCGAGCTCCAGGTCCTCGAGCATGCGCTGGCCGTCCCTGTCCGTGGTGATGGCGTTGACCAGGTCGGCGCACAGCTGCTCACAGATGCTGGTCTCGAACAGGAACCGGCGTTGCCGTGGCGGCCCGCCCGATCAGGACCTCATCGGTCGGGTAGTTGGCAACGCCACGGATGTCGCCGGCGAAGTCGGCGATGGAACGGACGCCGCCGGCGCCGGCGAGGAACGCTGTTGCCAGGCGCAGGCCTACGACCCAGCCGTCGGTCCGGTCGACCATCGTGGTCACGTCGTCGAGGCTCAGGGTCAGCCCGCTGGAGCAGGGCGCTCAGTTCGTCGAGGACCTGCCGGTCATCGTTGGTGTGGAAATCGTCGATCACCAGCACCGTCTGGATCCCGCAGGTAGGCCAGCGGTACTCCCCGGGGACCAGTCCGTCACGGTCGCCGGCTCCGGCCATCGGGTTGCGGTCCGCTGGAAGAACGGCGTGTGCCGTGCCGGCCATCCGAGGCCGATACTCGATACTGTTACTCACCAGCCCGGGACAGGCCGAAGGCGATCAGGAAGCCGGCCACCGTGACCAGCCCGATCAACAGGTGCGCGTTCTCGAACGCCTCGGGAATCATGGTGTCGGCGACCATCGACAGGATCGCGCCGGCGGCCAGCGCCGTCACGGCAGCCAGCGCCGCGGCCGGGGCGTCGCCGAGCAGGACGTATCCGGCGATGGCGGCGAGGCCGCTGATCACGGCGATCGCCGTCCAGAGTCCGAAAACATAGCGCGGGGTGCGGCCGGCGTGGCGCATGCCGGCGGCGCTGGACAAGCCTTCGGGCACGTTGCTGATGAAGACCGCGGTAACGGTGACCGCGCCGACGGCGCCGCCGCCCAGCAGGCTGGCGCCGATGACGATCGATTCGGGGATTCCGTCGAGCAGGGCGCCCAGTGCGATGGCCATCCCGGATCCGGCCTGCTGCTTCTCGGATGGCTGTTGCTCGCCGGATCGTTTGCGGTGCCGGGCGCCCCGCCGGGCGAGCAGCACGTTGCAGCCGGTGTAGGCGAGCGCCCCGGCGACGGCGCCGAGCACTGTGGGTGTCATCCCGCCGCGTTCGTCCGCCTTGGCGATGAGCTCGAAGGCGACCGCGGAGAGGAGCACACCCGCGCCGAAGCCCATCACCGAAGCGACAATGTCACGCGGCACCTTGGCGAGGTAGCCGACGGCCGCGCCGACCAGCAGCGCTGAGCCGGCCAGCAGGCCCCATCCCCCGGCTTGCAGCCACTGCGGCATGGCGATGCGATCTCCTTCTGAGCCCCTCATCCGTTGGAGAACTGGTTCCCGCACTCGTTGCAGATAACCATCTTTGCGCTATGCAATTGTTGACCGTGACGTGGGCCAGTCAGCTGGATGGGCGACGCGGCCACGAACCTGCCCGATAGCCGACGGCGGCCGATCGGTCAGCTCGCGGAGCAGGTGGCGGTGGCTCCGGCGCCCGTTCCGGTGCCCTGGAATCCGAAGCTGGCGGTCTGGCCGGGGGCCACCTGGCCGTTGTACGACTGGTTCGCCAACGTCACCGTGCCGCTCGTGCCGGTGTTGACGGCGTTCCAGACCGAAGCGATCGCCGCTCCGCCGGGCAGGGTGAGGGTGACCCGCCAGCCGTTGAGCCCGGCGCTTCCCGCGGTGACCACGACGCCGGCGACGAATCCGCCGGGCCACTGGTCCTGCACCGTGTACGCCGCGGTGCAGCCCGGGGTGCCGGACGGCGAGGAGGGCGGTGTGGACGGCGAGGAGGGCGGTGTGGACGGCGAGGACGGCGTGACCGGTGGCGTGGTCGGCGGGTTGCCGTCGCCGAGGGTCAGGTTCTTCTGCTGGACCTGCCATTGGGTGTGGCACAGGCCGCAGTCGGAGCCGACGAAGTTGGCGCCGGCGGTGAGGTCGCCCTTCAGCCGCCACTTCAGGTACAGCACCGCCACCCGGCCGAACTCGCCGCCGTTGACCTGGTCGTACGTGCCGCCGTGCCCGACGTTCAGGTTGCCCATGAAGGCGGGCAGCCCGGACGGCAGCTTGCCCCAGTCGTCGATGGCGTTCGGGTAGGCGATGTCGCTGGGCCCGCCGATGAAGTAGGCGATCGGCTTGGTCAGCCGCGCGAGCTGATAGTCGTCGGCGTCGTTCAGCAGGCCGCTGCTGAAGATCAGCGTGGTGGTGATCCGCGAGTCGTTGGAGACGGCGTACGCCTCCAGGCCGCCGCACGACCAGCCGCCGACCGCGACCTTGCTGGTGTCCAGCCGGCCGTAGTATTTGCTGCTCGACCGGGAGTTCTCGGCGAACGCCCAGTCGATGGACTGGGTGAGCATCGACGACGTGGTGGATCCGGATCCGTTCGGCGCGCCGTTCGCGATGACCAGGAAGCCGTACGAGGAGATCTCCCGCAGGAAGTTGATCTGCCCGGTGCCGTTGGCGGCGCAGCCCCCGTTGCCCCACACGAAGATGGGCATGCGCTCGGCCGGCAGGCTCGACGGCCGGTAGATGGTGTGGTTGGACAGGCTCGGCGAGGTCTCGTAGTCGGCGGGATAGGGCCCGGAACCACCGGCTGCCGCGTCGGCCGGCGACGCGCCGATGGTCAGCACGATGGCGGCGACCGAGACGACGATGGTTGCCAATCCCGTACCGATCCTGGTCCTTGTTCTCATCCCGGCCTCCCTCATCATGCAGTTACTATTACCGCAGTAACGAGAAGTGTCAATCGATGAGCGTCACTGGGCCGTGAAGAAGGTGATCCATGAAGCGGCGTCCGGCCAGTGCGGTGTCGCCACCTCGACGAGGCGCTCCCGAGCCGGCGAGCCGAGCGCGGCATGGATCTCCAGGAACGTGTCCCGGGCCTGCCGGCGAGGCCAGGGCGCCGGCAGCAGATGCTCGGGCAGGTCCGGGTCGATCTCGGGGAAGCGCCGCCACGAATCCATCACGGAGGTCCGGGCCACCAGCGCCCGGGCCGCGTCCACCCGGCCGTCGCGCACGGCCACCCGCAGGTCCGCGTACCGCTCGATGAAGTTCCGGTACGACGACGCGAGACCGGCCAGGTCGTAAGCGGCGGCCGGGCCGTGCGGGCCGGCCTCCTCGTCGAAGCGGACATGCATGACCGACCAGCGGGCTCCCCCGACATCGTGCAGGGTTCGGCTGAGCGCCGTGCGCACCGCCTCGGCGTCGGTGCCCGGGCGGATCCACACGCTGTCGTACAGACCCACGAGCCCCAGGGCGCTCAGCGCCTTGCGCACCGCATGGCGGGACGCCTGGCGGGAGCTCGGGATCGAGAAGGACGCCATCGTCCAGTCGCCGCTCCACTGCGGCGGACGCGCGCCGAAGCTCAGGAAGCGCCGCATGTGGGTGTGATGACTGGCGATCGCCGCGGCCGTGAGGTGATAGACCGGCACGCGGCCGTCGCCCCGCGCCACGATCAGGCCGCGCCTGGTCAGCCGGGACAGGGCGGACCGGGCGCTGGATTCGCTGATCCCGAACTCCCCCAGGATGGCGATCACCGCCGCCGACGGCAGGGCGGCATCCGCCGAGTCGAGGTATTCACCGAGCACGGTGGCGAGCAGATGCTGCGGGCTGGGCCCGGTCTGCGATCGCGGAACCGGGACGTCGATCGTTCGCTGTTCGCCGCTCACCGCACCAGGATGCCCTGCCCGTGCCGCGGTGGCCGGTGTCGGGGATCCCGGGGAACTTGGTCTGTCCGTCGTGGCCAAATTTGGACCTGTCAAGGCTACCAAGCTGTCCGTAGCGTCGGAGCGGAGCATCCCGATATTGGAGGATTTCATGACTACGGACACCGGAAACGCTTTGTCGCCGGTCCCGTTGATGCAGTTGGCGACCGGTTTCTGGGCCTTCAAGACGCTCGCCGCCGCGCACGAGCTCGACCTGTTCTCCCGCCTGTCCGGCACGACCGGCACGACGGTCGCGGAGCTGGCCGAGGCGCTCGCGATCGAGGAGCGACCGGCGGACATGCTGCTCACCGGGTGCGCCGCGCTCGGGCTGCTGGACAAGAACGACGGCCGCTACGTCAACGGCCCGCTGGCCGAGGAGTTCCTGGTCCGCGGCAAGCCCTACTACTTCGGCGGCTTCGTGCAGATGCTCGACCAGCGGCTGTACCCCGGGTGGGGCAGGCTGACCGAGGCGATCCGCACGAACCGCCCGACCACCTGGGATCCGGACCGGCAGAGCTCGATGTTCGACGACGAGGATCCCCAGCTGCTGACGGTGTTCTGGGAAGCGATGCACTCGCTGTCGACCTTCACCGCCCGCGCGCTGGGCCAGGCCGCCGACCTGAGCGGCGCGCGCCGGCTGCTCGACGTCGGCGGCGGCTCCGCGGCGTTCGACATCGAGTTGTGCCGGCTCTATCCCGGCCTGACCGCGACGGTCTACGAGCTGCCGAAGGTCGCCGACATCGCCGCCGCGAAGGTCAAGGAGGCCGGTCTGGCGGACCGGATCGAGACGGTGACCGGTGACTTCTTCGCCGAGTCGCTGCCCGGCGGGCACGACACCATCCTGCTCTCGATGATCCTGCACGACTGGGCGCCGGACCGCGGCCGCGCGATCCTGCGCAAATGCTGGGCGGCGCTGCCGAGCGGCGGTCGGGTGATCATCGCCGAGCTGCTGGTCGACGACGAGCGGACCGGACCGCCGCCGGCGGCTCTGATGAGCCTCAACATGCCGGTGGAGACCGAAGGCCGCAACTACACCCCGGCCGAGTACCAGGCGTGGCTGCGCGAATCGGGCTTCGAGGACGTCCGCACGGTGTGGTTCGAGGCGGCGGGAGCGAACGGCGCGGTGATCGGGAGGAAACGATGAATCCGGGCCAGGCTCGGTGACGGCGAGTTGATCGCGACCTCGACTAGCTTTCGTCGTCGCCCGGGGCGAGCAGGGTGGCCAGCTGGCGCATCAGTCCGGGCCGGGCGCGGTAGTACACCCAACTCGCGCGGCGTTCGGCGTCGACCAGGCCGGCGTCGCGCAGGGTCTTGAGGTGGTGGGAGATCGTCGAGCCGGACACCTCGAACGACGGGGTGAGGTCGCACACGCAGATCTCCCCGCCCGGGGCCGAGGCGATCATCGACATCAGCTGCAGCCGGACCGGGTCGCCGAGGGCCTTGAATGCGGGCGCGAGCTGCAGGGCCGTGGCCGGCTCAACCCGCTGGGCGGCCATCGGCGGACAGCACGGGGTCTGCGTGGCCGGGGGCAGCAGGTCTGCCGTGGCGGCTGGTTTCGACATGCGTCGAGCTTGACATGCATCGAATCCGCGTGCAAACCTCGGTTTCGACAAACGTCAAATCCGACGGTTGTCGAAACCACGATCCGGGAGGCCGTCATGATCCGCTGGCTCATCCCGCATCCTCGCCGAGGAGAAAGCTCATGAGCGACACCGGCACCACCACCGTCGGCGGCGGCTTCGCCGGCGACCCGGCCGACGCCCTCGCGGTGACCGGCACCAGCGGCTGCTGCGGCAACCCACCCCAGACCACTCTCACGCTCCAGGAGCCGGTTGCGGGTGGGCCCTGTTGCGGCACCCAGGCCGAGGCCGCCGCGGAGAGCTCGTGCTGCGGCAGCGCGGCCAAATCCACCGCCGTCGCCACCGGCCAGGGCTGCTGCGGATGACCACCGGCCTCGACGCCCTGCTCGCCCAGGTCGACCCGGCGCGAATGACCGCGACCGTCACCCAGCTCGCGAGTGCGGCGTTCGCCGGGCGGCGCACCGGATCAGCGGGCGGCATCGCCGCGCGAGACTGGCTCCGCGATCACCTGACGGGCCTCGACGCGGACGTGAGCACTGACCCGTTCGCAGTCCGGGCCGTGCCCGAGATACATGCCGCGGCCGGGGCGATCTGGCACGACGGGGCTGTCGCACGCGGGCTGGCGTTCGGCCGGCAGGTGACGCCGCATCTCGCCTCGGCTTACCTGCCGGGCCGGCGGCGCGGTGATCTCGGGATTGCCGGGGCCGGCGATCCCACCGGGCGGTGGCTGCTGGTGCCGGCGTCGATGTCGCTGTTCGACGCGTACGGGCAAGCGGGCTCCGCGACCGGGCTGCTGATCGCACGCCCGGTGGACGCCGACGGCTGGCACTACACCCTCCTCGCCGGCCCCGACCCCGGCCCCCTGCCGGTCCTGACGCTCGACCCGGCCACGCACGCCGCGATGGTCGAGAGCGCGGGCGCCGGCCGGGGATGGCTCGAAGCCTCGGCGCCGATCCGCCGCGCCGACGTCACCGCGGCCAACCTTCACGGCCACTGGGGCGCGAACGACGGCGGTCTCCTGCTGACTGCGCATTACGACGGCGTCGGTGACCTTCCGGGGCTGCGGCAGCCCGCCGCATCCGACAATGCCTCCGGCGTCGCGGTCATTCTCGAAGCCGCCCGCGTGCTCGCACCCGTCATGCCGGCCGAGCTCGCCATCGCGGTGCTGGACGCCGAGGAGATCGGTGCCCTCGGCTCCGCCCACCACGCCGCCCGGCTCCGGCAGGCTGCCCTGCGGCCGTCGGTCATCAACGTCGACGGCGCCGGACGGCTGGGCGCCGCCGCCGCGGTCGAGGCCGGTGGTCCCGCGCACGCCCTGCTCGCCGTGCTCGATCAGGCGGGACGGCACACCGGCGTGCCGCTCGCGCCGGGGCCGATGGCCTCCGACAACCGCCGGTACGCCGCCGCCGGGTTCGCCGCGATCGGTATCGGGGCCGGCATGGGCGGCTACCACAGTCCCGCCGACACCCCGGACCGCGTCGACCCGGTCACCCTCGCCGCCGTGTGCCGCCTCGTGGTCGCCACCGCCTGGCTGGCGAGCGGTAAGCTTTCATCGTTGATCGGCGATAGACGATGAAGAGGGTGGATGGTGGCCGACCTGCTCGACCGCGCGACCGCGGAGACGTACGCGTCCTGGTTCCGGGCCCTCGCGGACCCGTCACGGGTGCAGATCGTGGAGTACCTGGCCCGGCAGGCGCGACCGATGCCGGTCGGCGAGATCGTCGCCGCCGTGGCACTGGCGCAGTCGACCGTCTCGCAGCACCTGAAGGTGCTTGCCGACGTGCGGTTCGTGCTGATCGAGGCGGTGGGCAACGCCCGCCACTACCGGATCAACACCACCTGCATCGACTGCTTCCCGTCCGCCGCCGACGTCGTCATGGGCCGCCCGGCCCCGACCGCGCCCGGAGGCTGCGCATGAGTGACCTGACGATCCGGCCGATGACGGCCGCCGACGCCGACGCGGTGCTGGCCATCTATCAGGCCGGTCTGCACGGCGGGGACGCCAGCTTCGAGCACACCGCGCCGGATTGGGCGGCCTTCGACGCGAGCAAACTGCCCGCACACCGCCTGGTCGCCGTCGACGACGCCGGCGTCGTGCTCGGCTGGGTCGCGGTCTCCCCCGTGTCCGGCCGGGCCGTGTACGCCGGGGTGGTCGAGCATTCCGTCTACGTCGACCCCGCCGAACGGGGGTGCGGGGTCGGCCGGGCGCTGCTCGACGCGCTGATCGACTCCACCGAGCGGGCCGGGATCTGGACGATCCAGTCCGGCATCTTCCCCGAGAACACCGCCAGCCTCGCCCTGCACCGGGCCGCCGGGTTCCGCACCGTCGGCGTCCGCGAGCGGGTCGGCCGGCACCGAGCCCAGGACAACCGATGGCGCGACGTCGTGTTCATCGAACGCCGCAGCCCTCTCATCGACTAAATCCCAGGAGACCTCTCGTGACCACCCAGCTCGACCACCTGCCGATCGCCGTCATCGGCGCCGGACCCGTGGGCCTTTCCGCCGCCGCCCACCTCGCCGAGCGCGGCCTGCCCTTCGTCGTCCTCGAAGCCGGCGCCAAACCCGCAGCCGCGGTCCGCGAATGGGGGCACGTCCGGCTGTTCTCACCCTGGCGTTACAACATCGACGCCGCCGCCGCGAAGCTGCTCGCCGACGCCGGCTGGGCCCGGCCCGACGACGAGGAACTGCCCACCGGTGCGCAGCTCGCCGACGACTACCTCCAGCCGCTCGCCGACCTGCCCGCCCTCCGGCCGCACATCCGCTACAACGCGCGCGTCGCCGCGGTGACCCGGGCCGGACTCGACCGGCTGCGCACCGCCGGCCGCGCGGACACGCCGTTCCTGATCCGGCTCGCAACCGGGGAGGACATCCTGGCCCGCGCGGTGATCGACGCCTCCGGCACCTGGCACACCCCGAACGTGCTCGGCGCCGCGGGCATCCCCGCCCACGGCGAGGACTCTGCCGAGGCGTACGTCAGCAATGCTCTCCCGGACGTCCTGGGCCGCGACCGTGACCGGTTCGCGGGCCGTCGGGTCCTGGTCGTGGGCGCCGGGCACTCGGCCGCCAACACGCTGCTGTCGCTGGCGAAACTGCCCGGCACCACGGTCACCTGGGCGATCCGGTCGAGCTCGCCGGGGCGCACCTACGGCGGCGAGACCGCCGACGCGCTGCCCGCCCGCGGCGCGCTCGGCGGCCGGCTGCGCGAGCACGTCGAATCCGGCGCGATCACCCTGCTCACCGGGTTCGGCATCCAGCGTCTCGCCATCGTCGAGGACGGCGTCGAGGTGTCCGACGGCACGCGCACGGTCGTGGTGGATCGCATCGTGTCGGCGACCGGCTTCCGGCCCGACCATGCGATCGTGTCCGAGCTGCGCCTCGACCTCGACCCGATCATGGGATCGACCCGGGCACTCGCGCCGCTGATCGATCCCAACGAGCACTCCTGCGGCACCGTCCCGCCGCACGGCGTCGACGAGCTGACCCAGCCCGAGCCGGGGTACTACGCGATCGGGGTCAAGTCCTACGGCCGGGCGCCGACGTTCCTGCTCGCCACGGGATACGAGCAGGCCCGGTCGGTGGTCGCGGCGTTGGCCGGCGACTGGGTCGCCGCCCGCGACGTGCAACTCGACCTGCCCGAGACCGGCGTCTGCAACAGCGACCCCGTCCTCGCCACCGACGGCGGCGGCTGCTGCGGCACACCCGCGGCGACCGCCGAACCCGTCGCCGTCGGCCTGGCCACCGGCATCTCGGGCGGACTGCTGCGCTCCCCGCTGACCGTCATCGACGTGCCCGCCGGCTCCGGCGAGCAGGCCGGCGGCTGCTGCGGCTGACCGGCCATGCACAATCCCGCGCCGGGCCGGCGGATGGTGGCGGTCTTCGCGGTCACCCAAACCATCGGGTACGGCTGCCTGTACTACAGCTTCGCCGTCCTGCTCCACCCGATCGCCGCCGGCCTGCACGCCTCCCCGGCCGCGGTCACCGGCGCGCTCACCACCGCCGTGCTCGCCTGGGCGGCCATGGCCGTACCGGTCGGGCGCTGGCTCGACCGGCACGGCGGCCGCGCCCTGATGACCCTCGGCTCGGCCGCCGGCGCCGGGCTGCTGGTGGCCTGGTCCCAGGTGCAGACGCTGTGGCAGTTGTACGTCGTGTTCGCCGGGCTCGGCGCGGCGATGGCAATGGCCCTCTACGACGCGGCCACCGCCGTCATCGTGTCCTGGTTCGACGCCGAGCGACGGCCCCGGGCGCTGCTCGCGATGATCGTGGTCGCCGGGTTCGCGAGCACCATCTTCATGCCGCTGACCGGGCTGCTCAACGACCGCTACGGCTGGCGCACCACCCTGCTGCTGCTCGCCGCCGGCTACGCCGCGATCGCCGTCCCGCTGCACGCCGCCGTCGTGCGCCGCCCACCACCCGGCGCGCTCCCGGCCGGACCGGCGGACCCGGCGCGGCGGCGAGCCCTCATCCGGGCCGCGACCCGCGACGGCCGGTTCTGGTGGCTGGCTGTCGCGTTCGTCGCGCACGCCGCCGCGATGAGCACCATGACCGTCCACCTCGTCGGGTTCCTGGCCGGCAAGGGACATCCGGCCACCTTCGCCGCTACCGTCGCCGGGTTGCTCGGCGTTCTTTCCGTCACCGGACGACTCGTTCTCACCGCCGCCCAACGGCGCCTGCGTCTGTCCGGTGTGGTCGCCGTCGTCTTCACCGTGCAGGCCGCCGCGGCGCTCTGCCTGCCCTGGGCCGGCGCGACCAGGCCGGGCGCAATCCTCGGGGTGATCGGCTTCGGCATCGGATTCGGCGTGGCCAGCCTCGCCGGCCCGGCCCTGCTGGCCGAGCGCTATGGCACCACCGCGTACGCCAGCATCGCCGGCACCCTGGCCGCGCCCGTCACTCTCGCCAAGGCCGCCACACCGCTGGCCGCGGCCGTGCTCTACACCAGCGCCGGCAGCTACGTGCCCGTGCTCGTCACCGTCGGCGGGCTGTGCCTGCTGGCCGCGCTCGGCATCCTCGCCCGGGCGAGCTCACCGTTCGCCGGGTCCGATCACGCCGCACCACTTCGCGCCGCCGGGGTCAGCTGACGCCGGCGGCCAGCTCGGCAACCGCGTCGATGAGCTCGGCGCCGTCGAGCAGGGACGCGTCGTTGTGACCGGCGCCGTCGACCGCCACGACCCGCACGGGTCCCGCGGCCTTGGCGGCCACGGCCAGACTTTGCCGCGGCGGCACGATCGCATCGGCCGTGCCGTACACAATCAGGGTGGGCGCCGCAACCCGCGCGACCACCTCGGCCACCGGGAAGCGGTCGCGGGCCAGCAGGCGCACCGGCAGGAACGGATAATGCTCGCGGCCCACCGCGGCCAGATCGCTGAACGGCGACCGCAGGATCAACCCGGCGGGCGGGTGTTTCGCCGCCAGCGCCGTCACCACCGCCGCGCCGAGGCTCTCGCCGTAGTACAGCAGGCGTTCGGCCGGTATGCCGGCCTGCTGCAGGAGGAAGGCCCGCGCCGCCTCGACGTCACGGGCCAGGCCGTCCTCGCTCGGGCTGCCGGGATTGCCGCCGTAGCCGCGGTATTCGACCAGCAGCACGGTGAGGCCGCGGCCGGCCAGGGCGGCGGCGAGCGGGGCCCGAGCCAGCCTGTGGCCGGCGTTGCCCGGCGCGACCAACACCGCCAAGGGCCGGCCGGGCGTCTGCGGTGGCGGTTCGATCAGCCAGGCGGTCAGCGACAACCCGTCGGTGGTGCGCAGGGTGACGTCGCGCGCGCCGGGAATCACCCGGTCCGCCGCCGGCGGCGACGACCGGTCCGGGAAGTAGATCAGGCGCCGTTGAAACAGCCAGGCCGCGGCGGCGAGCAGGGCGCACAGCACGAGTACGGCGAGCAGAACGCGCGCGAGGGTCGACACCTTGGGCATCGTCTCATTGGACAAGTAGCCGAGATGAGTACGTCGCGATTCCTTTCGGGTACGTTCCTGGTCTGTACTGGCATGGACGCGATCAAGCAGATGTACGCCCGTTGGGCTGCCGGGGACATGGGCGACGATGACCAGTGGGGTGACGTGACGGCCGAGCCGCGCGGCTTGGACTACGCGGAGGTGTCGGCGGGCGGTGTCCCGGCGATGTGGCTGGTTCCGCACCGCGCGGATCCTGACCGGGTGATTGTCGCGCTGCACGGCGGCGGCTTCGTCGGAGGGTCGCTCTACACGCACCGCAAGATGTATGGGCATCTCGCGAAGGCGGCCGGCGTACGGGTGCTGCTGGCCACCTACCGGCTGGCTCCCGAGTTCCGCTATCCGGCCCAGATCGAGGACGCCGTCACGGCGTTCCGGTGGGCGGCGGAGTCCGCCCGGGTGGTGGCGCTTGCCGGTGATTCCAGCGGCGGTGGCCTGGCCGTGCAGGTCGCCCTCCGAGAGCCGGGTGCGGCCGCGCTGGTGCTGCTGTCGCCGTGGATCGACATGGACCCGGCGCAGACCGCGACATCCTACGAGGCGAACGCCGGAACCGATCTGTTCTTCACCCGGCCGATGGTGCAAGCTCTGATCCGGCAGTATCTGCCCGAGGGGACGAACGGTCTGGCGCCGCAGGTCAACGCCTTCCACGCGGACCTGTCCACCTTGCCGCCGGTCTACGTGCAGTGCGGCGCCGACGAGAGTGGCCGGGGCGACAGTGAGCGCCTCGCGAAGCTGACCGGCGCCAGGCTGGACATCTTCGACGGGCAGCTGCACACCTTTCAGATGGCCGCCGGGCGCGCACCGGTCGCCGACGAGGCGATCAGCAGGCTGGCCGCATGGGTGCGCCCGAAGCTGGGGCTCTGACCGAGGCGTTCGAGGCCGAGCTTCGGTCGATGCGTCGGGTGGGAGGTCGGTAGTTTGGTTGCGGAAGTGGAGGCAGGGGTATCGGCACGGGTATGACCGAGTACGGAATCCATGCTTCGCACGAGCAGATCCCGCCGGCCGACCTTCTCAGCGCCGTGATCGCGGCCGAACGGCACGGTTTCGAGGCCGCGATGTGCTCAGACCACTTCTCGCCCTGGAGCAGCCGGCAGGGTGAGTCCGCGTTCGCCTGGTCGTGGCTGGGTGCCGCGCTGCAGGCCACAAACCTCTCGTTCGGCGTGGTCAACGCGCCGGGCCAGCGCTACCACCCGGCGATCGTCGCGCAGGCGATCGGAACCCTCGCTGCGATGTTCCCGGGGCGGTTCTGGGCGGCGCTGGGCAGCGGCGAATACAGCAACGAGCACATCACCGGGGGGCCGTGGCCGCGCAAAGAGGTACGGGAGGCACGGCTGCTGGAGTCGGTGGAGGTCATCCGCGCGCTGCTGGCCGGCGACGAGGTCACCCGGGACGGCCTGATCACCGTGGACCGCGCCCGGTTGTGGACCCGCCCGGCCGAGCCGCCGCCGCTGATCGGGGCCGCGGTGAGCACGAAGACCGCCGCCTGGTGCGCGGGGTGGGCCGATGGGCTGGTCACCGTCAACGCCCCGGCCGAGCACCTGCGCACGATGATCGCTTCGTACCGGGACGCGGGTGGCCGCGGGCCGGTCTGCCTGCAGGTGCATCTGAGCTGGGCGCCGACCGAGGACGAGGCCGAGGCGATCGCCCACGACCAGTGGCGCAGCAACGTCTTCCGGCCGCCGGTCTGCTGGGACCTCGAGACGGTGGAGCAGTTCGACGTGATCAGCGAGAACGTGACGATCGAGCAGGTGCGCCAGGTGGTCAACGTTTCCGCGGACCTCGAGGCACACACCGAATGGCTACGCGGGTACTCGTCGCTCGGCTTCGACCGCATCTACCTGCATCACGTCGGGCAGGATCTGATGCCGTTCATCGAGACCTTCGGCGCCAAGGTATTGCCGGCTCTGCGTCAGCAAGCGCCGCAGACGTAGAACCGGTAAGGAACCACCGCCGACGGCGCGAACGGGGGGCGCTCCCAACTCTTGAGCGGCTGCCCACCGCGGCCGGCGGCGTCTCCGCCACGCACCCACAATGGCCGGCCCTTTCCCGAAACCAGTTGCGGCATGGTCTCGCCGGGGCCCGCCGGACCGGAACCGCCGCGACAACCGCCGGCTCGGATTCAGTGGCCTGGCCACCGGCACCGATACCGAGGCCGGGCTGGCGTCCCACCGCGCCCCGTTCCGCGACGGCGGTCTCCGGCACGGTCTGCTCCGGCATGCTGGGCGTCGACTCCGACCGGACTAGCGGCCGGCTGTTTGCCTGCTCGGACATTGCGGACGCCGACGCTGCGGCGTCGCGATCGTGCCAGGCGGCCATCAATTCCTCATCGCTCGGGATGTGGCCGTAAATCGAGCGCAGCTTCCGCGCGTGGCGTTGTGTCATGCCCCAAACGCGATGCCGCTGATGCTCCCGGCGGAATTCCTCGGCCTCGGCGGAATAGTTGCGGCGCTTCGTGGTGTCGCGCATCGTCGCCAATTGCGCCGTGGTGAACAACTGCAGCTGCCGCATGAACCATTTTCCCGCAGATCGACCCCGCCCCGCCATTTTCGATCATCCCAGCCGGCAATGAGTTTCACGGGATCTGAAGATTCCAAGGCATTCAGCTGAATGGCGAACAAACGGACAGCAACCAAACTGTCATGCCGCTGACCGTGCGCGGACCAGTGGCTCAGCGCGCGGGTAACGGTGAGGTGCGAAGCCCGAAGAGAAGCCGTTTGCGCTGGTCGTGAGTGACCGCTGCCTCGGGCTCAGCTGCTCCGGATGACGGTCGCCATGTCGACGACCTCGGTCGCGGCGGGGTCCTCGATCTCGGCGGAGGTTGTCCCGAAGCCGCTGAAGTCGGCGACGGCGCCGTGGCCGAAGTCCCAGCGGATCGGGTATGGCTCACCAGTCGTCGCCACCGAGATGTGCGTCAGGTCATTGCGGCTGTCGAGCACCGTGATGGTGGGAACCCCGCTGACGTCCTTGCGTTCGCCCAGTGACATGTGGCGCGGGACCGCGCCGTTCAGCGCATTTCGTTCCGCAAAGGCGAACGCGCCGTCCAGGCCCGAGGTGTGGATCAGGTCGTCGCGTTTCGCTACCTTGATCCACCGGCCGTGCGCGTATTCGGTGTAGGCATGCGCCCGCTCGGGCTGGTCGAACCAATTGCTCCAGAACGCCTCGTCGGGGGCGACGTAGTAATTCGCGCCGACCTTGAGGATCTCGGACTTTCCATCCGCCTTCGTGACGGTTCCGCGGAGGTCCGTTCCGACGACGGCGATCGTGGTCGACGTCTGCAGGTTGCCGTTGTCGGTGTGAATGTCGACTCGGTATGACGGCACTGTCTTCAGAGCCGCGAGCGACTTCTCCATCACCGTGGCCGGCGGAAGTTCGGTGATGCCGTTCCCGGCCGGTGTGTCGCCGTCGCCGCTGCAGCCGGCGAGCAGCAGCATCGCCGCCGCGACGACGGCGGCTCTCATCGACGTTCTCATTCTGTTCGCGCCCCGTGGTGTCGTGCCGCCATGTGTGGAGGCACGACGTTAGCCGTCTCGCGAACGGCGCGCGGGCCGGGGTAGGCGTGCCATCCCCACGGCGGGAGCAAGCGGTAGCAGCGAGCCGGCACGCGGTCAGATGGCGTCCTGGTCCAGGGCTCGCTGCATGCGGGCGATCGCGTCGCGCACGATCTGCCGCTCCTGGGTGGTCAGCTCGGCGAGGCGGTACTCCACGATCCAGGCGATCCTTGGCAGATCGTGGATCAGCCACGGGGTGAGCCGCTCTTGTTCGATCGTCATGCAACTGAGTGTGGTCCCGCATCGTCGCGCCGGTCCAGGTGGCGGGGCTGATCCACCTTGGTTATCCAGGGGCGCCCGACGCCCGGCACCTCTAAAGTCAGCGCGGTGGAGACACCGACCCAGCTTCTGCACAGGCTGACTTCCTACGAGCCGGGACGGGAGTGGGACGACGTCATCTCCGACCCGCGCCTGGTCCTGGATCTGCAGCCCAACGACTTCGATCGCTTTCCCTGGTTCTACAAGCGGTACCGCGACGACCTGCCGCGCGTGGAGTTGCCGCGCGATCTGCCGTCCACCGAGCCCTCGACGATCGAGGTGCTGGCCGGCACCGCGAAGGTGGGTGGCGGCGACCTTGACCTGCCGCATCTTGCGCGGCTGCTGTACCTGTCGGCCGGCGTCGTGCGTACGTCTCAACGCCGCAACGGGATCACGCACCTGTTCCGCGCGGCCGGCTCGGCCGGGGGGCGTTTTCCGCTCGAGGTCTACGTGCTGATCCCGGCGGACGTTCCGGGGCTTCCGGGCGGCGTGCACTGGTACGACCCGGCCGTGCACGCGCTGGTGCGGGTGGCGCCGGCGCCGGGCGGCGGCGATGTGGCGATGGTGGTCACCGGCGTGCCGTGGCGGACCGGCTGGCGGTACCGCGAGCGCGGCTACCGGCACATCTACTGGGACGCGGGCACGATGCTGGCGCAGACGCTGGCCCTGGCGCACTCCGCGGGGATCCCGGCGCGGCTCTACACCACGTTCCCCGATCGGGCGGTCACCGAGCTGGTCGGCGCGGACGGCGTACACGAATGGCCGGTCGCCGTGGTCGGGCTCGGGCCGCGGCAGCCCGCGCTGACGCCGGCCGGGCCCGCGGTCGGCGGCGAGGTCGACGGCGATCCGCTGGAGTTTCCGCTGGAAACGGCCGCGCAGCGGGCCGGTGACACGACCGTGCTGGGTGCGCCGTGGGCGGAGGGCGACTCGGTCGACGTGCCGGACGCCGGGGGCGCGCCGGTGGAGACGGTGGTGCTCACCCGCGGCTCCCAGCGGCGGATGGACCCGGCTCGCGGGGTGCCGAACGAAGTTCTCACCATCGGGATGCGGGTGGCCGTACGGGGAATCGAGCTGCCGCAGTTCGTGGCCGTGCACGACGTCGAAGGGGTGGCGCCGGGGGTGTACCGGTGGCCCGATCTCGATACCCCCATTCACGCCGGCAACCAGCGCGACGAGCTCTACCGGGTGAGCCTGGAACAGGGGCTGAGCCGGGACGCGGCGTTCGTGGTGATCACCGCGGCCGAGGTGGCGAACCTGGACGACCGCGGGTACCGGGCCGCGCAACTGGCGGCCGGGCTGGTGGAGGGGCGGTTGCACCTCCTCGCGTACGCGATGGGGGTGAGCGCGACCGGAATGACCTTCCTCGACAGCGAGATCCCGGCCTTGCTCGGCGCGCCGCTGGACGCCCTGATCTTCACGTGCGTGGGTGTGCCGGAGTACCGGGCCACGCCGGGCGGGCCGCCGGGCGCGCCGGCCGACGTACGCCCGATGCGGCACCGGGATTGACCAAGCCCCGCGACCGGTCAGGAACTGCCGACGGTGACCGCGGTGACGACGAGGTCCCGGTCGATCAGGTACGTGCCATGCAGCCGGGTCAGCGGCGGACCGCCGTCGACCCGGCTGCCGTCGACGCGCAGGTCGCCGGTGAAGGTGCCGTGCCCGGCCGCGATGTCCAGCCGGACGTCCTCGAATCCGAGCCAGCGGCCGCACAGCGGGTACCAGGCTTTGTAGATCGACTCCTTGGCGCTGAACAGCAGCCGATCCCAGTGCACGGCGGGCTCGGAGCGCGCCAGCTCGGCGAGGGCGGCTCGCTCGCCGGCGCCGGCCACGACGTCCACGACGCCGTCCGGGAGCGGCGCGTGCGGCTCGGCGTCGATGCCGAGGCCGGCGAGGTCGGACCGGGGCGCGACGGCCGCCGCCCGGTAGCCGGCGCAGTGGGTGATGCTGCCGACGACGCCGGGCGGCCATTGCGGGTCGCGGCGGGCGCCGGGCCGGATCGGGACCGGCGGGTGGCCGAGACGTACGAGCGCTTCGCGGGCGCAGCGCCGGGCAGTGACGAACTCCCGGCGCCGGACCGCCACCGCGTTGGCGACCAGGTCCTCCTCGCCGGGGAACACCGGCTCGCCGGGCACGTCGCCGAACGCCTCGACGCAGGCGACGGCCGGGGGAAGCAGCTTTTCGATCACAGCTGCGCCGGGAAGATCGGTCGCGCACGCGGATGTGGCGTCACGGTGACGATCGTGCCATCACCGAGCCGAGTCACACCAGCCCCAAGAAGACCGGAAACCCCTTGTGCCACAACGGTTTTCGGCGCTGACCGACCCGGTGAGGTTCCCGGCCGTATGGGCCATTACGCAGGGTCACCGGCCCCGGGTAGAAAGTCGTCCGGAGCCGATGATCAACCCCGTGAGGACGACGATGCGCAAAATTCTGCTTACCGCTGCCGCTGCCGTGACCGCGTTCGCCGCGATGCCGGCGATCGGCGCCCAGGCCGCCACCAAGGTCGAGTCGGTGCTCGGCACCGGCACCCTCGGCCAGTTCGGCTCCCCGACCGCCTACCTCGCGGCGGCCGGCAACCAGCGCGGCCAGCTCGGCGCGTTCACCATCACCTACCCGGACGGCACCTACGCCACCGGCATGTCGAGCTGTCTCGTGGTCGACGGCAAGACCGCGTACCTGACCGGCAAGATCCTGCTCTCCGGCGGCCCGCGCCGCGACACCAACAGCTGGCAGCGCGGCAAGTACGTGATCATCGGTGTCCAGGACAACGGCGACGGCACCGTCGTGGCGGACAAGCTGAACTTCTCGACCGGCACCGCCGCGAACCCGGGCTGCGGCCCGGACCCGGCCGCCACCCCCGACTTCTTCATCGTGAAGGGCAACTACCGGGTCACCGACGCCGGCTGACGCCGGTGCGGCGGGCGACGCGCTCAGTCGGTCGGCAGGCGCAAGCCGCGTACGGGTGAGGCCACGGCGAGCGCCAGGCCGATCGCCGCGGGCACGGCCAGCAACAGATAGGCGGCCCGGACGCCGTACGCGCCGGCGGCCAGGCCACCAGCGCCACCCCGAACGCCCCGGTCCCGGCCAGGGCGCCCACCGCCAGCTCGAAGGTCGCCAGGGAGGCCGAAGCCGGCGATCGTCAGCGTGCGGATGACCGGCGTGCCCCAGACGTAGCGCAGGCCTTCGCCGATCTCCGGCCACATCCGGCGGCCGGTGGCGGCCATGTCGAGGTCGGTCTTCAGGCCGGCGAGCAGAGCGGCCGAGATCAGGTAGGTGAGGGCGTCCACGGCGAGAACGGCCGACGGGTCGGCCAGCGCGGCCAGCAGGCCGGCGCCCGCCGGTGCGGCGATCTCGATGACGATCTCGGTCGACCAGACGACGCTGTTGGCTCTGGCCAGGCGCGGCTTGCCGACGATCCGGAAGAACGCGCCCCAGGCCGCGGCGTCGAACCAGCAGAACCCACAACCGACGCCGAACGGCATGTCGTTCCTCTCCTCAGAAGGAACGTGCCGCCGCCGTGGTCGGCGACGGCCACAGGTGCCGGCCGCGGCCGGTCGGCAGGACCGGGTCGCCGTGCCGCACCAGGCTGAAGCGCTCCAGGCCGGGAGCGACGGTGCTGGTCACCGCGATGAGCGAGCCGGACGGCGCGATGTCCGCGGCGTGATGGGCGATCCCCCGAGCGCCGAGCGCGCGTACGACCGTGGCCAGCCCGCCCTCGGCCGAGTCGTCGCCGAGGTCGGGCCGCAGCGGCACCGCGCGCATCCGCAGCCCGGCGAGCGGCAGCCGGACGCATCGTTCCAGCGCCGGCCACGCGGCCAGCTTCGCCGCCGCCCGTGCCTCGCGGGCGGCCGGCTGCCCGCAGGACTGGATGAGCTCGTCGACGGCGCGCTCGGCGGCGTCGCTCGCCCAGGCCGAGGCGCCGACGCCGATCCGGGTGCTCCGCGGGCCGCGGCTGACCGCCACGTACACCGGCACGCCGAGGTCGGTCGTCACGTCCAGCAGGTGCACCGGGGCCCGGGCGGCCCGCTCGGCCGCGGCGAGGCGCCGGGCCGGCCCGCCGGTCAGCGCCGACGCCGGCACCTCGTCGGCGGCCGGGTCGCCGGCCACGTACCACCGCAGCAGCGCATGGCTGAAGCCGTCGTGCTCGATCAGCTCGCAGAGCCCGTGATAGGTCGCCTCGGCCACCGTGCTGCCGGCCGCCGTGCCCAGGCTCGACGAGTAGCGCAACAGCCCACGGTAGGGGCGCACGTCGTCGCCGGTCACCGGCCACCGGAAATACCGCGGGTCGGTGAGGAACACCGGATAGAAGACCGGCCCACCGTACGTGGCGCAGGCCGCCACCGCCGACGGGAACTCGAGCGCCCAGCGCCGTACCACCAGATCGGCGCGGAGCGTCGGCTGCGCGGCCACCTCCCGCGCGCTCAGCAGCACCGGGCCGTCCGGCTCCCAGCGCCGGTTGCCGGGCGCGGACATGAGGTACCGCTCGAGCGCCTCGAACCAGGCGCTGGCCACGCCCTGATCGCCCGCGCCCTTGCCCCAGCCGTCGGCGACGGCCGCGCCGTCGCGGGCGAGCGTGACCTGGGTGACCGGAGCGTGCCGCGGACCGGACGCGCCTTCCGCGGCCGTCAGTCCCAGCCGTTCGACCTCGGCCTTCGCGGTTTCGAGGGCGCGCCGCGGCGGCACGGATCGAAACGGCATCGTCCCTCCCCCGTGGAGGACGTCGGCAAGGGAGCCGAATTTGGCATTGCCGTGCACGGATGTCAATGCCGGCGCGCGTGACCGCCGGGACCCGCCGGGATCGATCGGTAAGGTACCAGCCATGACGGCCCCTTCCGACGCGTTCAAGCTCCCGCCCCGGCGGCGGGCCGAGCGGCTGAGCGTCGCTGTCGTGACCGAGCTGGTCGAGCTGATCGTCACCGGGCAGCTGGCCGAGGGCGAGCTGCTGCCGCCCGAGGGACCGCTCAGCGACCACTTCGGCGTGAGCCGCACGGTGATCCGCGAGTCGGCCAAGCGGCTCGAGGAGAAGGGGCTGCTGATCGTCAGCCAAGGCCGGGGGACGCAGGTGGCGCGGTCCGGGTCGTGGAACATGCTGGACCCGGTCGTGCTCTCCGCGCTCATCGACAACGACGAGACGCTCGGGGTGCTGGACGAGCTGACCGTCGTGCGGGGGAACCTCGAGTCCGCCATGGCCGGGGCGGTGGCCGCCGGCCGGACGGCCGAGGAGCTGGCCCGCATCGAGCAGGCGCTGCAGGTGATGCGGCAGAGCCAGCACGAGAGCGATTCCTTCAACGAGGCGGACGTGGTCTTCCACCTCACGGTGATGGAGCTCTCCGGCAACCGCCTGGCCGAGAACATCACCAAGCGGCTGTACCGGCGCGCGCTGGAGAGCACGCGCTATCACGGGATGCAGTACGAGGGCGCGTTCAGCTCGACGCTCGACCAGCACGCGACGATCGTCGACGCGATCGCCCGGCAGGACGTCGCCGCGGCGGAACAGGCGATGCGCGACCACATCATCGGTTCCTGGCAGCGACGCCGGTTCGCGCCGGCCCGGGACGAGACCGGGTCCTAGCCGGCCGGGAGCGGCGAACCCCGACGGGACGAGGCGGCCGTCATCGGCCGAGCCGGTAGGCGACCGAGGCGGTGGCGGAGAGGATCGCCGTGCGCTCGGCCGGGCTCAGCTCGGCGATCAGCGTGCCGGCCGTGGCCCGCCAGGCGGCGGCGCCCACGCCCAGTTCGGCGAGCGGCCAGTCCGAGCCGTACATGAGCCGGTACGGGCCGAAGGTCTCGAGCGCGACGTCCACCGCCCGGCGCAGGCCGTCCGGATCCCGGTGCGCGAGCCCGGCCAGGCCGGAGAGCTTCGCCCAGGTGTTGGGCAAGCGCGACAGATCGCGCAGATTTCCCGCCCACGCCTCGGTGTCGTCCGCGTCGGCGATCCCGCCGAGGTGGTCGACGACGAACCGGACGTCGGCCCGTGCCCCGGCCAGCGACGTGGCCAGCGGCAGCTGCCACCACCGCAGGACCAGGTCGAACGCCAGCCCGCGCGACCCGAGGTGGCCGATGCCGGCCTGGACGGCGGTGCGGGCCAGCCATCCGGGATCCGGGTCGAGGTGCACCAGATGCCGGACACTGACGAGCGGCCGGGACGCCCCGGCCTCGAGCTCGTCGAGCTGGCGTGCCGGGTCGGCGGTGAGATCGATCCAGCCGACCACCCCGGCGATGCGCGGCGCCGGGTGAGCCAGCAGGCGCCGGGTCTCCCCGGCGCTGTTGCTCGACTGGACGACCACGGCGGCGTCCATTCCGGTCGCGTCCAGCATCCGTTCCAGGTCGCCGGGACCGAAGTCGCGGTCGAGCGCCGGCATCGTCGCCGGATCGATCCACGGTTGCGGATCGGCCGACCGGTCCCAGAGGTGGACGTGGCTGTCCAGTGTGGCCGTCACGGCAGATCGCGTGCCGCGTCGGGGACCAGGCGCAGGCCGGCGCGGCGGGGGCGGACGTGCGGGCCGTCGTCGTGCGCGGGCGGATCGGCGGCCCGGACCGCCTCGATGTGCTCCTCGTCGACCCGGATGCCGATGCCCGGCTCGTCGCCGAGCACGATTCCCCCGTCGTCGTACTCCTGATCCACCCGGAGGCCGATCGGCGACGTGAGGCCCTGCACCTCGAAGGTCAGATGATTGGGTACGGCCGCCGCGGCGTGCGCCACCGGGTTGGTGTGGTAGGCCACCGGGCTGACCGGCAGGTCGTGGCTGTGCGCCACCGCGGCCACCCGGAGGAAGTGGGTGATGCCCCAGACGTTGCCCACCTGCACCACGTCGACCGCGTCGGCGTCCAGCAACGGCCGGTACTGCTCGAGGCCGGTGAGGTTCTCGCCGGTCGCGACGGCGGCGCGGATGCCCCGGCGGACGGAGGCGAGCCCCGCGGCGTCCCACCGGCGCACCGGCTCCTCGATCCAGGTGAGATCGAGCTTGCGCTCGAGGGCCGCCACATATCGTACGGCCTGCGAGCGGTTCCAGGACTCGTTGGCGTCGAACATCAGCGCGGGGTGGGCCGAGTTGCGGCCCAGCACGTCGCGCAGGATGCCGAGCCGGCGCAGGTCGTGCTCGAGCTCGCGGCCGCCCTTGAGCTTGCCGGCGCTGAACCCGCGCGCGGCGAATTCCTGGTAGAGGCGGGCGAGCCCGTCGTCGTCGAGCGCGATGTCGAGGCCGGAGGCATAGCCGGGCACGAACCGGTCGAGGGCGCCGAGCGTACGCCACAGGGGCTCGCCCGCGACCTTCGCCTTGAGATCCCACAACGCGGTGTCGATCGCGCCGATCGCGCCGAAGGCCGATCCGGCGTGCCCGGTCTTGAAGACCCGGGCGAGCATCCGGTCGTAGAGGGCCGACACCGCCCGCGGATCCTGCCCCTCCACCGCGTCGAAGACCTTGCCGATGTCGCCGTGCGGTCCGATGCCGACGCCGTCGATGCCCTCGTCGGTTTCCAGGATCAGCACGTGCACCTCGGTACGCGGCCGCGGCATCACCCCGTTGGCGTCGCCGATGAGCCGCCCCCAGTCGTGCTCGGTCGTCAGACTGCGGTATCCGGTGACCTTCATGTTGCTCCTTACTCCTTCGTGCCGCCCGCCGTCATGCCGGCGACGAGGAAGCGCTGCGCGAAGAGAAAGACGATCAGCACCGGCAGCACCGAGATCACCGTCGCCAGCGCGAGGGTGGGCAGCTGCACCGATTGCATCCCGGCGGAACTGGGGTTGAACGCCGGCGTGGACGCGAGCAGCGAGGTGAGTCCCACCTGGATCGGGTAACCGTCGCTGGCGGGCAGCATCACGAACGGCAGGAAGAAGTTGTTCCAGCTCTGCACGAAGCTGAAGAACGCGACCAGGGCGACGATCGGGGCGGCCAGCGGCAGGGCCACCCGGGTGAACACCTGCAGCTCCGAACATCCGTCGATCCGGGCGGCGGCGAGCAGGTCGCGCGGGATGCTGGTGGCGAAATAGATGTACGCGAGGTAGACGCCGAACGGGAAGAACGACATCGGCAGGATCACCGACAGCGGGCTGCCGATCAGGCCGACGGCGTTCAGCTCCAGGAAGATCGGCAGGACCAGCGCGGTGTTCGGGATCAGCATCACGATCAACGTGACGATCAGCAGCAGCCGCCGGAACCGGAACCGGGTCAGGGCCAGCGCGTAGCCCGCCGGGATGCCGGCGACCAGGGTGATCGCGAGCGCGCCCACCGCGTACAGCGCCGAATTGGCCACCCAGGTGGTGACCGCGCCGTCCTGGAAGGCGAAGAGCTGATGCCAGTTGGCCCGCAGGTCGCCCAGCCCGCCCGGGGCGAACGGGTGGCGCACGATCAGGCCCCGGGCCGACTTCGTCGTCGCCAGCAGCAGCCAGACGATCGGGATGGCGAAGAAAAGCACAAAGATCGCAAGGACGAGGGCGACGATCGTACGGCCGCTCCAGCCGCCGAGACCGATCTGCCGGCCGCGGGTTGCTGACGTCATGACTCAGTCCGTCTCGAACAGGCCGCCACGCAGGACGAAGACCGCCGAGAGCGCGAGGGCGATGACCAGCAGCAGCAACGAGATGGCGGCCGCGCCGTTGAAGTCGTTCTGCTGGAACGCGTATTGGTAGGCCAGCTGGTTGAGCGAGTAGTCGTTGGGCACGACCGCGTTGCTCGCCTGCGACAGCAGTTGCGGCTCGACGAACAGCTGGGTGCCGGCGGCGAGCGACATGATCCCCAGGTACGAGATCCACTTGCGCAGCATCGGCAGCTGGATGCGCCAGGCGATCTGCAGCGGCCCGGCGCCGTCGATGCGGGCGGCCTCGATCACCTCGGCGCTGATGTTGTTGAGCGCGCCGTACATGATCACGATCCAGCCGCCGGCGCCGGTCCAGAACGCGATGATCGCGAAGATCGGTGGCAGGTGGGCGGGCACGATGACCTGGACGAAGCTGGACAGGCCCAGCAACCGCAGCAGGCCGCCGACCGGGCTGGCCGTCGGGTCCAGCAGGAACAGCCAGAGCAGCACGCTGGACGCGCCGGCCAGCGCCCCGGGCAGATAGAAGATCAGCCGGAGGCTGCTGCCGAGCCAGCGCAGCCGGATGGCGTGCACCGCGATCGCCAGCACGGTCACCAGCACGATCAGCGCGATCAGCCAGATCACCAGGAAGTACGCGACGTGGCCGACGGCCGGCCCGAAGCGGAAGTCCCCGACGACCTTGCCGAAGTTGGCCAGCCCGGCGAAGCCGCCGTCCGCGTCGGTGAAGGCGAGATACAGCGCGTACAGGGCGGGCAGGATCCCGAAGGCGACGGTCAGGGCCGCGTACAGGGCGATGAAGCCGTAGCTCGTCGCGCTCCGGCCGCCGGTCGGCCACCGCCGGTCCGGCCGGCGACGCGCGGGCGCCGCCGGCCGTGCCGCCTGTTCCACCGCCGTCATTGGACCGTGTAGCCGTTGACCTGGGCCTGATTCTTGATCGCCGTCTCCCACTCGGGAAGCATGGCGACCAGGCTCTTGCCGTCGGCGATGGCCGGCGTCATGGTCTTGGCCCAGATCGCCTCCTGGCTGAAGATCCCGGAGCCCCAGCCGTCCCAGATCTCGGTGCCGGCCTTGGCGATCGCCTGCAGGTCGGTCGCGTAGTAGCCGCTCGACTCCTGCTTCTTGACCCACTTGTCGGCGGCGGCCGCGAAGGCCGGATACCCGGGGGCGAGCTCGACCTGGTAGTCGTCGGCGGTGGTGACGAACTCGGCGAACTTCGCCGCCGCCTTGAGATTCGTGGAATGGCTGCTGATGAACCAGGTTCCGCCGCCCACGTTGCCGGTCACCGCGGTGTCACCCTGCCAGGCGGGCGGGGCCGCGACGCCGAGCTGGCCCTTGGGCACGTTGAGCGACTGCGGGTTGTTGAAGATGGCGCCGGCGTACCAGGCCGGGCCGGGCATGACGAGAACCTTGCCGGAGTACGTCTTGACGAACTCGGGCGTGAAGACGCTGACGTTGGGCGTGGTGCCGTTCTTGATCAGCGTGTCGAGCATGGCCGCGGCTCGCTTGCACTCCGCCGTGCCGGTGTCGACCGTGACGGTGGTCGGGCCGGTGATCCCGTTCGCCTGGCACTTGCTGCCCCAGAAGAAGACCTCCGGGGTCCACGCGTCGCCGACCGTGCCGACGATGTAGCCGGGGTGCTCCCGCGCCACCTGCTCGCCGAGCGCCTGGTACTCCTCCCAGGTCGCCGGGGGCGCGTAGCCGAACTTGGCGAGCAGGGTCTTGTTGTACCAGAGCACCACCTGGGCGAGGTCGTTGCGCAGGCAGTAGACCTTGCCGTCCACGGTGCACGGGTCGAGCGAGCCGGGGGTGAAGCCGTCCAGCGTGGCCTGCGGGACCAGGCCGTCGCCGAGCACGGCCGCGAACGCCTGCTTGCCGCCGGACTTCTGGCTCGCCCACGCGGCGTCGTTGTTCTGGGTCGAGAACACGACATCCGGCCAGCCGCTGCCGGCCCGGTCGAAGAGCTGCATCTTGGTGCGGAACGAGTTGGATCCGTTGGCCGAGCCGTCGTAGGTGACCACCTTGATCGGTACGCCGGGGTTGGCCTTCTTGAAGGCGTCCGCCGCGCCCGAGCGGTCGGCGTCCACCCACACCGTGATCTCGGCCTGGTCATCCTGAGCGACCTGCGGGAAGCCGTAGGAACCGGCTGTGGAGCCGCCGTCGTTGCCGCCGCCGCAGGCGGCCAGCGCCGCCGCGAGGGCCATCACCGCGGCGCCGCCGATTACGCGTGAAGCCCGTGCGATTCCACCCATGTTGAGGTCCTTTGCCGGAGACCGTTGGTGACGGGAGTTCATCGCACCGAAATATAAGAGCATACGTATTATGTTTCAAGACCTGGCGGCTCGCGGGATCAAGCGGGCTTTCAGGGGGTCGCTCTCCACTGCTGGTTGGCGCCGCCGTGGCAGGTCCAGAGGTTGATCTTGGTGCCGTTCCCGGTCCCGTTGCCGACCGCGTCGAGGCACAGTCCGGACTGGACGCCGGTCACCGTCCCGTTGGCGTTGAGGTTCCACTGCTGATTGGCCTGGGTGGAGCAGTCCCAGACGATGACCTGGGTGCCGTTGGCGGTGCCCTGCCCGGACGCGTCGAGGCACTTGTTCCCGTACACCCGCAGTTGTTTGCCGTTGGTGTAGGTCCACTGCTGGTTCGTCCCGCCGTGGCAGTCCCACAACTGGGTCTGGACGCCGTTGGCGCCGGTGCCGGCGTCGAGGCAGCGACCGGACTGGACCCCGATGATCGGCCGGGCCTGCTCCTGGCCGCCACCGCTCTGCGGACCGGCGGCCGACATCACCGCCTGCGCGCCCGAGGGCCAGTTGCCGTTGGTCACCGTCGCGTTGCCCGACACGACGTTGCCCCGATCGCCGTTGGTGACGTTCGTGCTGCCGTTGGTCGACCAGTTGCCGGTGACGGTGAAGTTGCCCATGTTCTCGGCGAAGTAGTAGTTGGCGGTCGCCCAGGTCCCGGTGGCCGAGAAGACGTTGGTGCGGGCGGTGTAGTAGCGGGAGCCCTCGTCGAAGTAGAGCCCGAACCAGCCGTTGGTTCGCAGGCAGTAGTTGTCGCTGATCAGCGCTCCCGGGTTGGCCGACAGCGTGTAGATGCACCCGCCGTCGGTCATCTGCTGCATGACGTCGTGCACGTAGTTGCCGACCAGCTGGTTGTTGCTCGCGGTGGTGGCGGTCGAGTAGCGCGGCTGGTAGTTGTACAACCCGCGGTCGGCGTAGTGGTTGCTGCCGCCGGCGTCGTTGGAGCCCCACCCGTACCCGATCGACATGCCGGTGTACGGCAGGTTGTAGACCTCGTTGTGCGCGACGGTGCTGTTGGTGACGTACGTGGTCAGCACCGACACGATGCCGCGGTGCTCGAGCCCGAGGTCGTGCACGCGGTTGTTGGTGATGGTGATGTCCCGGTTGACCATGCGGGCGTCGCTCGGGTGGTGGGCGTCGGCCCGGACGCCGCCGACGACGATGCCGCCGGCCACGTCCCGGGCGATCTCGGACCGGGTGACCGTGATGCTGCTGGCGCCCAGTCCGACCCCGCTGCCGTGGGCGTTGGCGTCGTTGCCGATCCCGATCGCGGTCTGCCCGAGGTTGACGAACTGGGAATCGGTGAAGGTGACGTTGTTGGCGGCCGAGACCTGGACGGCGGCCGGGGATTGCGACCAGTTCGGGCGGGTGGCCTCGAACTGGGTGCAGCCCTCGTGGCAGGAGCCGAAGCTCGGCCAGCTCCAGTTGCCGGCGATGTAGGCGCCGGTCTGCTGGTCGGCGTACCCCTGGCTGGAGCTCGGCCCGAGCCAGCTGGTGCCGGTGAAGGTGATGCCGCTGAAGGTGATGTGGTGGGCGGGCGCGTCGTAGGTGCCGCCGACCTGGACCAGCGACTGAAGCGTCGGCAACTCGACCCGGACGGTGCTCATGTTCTGCCCGGCCAGCGGGATGTACGACAGCGCGCCGGTGCCGGGATCGAGGTACCACTCCCCCGGGGCGTCCAGGAACTCGTACGCGTTGGTCAGGTACAGCGGACCGGCCCGGTGCGGCTGGGCGAACGTGTCGTACCCGAAGTTGTTGTTGCTCCAGCCCGGCTGCTGCATGGTGATCAGGTTGCCGCTGATCCGCTGCACCGACGCGTACCGGTCGGTGAAGGAGCCGACGCTCTCCACCTGGATCCGGCTCTGGTTCGCGAGGTTGTTGAGGTAGCTCAACGCGCCGTTGGTGAATCGCAGGCCGGTGCTGTCGGCGCTGAAGTCGGACCGGTTGACCTGGGTGCGCGCCCGGGTGGCGACGGCGCCGTCCACGTAGAGCTGGCGGCTGTCGATCCCGGCGCCGACGTTCGCCCGCCAGATGTTGCGGCCGGCGTCGGCGAGCGACCACCCGGTGACCGCGCGGGCGCCGCTGAGCACGGGATGCGCCGACGGCGCCGCCTGCCACACCACCCGATAGCCGTTGCGCCCGGAGTCGGCGGCGGTCAGCCGCAGCGGCGCGGACTGCCGGTAGATCCCGTCGGCCAGCTGGATCACCAGGTCGGCGGACATCGAGCCGGTCAGCGACCGCGCGGCGGCCTGCGCCTGCGCCAGCGCACACGGCGCGGCGGCGGTGCAGCTCGTGCCGGCGCCGGTCGGGGCGGCGTAGAGGGTGGTGTCGGCGGCGAGAGCCGGGCCGGCCTGGGCGGTCAGCGAGCTCGCGAGGGCCAGGGCGGCGGCCGCGGCGATGGTCAGTATCCGCCGGGGCGCGGCGGGACGTGACGGCTGGGACACCGGGGCCTCCTACATGAGGTTCATCGACGGGCCGCTATGGGTGCTGGTGAAGTTAACGTTCACGAAACGATGCCGTCAAACGGCCGGCCTCGATGAAGGCGAGGCGCGCGGCGCGGCGGCGCACCGTCCGGGAGGGAACGGCACGGCTCGGCTCGGCCGGGGCCGAGTCGGCGGCACCTCGGTCACTACCAGGCCATATGGTGCCGCCGCGAGGCTTCGCCGCGGGGTGGACGCACGACTTGGCGAGGAGTCTGGTGGGACGATCGGCGTAACAGCTTTTCAGCGGCCAAGGGCAGGGATTTGTTGGCCCATCGCGGAAAAATGCCCCGCTCCTTGATGCGAAGGGTGTTAGCGCTAACAGCGTCAAGCGCCATCGGGCCGACCGCAGCGCTCACGCCGCAAATCGGGCATCCGCTTGCTCACGTATCGATCGGGCTCTATCCTCGCAGGAAAGCGCTTACCTGTGGCCAGTCCACCCACGCCACGGCGCTCTCGACTACGAGGTGACACAGATGAAGAGGCCAATCGCGCTCCGATGGGTCGCTGGAGGAGCCACCGCAGTCGCCGCAGCCGCCATCACGCTGATGCTGCCGGTGTCCTCCGCTTCGGCCGCCGACAACCTGAGCCTCAGCGGCGGCGCCGACGGCTCCAGCAAGGCCAGCGGCACCAGCTACGGCAACGTCAAGGACGGCAACACCAGCACGTACTGGTCGCCGAACGGCGCCACCGGCTACGTCTCGGTCAAATGGGGCAGTGCCGTGACGGTCTCGTCCGCCGTCATCAGGCAGGCCTCCGGCGGCGGCTCGATCAACGCCTGGCGGCTGTACAACTACGACAACGGCAACACCCTGGCCAGCGGCAGCGGCAGCCCGAGCACCATCTCCTTCGCCTCGACCTCGCTGCGGAAGCTCACGTTCGAGATCACCAGCGCGTCCAGCGCGCCGCGGATCGCCGAGTTCGAGACCTACGGCGGCGGCTCGACGCCGACCACCGGCCCGACGACCGGCCCGACCACCAGCCCGACGACCGGCCCGACCACCGGCCCGACCGGCAACCCCGGCACTCCGACCGGCTCGTGGCCGTCCTCGGCCGGTTCGGTGTCCGTCTCCGGCACGATCTCCGTCTCCGGGACCTTCGACGGCGGCATGCGGACCTACTGCTGCATCGGGGACGGCTCGCAGAGCGAGTCCCAGGACCCGATGTTCGAGATCGCCAACGGCGGCACCCTGCAGAACGTCATCATCGGCTCCCCGGCCGGCGACGGCGTGCACTGCAAGGGCACCTGCACCATCCGGAACGTGTGGTGGAACGACATCGGCGAGGACGCCGCGACCTTCCTGCAGACCAACGGCGGCACCAGTTACGTCATCGGCGGCGGCGCTCGGTCGGGCAGCGACAAGACGTTCCAGCACAACGGCAACGGCACCGTCAACATCTCCGGCTTCTACCTCAGCAACGCCGGCAAGCTCTACCGCGCCTGCGGCAACTGCACCAACTCGTACCAGCGCCACGTCGTGGTCGACAACGTCCTGCTGACCGGCGTCAAGACCGTCGTCGGCATCAACACCAACTGGGGCGACACCGCCACCCTCACCCGCGTCACGGTGAACTCCGGCGCGGTGGTCTGCGGCATGTACAAGGGCGTCGCCAAGGGCAGCGAACCGACCTACCTCGGCGAGGGCTGGAACACCAGCAACTGCAGGGTCAACCGGAGCGACGTCACGTACCGGTGAGCCGCACGTCTTCGGGGGCGCTCACCGCACGGTGGGCGCCCCTGCCGACGCAACTGGTGGCATGTTCCCCGCTGTCGGTCCGGGCGCGCTGGGCGACAATGGTGGCGTCGGCCGGAACCGGGAATCCTGCAAGCGCCGCCGCCGGATCGCGAACCGGGACGCCGGGCCCAGGAAGGCAGCACCCGGCGGGCGCCCTCGGCCGGCGGGACCTCCGGTGGGCCGCCGTTGGATCTTGATAACTCGCGGTTCGATTCGAACGTCAGATCCCCAGGGCTAGCCGCTCGCGATCGCCTCGTGCCGGAAATAACGCGATATAGCCAGGCACTTGCGCGATGGGACGGCGCCGGCGGCCGGCGGCCGCCGGAGAGCAAAACACACACTCTGCCGCGTGTTATCGCCCGCACCGGGAGGGTAGGCGCGGTTTCCACCCTTCTTGTGTTGGAGGTGACATTCATGTCAGAGACAACCCGATTCCCGATGGCAGATCATCCCGATCTCGTGGAGCTGCGCGAACGCTACGAACGGGTGTCCGCGAGCGGTCCGGCCGTCGTCACCGACGGCCTGGTCCTGCTGGCCGGGCTCTGGCTGGCTATCTCGCCCTGGGTGATCCATTTCAACGGCACCGACCCCGCCATCACGGCCAACAACCTGATCATCGGCCTGGCGGTCGCGGTGCTCGCGCTCGGGCTGACGCTCCTGCCTCAGCGCATGGTGCGGTTGAGCTGGACCACCGCGATCCTCGGCGTGTGGGTGGCGGTCTCCCAGTGGGTCATCCACCAGTCCGGCACCGCCGCCGGGATCTGGGTCAACAACCTGATCACCGGCGTCATCATCGCCGTCCTCAGCGTCGTGGCCGGGGCGATCCTGATGGGCGGCTCCCGGACGACGGCGAAGCGCGGCCGGTAGGCAGTCCCGATGGCGGGTGCCGCGGCATCCGCCATCGCCGTGATCGGACACAGATCACTGCCGGCCCGGGTTTGGACCGTCCCGGGCCGGGGATCCACGAGTGGAACCGGGCGTCACGGCCGGGCCGACAGCGCGTCCGCGACCGGCACCGACGCCGCGCTCGCCCGCGCCAGGCCGTCCTCGGAGAGCACAATGACACTTCAGCAGGAAACGCCCGACCGGGTCGACCGGGTCGAGGCAGCGACCATGGCACTGTTCGCCCGGATGTACGCCCCCGGCACCGGACCTGGAGAACGCCGGCGCCTGCGGGAGGAGATCATCTCCAGCAACCTTCCGCTGGCCACCCGGCTGACCCGCCGCTACCGGCACCGCGGGCAGGACGACGACGTGCTGGCGCAGGTCGCCGCGCTGGCGCTGGTCAAGGCCGTCGACGGCTTCGATCCGGGACGCGGCAAACCGTTCTTCGGCTACCTCATCCCGACCGTGACCGGGGAGCTCAAGCGGCACTTCCGCGACAAGGGCTGGCGCGTGCACGTCGGCCGCCACCTGCAGGAGCGATGCCTGGAGCTGGGCCACGTCCGCGCCGAGCTGGGCCAGACCCTGCGGCGCCCGCCGACGATCGCCGAGCTCGCCCAGGCCCTGGGCGGCACCGAGGACGAGGTCCTGGAGGCCTGGATGGCGGCGAGCGCCTACGACGTCGACTCGCTCAACGCCCGGGTGTCCGACGCCGACGACGCCGCGGAGCTGCAGGACCTGATGGGGCAGGAGGACGCCGACTTGGCCGGCGCGTGCGACCGCCTCGCGCTGCGCGACCTGCTCCGCCGGCTTCCCGAACTGGAGCAGTACGTCGTCACCCGCTACTTCTTCGGCGACGCCACCCAGGAACAGATCGCCCAGTCGCTCGGCGTATCCCAGATGCACGTCTCCCGCCTGCTGCGGCGCACCCTCCAGGCGCTGCACCGGCAGCTCGACGGCGACGAGACCGGTCCGGCGCCGGCCACCACGGCACAGGTCACCGCCAGCACCACGTCGGGCCGTACGGTCGTCGCCGTGGCCGGTGACCTCGACCAGGCGTCGGCCGCGCGGCTGCGCGACAAGCTGGTCGACACCGCCGTGCGGACCCGGCCCCGGCTCCTCGTCGTCGACCTGACCCGGGCCGGCCACGCCGACGGCGCCACCGTGCGCGCCCTGGTCGACGGCCACCGGGCCACCGGGCACAGCGGCACCGCGTACATGGTGATCGGCGTCCCGCCCGCGCTGTTCGAGCGCCTCCGACGGCTCGGGGTCACCCGGCTGTTCCCCTGCCGGCCCGCCCACCAGGCCGCGGCGGCGCCGGTCGTCGCCGCCGAGCCCGTCGCCGAGCCGCTCATCCCGACGATCGGCCCGCGCGAGGAGCACGAACTGCCGCCGCCACCCGTACCGGACCCCGGCAGTGACAACGGCCGGGATCCTCGACCGCGGCGAACCGTGCGGACCGCCCGCGGCCCTCGCCGGGCCGTCGCGCGCGGCGACCCTGACCGGTACCGGGGCCGCGGTGCTCGCCGGGAGCGGCCGTTGGCCCGGAAGCCGGGCATGATCCGATCCGGCCGGCATCCCCACCGGAAGCGCCGCCACCCGGACCGCCCACCACCGGCAAGATCACCCTGACCCGCGGCCGTCGTACCTAAAACCGTGGCACCGGAAAGGGTGGCGGGCCGTCTGTTCGGTCAGTGAGACCAACGCCTGGTAGGCGGCCCGGGATGAGCCACGTCGACGTAGAACGAGCCGAGCGTGATGCCGATCCGGAACGGCAGGCGCGTCCCGCCCGCCACGGTGACCGTGGTCAGGACGCGGCCGTTGTCCGGCGGCGCGCGATGGACCGCGGCGATCGCCGGGAGCCCGCAATCGATGGCGCCCGGACCGGCGGCCCGGACATGCTCCAGCCGGATCGTCAGCTCGTACCCGGCGGCCGCGGCCGGGGTGTAGGAGACGCGGGAGCCCGGCAGCGGCCCGTCGAAGGCGATCACGATGCGATCGAAGCCCGCGCGCTCCTGGACGTCCATCCCGGTGAGCCGCGCCGGAGCGGCGCGCGTGGCGGCGCCGACCGCGCCGCGCACCGCGGTTCGCCACTCCGGCCCGTCAACCGTCTCGTCCCGGCCGGTCCCGCCGCATCCCGCCATGCCCGCGATCAGCACAAGGACGAGGAGCAGGCCGGCGCGGGCCGATCTCGCCGCTGCCCGGAACATGCGCGAAACCTACGCGGATTTTCCCGCCGTGACGGCACAGTCATGTGTCGATCGTGTGACGCGCCGGGCCGGCATTGTCCCTACTGCTGCGGCGAATCGAGGACGAACTGCACTCGGCCGGCGTCGTCCTCGCGGACGTCCATCGTCCTCTCCTCGAGCAGCTCCCCCGCCCCCTCGGCGATGAAGAGCTGAGCGTCGGCGCCCGCGTCGTACACGGTGTCGCCCGGCTCGGGGGCCGGCGACACCGCGATGTGCAGCGAGCCCCGGTCGGCGTCCGCCGCGATCCGAAGGCCGGCGCCCTGCGGCACGCCGGACCGGCCGATGATGGTACGGATCGCCATGGTGGCGTTGTCCGAGACGGTGAACACAGCGATTCTCCTTGGCTGGGGTGCTGGTCGTCGGGCCCCAATTTCGTCGCCCGATGTGGAGGGCGGCACGCTGCCGCGTGACAATCTCGTGACGATGGCGGGCCGTCCGCGTACGGATCGTCACGGGATCGTCATGGCGCGGTGGGCCCGCCTACACATCCCATGGCCAGATTGGGCGCCACCAAGGCCCGCCTCTTGCTGGGAGAATCACCATGTTCACGGTTTCCGACAACGCCACCGCGGCCATCCGCCACATCGTTACGGGGCCCGGGGTGCCGGACGGAGCCGGTCTGCGCATCGCCCCGAACGAGGATCGCAGTGCGCTGAGTATCGCGGTGGCGCCGTTGCCGCGGCGGGGCGACACCGTGTTCCAGGCGGCCAGCGACGCTCCGCTGTTCATCGCCGAGGGCGCCGGCGAACTGCTCGGCGACAAAGTCATCGACGCCCGCACCGAGGAGGACGGCACCACGCGATTCCTGCTCGGCGACGGTCCCCGCTGAGAATTGCCGTCGGCGGACGGCGGCCGGGCTGTCATCGAATCTTCACGGCGTGGCCGGAGGACCTCCACATCACCGAGCGACGTTGGGAAAAGGAGATCGAAGCTGGTTCCGATACGTCAGGAGGTAGAGATGCTCACCATCTCCAACGCCGCTTCGGACACCATTCACGAGATGCTGCGGGTTCCCGGTGTTCCGCCGGAGGGCGGCGTGCGCCTTCAGTGCACGCCGGATCATCGGCAATTGAGCATCCTGCTGGTGCCGGCGCCCTGCGCCGGGGACATGCGGTACGACGCCGGCGACGGCGCCTCCCTCTATGTGGCCGCGGAGGTCGCCGACCGGGTCCGCGACAAGACCTTCGACGCACGGCGCAACGACGCCGGATGCATGCAGTTCGTGCTGGACCGGGCCGAGCGCTGAGGCGTCACCCGCCCGCCGGCCCAGCTCAGCCCGGCGGCTTTGCCACCCGCTGCATCCGGGTCCAGCCGTCCCAGCCGCGTTCGCGCATCAGCTCGCGCAACCGCTCGGCCCGCTTGTCGGCCGCGTCGGCCAGGTCGTCCAGCAACGCGATGGACATCTCGTCGCGGCCCTCCGCGCCGTAGTCGAGCTCACCGGCGGCCTCGGCCTGGTCGGCGAGATCGGCCATGATGTCGGCGGCCTCGTTGGCGAGCCGGTCGTCGATCCCCTCGGTCTCCAGCAGCTGCGACAGCACCTGATAGAGCCGGACGAGTCGCGGGTCCTCGAGCTGCGCGAGCTTGGCCGGGATCCATTCCAGGACCTTGTCGGGCCAGCGGGCCGAGACGAGGATCCACCCGTCCCGTTCGCCGGCCAGCATCCGCTCCGACGCTCCGATCTCCCGCAGGCGGTCGAGATAGGCGACGATCTCCGGCGGGAGCACCAGGCTGTCCCCGGCGGCGAGCCGCCGCACCTGCCGGCGGCTGGCCTCCAGCCGCTCGATCTCGGCGCGCAGGCGCGCGTCGATCTGCTCGACCGTTGCGGCGAGGGTGGCCTCGTCGGCCTCGAGCATCCGGGCGATCTGGGTCAGCGGCACGCCGGCGTCGGCGAGGGTGCGGATCTTGATCAGCGACACCACGGCCGGCGCCCCGTACGTGCGGTAGCCCGAGGCGTCGCGCTCCGGCTCGGGGAACAACCCGATCTGGTGATAGTGCCGCACCGCCCGCACCGTCACACCGGCGTACGCGGCCAACTGCCCGATGGTGAGCATGCTCCGATCCTGACTCAGCTGATCCGGCGGCGATAGGTGATCCCGGCGAACGTGAACGCCACCACCAGCAGGCCGGCGCACCACGCCAGGGCGATCCAGATGCCGGTGCCGACCGGATGTCCGGTGAACAACGCCCGCAGCGTGTTGACGATGGACGTCACCGGCTGGTTCTCGGCGAAGGCGCGGACCGGGCCGGGCATCGACGAGGTGGGCACGAAGGCCGAGCTGATGAACGGCAGGAAGATCAACGGGTACGCGAACGCGCTCGCGCCGTCCACCGAGCTCGCGGTGAGCCCGGGAATGACGGCCAGCCAGGTCAGCGCCAGCGTGAACAGGACCAGGATGCCGGCGACGGCGAGCCAGTCCAGCACACTCGCGCCCGACCGGAAACCCATCGCCAGGGCGACCAGCACGACCACGACGACCGAGATCACCGTGGCGACCAGCGAGGTCAGCACGTGCGCCCAGAGCACGGCGGCCCGGGCGATCGGCATGGACTGGAACCGTTCGAAGATGCCGCCCTGCAGATCCAGGAAGAGCCGGTACGCGGTGTAGGAGATCCCGGAGGCGATCGTGATGATCAGGATGCCGGGGAGCAGGTAGTTCACGTACGAGCCGGCGCCGGCCTGGATCGCCCCGCCCAGGACGTAGACGAACAGCAGCAGCAGGGCGATCGGCGTGATCACCGTGGTGATGATGGTGTCCGGGCTGCGCGCGATGTGCCGCAGCGAGCGGCCCAGCAGGACGGCGGTGTCACCGAGAAAGTGCTTGTTCATCGCTTCTCTCCGTTCGCGGCGGTGCCGACCAGGCTGAGGAAGACGTCCTCGAGGGTGGGCTGCTTCTCCACGTACTCGACCTTCGCCGGCGGCAGGAGCCGCTTGAGCTCGTCGAGCGTGCCGTGCACGAGGATCCGGCCCTCGTGCAGGATCGCGATCCGGTCCGCCAGGTGCTCCGCCTCGTCCAGGTATTGCGTGGTCAGCAGCACGGTGGTGCCGGCCGCGGCCAGTTCCTTGACCGCCGACCAGACCTCCAGGCGGGCCTCCGGGTCCAGCCCGGTGGTCGGCTCGTCGAGGAAGACCACCGGCGGATCCCCGACCAGGCTCATCGCGATGTCCAGCCGGCGGCGCATGCCCCCGGAGTACGTCGCCACCCGGCGGGCGCCCGCCTCGGTCAGCGAGAAGCGCCGCAACAGCCGGTCCGCGATCGCGCCGGCGTCCTTGAGGTGCCGCAGCCGGGCCACCATGGTGAGGTTCTCCCGGCCGGTCAGGATCTCGTCGACCGCCGCGAACTGGCCGGTGAGGCTGATCGACTCGCGGACCTCGGCGCCCCGCGACGCGACGTCGAAGCCGTTGACCTCGGCCCGCCCGCCGTCCGCCTTGAGCAGCGTGGACAGGATCCGCACCAAGGTGGTCTTGCCCGCGCCGTTCGAGCCGAGCAGGGCGAAAATGCTTCCCCGCGCCACGTCGACGTCCACGCCGCGCAGCACCTTCAGATCCTTGAACGACTTCTCCAGGCCGCGCACGCGTATCGCGGGGTGATCGGCCCGATCGGTTACCGGTGGAGTGCTCATGCCCGCCAGCATGGCGGGTTGACGCTGCGTCAGGGTCAAGCCCTTTCGCCGACGCGGGTCAGCGCCGCAGATGCCGCCGGGACGTGACGCCGAGCTTCGCGAACGCTTTGCTGAGGTGCCACTCCACCGTGCGCGGGCTGATGAACAGACGGTCGGCGACCTCGGCGTTCGACAGGCCGTCGCGGACCAGCCGGACGATCTGGGTTTCCTGCGCCGTGAGCGTGCTGGGCTCCGCCTTCGCGCCCTTGCGAACCTTTTCGCCGGCGACGCCGAGCTCACGTGCGGCAAGCGCGGCGAAGGCGTCCGCCCCCATCTCCGTCAGCATCGCGTGGGCGGTGCGCAGTTCGCGGCGCGCATCGTCTTGCCGGTGGTGCCGCCGTAGCCACTCACCGTAGTACAGGTGGGCGCGGGCGAGCTCGCCGCGGATTCGGGTACGCCCGAGACGGGTGATCGCTTCCCGGAAGTGAGTCTCGGCGGAGTCGCGGCCGGCGAGCAACGCCCGGCAGCGGGCCGTCACACCCAGCGCCCAGTCGGTGCCGCTGGCCTCCGTCATGGCGGTCAGCCGGGCCAGCGCCCGGGCCGCCGTATCGGGCTGGTCGGCGCGGGCCGCCGCGGTGACCAGCTCGGCCAAGGCGCACAACGTGATGAAGCCCATCTCCCGCTCCGGCTCGGTGGCCCGCAGCGCCGCGGCCGCTGCCTCCTGGTATCGGCCCAGGCCGTTCAGCAGCGTGGCGTGCATCGACGCCACGGCGATCAGGGTCACCCCCTCGTCGCGCTTGTTCGCATCGTCGGTCATCGCGTCGAGCAGCTCGGCCGCCTCCTCGACGCGTCCACGCCAGACCGCCAGCAGCAGCCCCGCGTACGGGGCGTCGAAGATGCCGGTCGCCTGGCGAACGGCGTCGAAGTCTTCCAGCAGCGAGCCGGCCGAGGCCAGCTCGCCCTGCATCACCAGGTTGACGATCTGCATCGTCAGCGCGATCGGCAGCGCCGCGATACCCTCGTCCCGGGCCCGCTGCTCGTAGCGGCGGCTGATCAGATCCCAGGACGCGTCGTCCCACAGGTCCACCGCGATCGAGCCGGCGAACCACTCGAGGAGCAGGCCGGAATCGCCGGTGGGCGCCTTGACGCAGAACTCGGCCACAGCCTCCTTCAGCACCGCGGCAGCGGCCGGGTAGCCGTCCCGATACCGGATGGCCAGGCCGTCGATGAGCACGTCCGAGGTCGTCTCCGGGCCTGGGCGGGGCGAGCTGCGCGCGGCCTCCGCCATCTCGCGCAGCGTGAGCCCGGGCGCGTGGTCGGCGAGGAACCAGCTGCCCCGGATCGCCTCCAGGTGGGTGTCGCGCGCGGTCGCGGCGTCGATCGCCTGCAGTCGCGTCGCCGCTTGCCGGAGCGATTCGGTCGCATCACGACCACGGCCGAGGGCGAAGGCGCATCGCGCGTACAGCACGTCGGCCTGCGCCTTCTCGAGGGCGTTGAGCGGGGTTGCCTCGGCCAGCGCGATCAGGCGCGGCGCCGCGGCCGGCATGCCGCCCTCGTACGTCGCGTGCGCGGCCGCGAGGAGCCGTTGGCCGCGCCGCTTCACCTCCGGCGTCAGCGCGGCGGATCGCTCGAGAAACGCCGCCGCGGCGGTTGCGGCCCCGCGGTCGTGCGCCCGCCGGCCACACTCCTCCAACTCGCCGGCGATGGCTTCGTCGGGCGCCTCGGCGGCCTGCGCGCGATGCCAGGCCCGGCGGTCGGGATTGGTCACCGGATCGGTCACCTGGCCCAGCGCGCCGTGCGCGCGGCGCCGCTCCGCGCCGGTGGCGGCGCGGTAGATCGCCGACCGCAGCAGCGGGTGCCGGAAGCGGACCCGCGGGCCGAAGTCGACGAACCGCTCCGCGGCCTCACGCGACGCCGCTTCGGCATCCACCGCGATCCCGAGTCGATCGACCGCGCGCCACACGAGCACCGGATCGCCGACCGGCTCGGCCGCGGCGACCAGCAGCACCTGCCGCGTCATGGGCGACAGCGTCGCGATCTGGCGCCGGAAGCTCTCCTCGATGCGCCCCGGCAGGACGACCGGGCTGAGCCCGAACCCGCCGGCGAGCTCGGCCCGGGTGAAGCCCCGGGGGAGCTCGAGCAGCGCCAGCGGGTTGCCGTGGCTCTCGGCCACCACCCGATCGAGCACCCGCTTGTCCGTGGGGCCGGGGTAGGCCGACTCGAGCAGCACCCGGGCCTGGTCGTCGGAGAGCCCGCCGACCCGTACGCCGGGGAGTCCGGCCAGCTCGGTGACCTCGCCGCCGTCGGCGGGCTCGCGGACCGCGAAGATCATCGCAACCGACTCGGCGCGCAGCCGCCGCGCCACGAAGCCCAGGACCTGGGCCGACGCCTTGTCCAGCCACTGCGCGTCGTCGATGAGGCACAGCAGTGGCCGGTCCCGCGCCGCCTCGCCCAGCAGGCCCAGCGCGGCCATGCCGACCACGAACCGGTCCGGCGGCTTGCCGGCGGCCAGGCCGAAGGCGGTGCGCAGCGCCAGCTGCTGCGGCGCCGGCAGCCCCGGCAGGCGATCCAGGACCGGGGCGCAGACCTGATGGAGGCCGGCGAAGGCGAGCTCCTGCTCGGACTCGACCCCGGCGGCACGCACCGTGGGCCAGCCGGCGGCCCGCCCCAGGGCGTACTCGAGCAGCGCGCTCTTGCCGATCCCCGACTCGCCGCGCAGGACCAGGGCACGGCTTTCCCCCGACCCGACGTCGTCGATGAGACGGTCGAGCACGGCCGACTCGTCGCGCCGGAACTGCAGCACCGGGCTAGCCCCGGGCGGTGGGGACCGGGCCACCCGGCAGCGTCCGCGTCTCCCGCATCGCCCCACCCCCTGCGCTGCGCCGATGGCGATCCATCCGGCGCATACTACCCGGCCACCGCGGGCCTCGGCCGCGCCGAGCGTGACCCGGTGCCACCCCCGGCGGGTTCCCGGTGGATTTACGGACGCGAGCGACCAGCCGTTGCGGCGAGGCTCCGAGCACCCGACGAAACGGAGAGGGAGCCATGGAACAAGGCATGCGGTCCGGCGGACATCTGTACATGCAGACCAACGAGGTCAAGAACTTCATCATCCACTACGAGCGGACCGCGGACGGGACGATCCACGAGGTGGAGCGGGTCGCCACCGGCGGCGCGGGTTCGGGCGTCTACAAGCCGATCAGCGGGCAGGAGAGCGCCCCGAACGCCTTCGAGGCCGCCGGCAGCGTGATCGTGAGCACCGACCGGCGCTTCCTGTTCACCACCAACGGCGGCGACAACTCGGTCTCGAGCTTCGGCGTGGGTGCGGACGGCAAGCTGACGCTCCTCGACGTCAAGCGGACCGGCAACGTCGTGGCCGGCCGCAGCGGCACGGCCAAGTCCCTGGCGTACGTGCCGGCCAGCGGCACGCTGTACGTGCTGCACTCGTTCGGCCCCCAGCACGTACGGCTGATGTCGGTCGACGCGGACGGCAAGCTCGAGGCCCGGCCCGAGGGCTACACGGTCAACACCCCGGACAAGCCGCTGCGGGTGTCGACCATGATCGTGCTGTCGCCGGATCAGCAGTACGTCGTCGTCGGCACCACCTTCGATCAGCCGGCCAAGGCCAACCCGGACGGCTCGCCGATCCTCTGGGCGGACCGGCCCGACGGCTCGAAGAAGTCGGTCGCCTCCAACGCGCCCGACCCGGACGGCATCGTCGTCTTCCCGGTGCGGCCGGACGGCTCGCTCGGCGACGGCATGTTCCAGGACGGCGGCGGCGGCTCGCCGTTCTACCCGGCCTTCCTGCACCACCGGACCCGGCATTTCGTCATCGGCTACGCCGTGGGCGACGGCGTGGCGCTGGCCACCCTGGGCGAGGACGGCAAGATCGCCACCGGGCCGGTGGTGAAGACCGACACCAGCGCCGGGCTGCCGTCGGAGCTCTGCTGGCTCGCGGTGTCGCCCGACGACCAGTGGGTGTTCGCGACGAACTTCGGCTACAGCAACATCAGCAGCTTCCGGATCGACGGCGACGTCATCTCGCTGGCGCACAGCGCGGCGTCGCCCAAGGTGCCGGGCGACGGGACGTTCCGCGCGCTCAACGGCACCGTCAGCAGCGGCCCGAACGACAACTGGCTCAGCCCGGACGGCGGCTTCCTGTACCAGATCTACGCCAACGCGTCCAAGCTGGTCGGGTACGCCGTCCAAGCGGACGGGTCGCTGAGCGAGGTCACCAGCGCGCAGATCCCGTACAACAGCCCGCAGGGCCTCGCCGGGATCTGACGATGACCGACAACGATCCCGGGCAGCCGCGCATCGAGACGTGGTTGTCGTCGCTGATGCTGAGCCCCCGGGAGATCGAGAAGCTGGTGATCTACCAGGTCGCCGAGCTGGCCCGCCGGCGGCGGGCGCGCGGCCTCCGGCTCAACTTCCCGGAGTCGATCGCCCTGATCACGGAGGCGCTGCTCGAGGCCGCCCGGGATGGCAAGTCGGTCGCCGCGGTGACCGAGCTGGGCAAGCAGATCCTGTCCCGGGACGACGTGCTGCCGGGCGTGCCCGAGATGGTCGGCGTGGTCCAGGTCGAGGCGACCTTCCGGACGGGCACGCAGTTGGTGTCCGTCGCCGACCCGATTCCCTAGCGAGTGCCGACCCCGATGCCGAGAAGGACGAGATGATTCCAGGCGAGTGGCTGCTGTCCGACGAGCCGATCGAGATCAACCGTGGCCGGCGTACCGTGCGCCTCCCGGTGCGCAACACCGGTGACCGGCCGATCCAGGTCGGCTCGCACTTCCATTTCTTCGAGGTCAACCGGGCCCTGGGCTTCGACCGGGCGGCGGCGCTGGGCATGCGCCTGAACGTGCCGTCGGGCCAGTCGATCCGGTTCGAGCCGGGCGACGAGCGGGACGTCGACCTGGTCGAGTTCGGCGGGCCGGCCCGCGTCGCCGGGTTCAACGGGCTGCTCGACGGGGCGGCGTCCAACCCGCGTTCGCGGGCCCGGGCCCGGGGGCGGGCCCTCGAACGCGGCTTCACCGGGGCGGAGGACCAGTCATGACCACGATCTCGCGGCGGCAGTACGCCTCGCTGTACGGCCCGACCGCCGGCGACCGGTTCCGGCTGGCCGACACCGAGCTGCTGGCCCGCGTCGAACGCAGCCTGATCCGCCCCGGCGAGGAGGCGATCTACGGCGGCGGCAAGTCGATCCGCGACGGCATGGCCCAG
The DNA here is from genome assembly GCF_042664765.1 of Paractinoplanes rhizophilus. Classification (NCBI taxonomy): domain Bacteria; kingdom Bacillati; phylum Actinomycetota; class Actinomycetes; order Micromonosporales; family Micromonosporaceae; genus Paractinoplanes; species Paractinoplanes rhizophilus. Next base: position 5,180 of record NZ_JBHTBJ010000048.1, on the reverse strand, counting down.
ATTCCGGGCCTGCGCAACGCGGACGGGGCCCTGGACCTGGTGATCACCTCGGTCGTCGTGATGGACGCGGTGATCGGGATCGTGAAGGCCGACATCGGCGTGCGGAACGGGCGGATCGCCGGGATCGGCCAGGCCGGCAACCCGTTCGTGCAGGACGGCGTCTCGCCCGCGCTGCTCATCGGCCCCGGCACCGAGGTGATCTCGGGCGAGGGCCTGGTCGCCACGGCGGGCGCCATCGACACGCACGTCCACTTCCTGACGCCGGCGCAGATCCCGCATGCCCTGTCCAGCGGGACCACCACCCTGCTGGGCGGCGGCACCGGCCCGGCCGACGGGTCCAAGGGCACGACCTGCACGCCGGGCCCGTGGAACATGGCCCGGATGCTGGAGGCGACCGCGACCCTGCCGGTCAACGTCGGCCTGATGGGCAAGGGCAACAGCAGCCGTCCGGAGAGCATGCGCGAGCAGATCGAGGCGGGCGCGCTCGGCCTCAAGGTGCACGAGGACTGGGGGGCCACCCCGGCGGCCCTGGACTGCGCGCTGTCCGTCGCCGACGAGTACGACGTCCAGGTGGCGCTGCACGCCGACACCCTCAACGAGGGCGGATATCTGCGCGACACGCTGGACGCGATCGACGGCCGGACGATCCACAGCTATCACACCGAAGGCGCGGGCGGCGGGCACGCGCCGGACATGATGGCCATCGCCTCGCACCCGAACGTGCTGCCGTCGTCGACCAACCCGACCCGGCCGTACACCACCGACACGACCGACAACCTGTTCTCCATGACGATCGTGACGCACCACCTGAACCCCGCCAATCCCGAGGACGTGGCGTTCGCCCAGTCCCGGATCCGCGCCGAGACCGAGGCCGCCGAGGACGTGCTGCACGACATGGGCGTGCTCAGCATGTACTCGTCGGACTCGCAGGCGATGGGCCGGGTCGGCGACACGGTGGCGACGTGCTGGCGGACCGCGGACAAGATGAAGCGGGTGACCGGCAGCCTCGACGGCGAGGCAGCCGGCGACGACAACCAGCGGATCCTGCGCTACCTGGCCAAGCTGACGATCAACCCGGCGCTCACCCACGGCATCGCCCACGTGGTCGGCTCGCTGGAGCCGGGCAAGCTGGCCGACATCGTGCTGTGGCCGACGAACACGTTCGGGGTCAAGCCGAAGTATGTGATCAAGGGCGGCATGGTGGCCTGGTCGGTGATGGGCGACGCCGGCGCATCCATCCCGACGCCGGAACCGGTGCTGCTGCAACCGATGTTCGGCGGACTGGGCAAGGCCGCCGGCCGGACGTCGGTCACCTTCGTCTCCCGGGCGGCCGCCGAGGCGCGGGTCCTGGAGCGGCTCGGCGTCGAGCGCCGGATCGAGGCGGTTCGCGGCTGCCGTACGGTCGGCAAGGCGCAGATGGTCCGCAACGACCGGACCCCGGACATCGAGGTGGACACCGAGACCTACCAGGTCACGGTGGACGGCCGGCCGGCCGTCGTGCCCGCCGCCACCGAGGTCCCGATGTCCCAGCTCTACTACATCGTCTGATGGGCGCCGACCTGGCCGGCCTGCTCGCCGTCCTGCAGCTGAGCGATTCCGCGTTCCCGAGCGGCCGCTACACGCTCTCCCACGGCCTGGAGACGTGGGCCCAGTCCGGCCGGCTCACCACGCCCAGCGATCCGGCGGTGCTGACCGCCCTGCTGCGCGACCACGTGCGGCTCGCGGTCGGCCCGTCGGACGGCGTCGCGCTGGCCTGCGCACATCGCGCGGCGACCGGCCCGGGTCCGGTGGACCTGGGCCTCGTCCGCCGCGCCGACGAGCGGCTGAGCGCGGTGAAACTGTCGCGGGAGGCCCGGCAGACCTCGGCCCGTACCGGACGGGCGCTCCTTCGCGTGGCGACGGAGGCGTTCGACGCCGAGGCGCTCTCGCGGTACGCGCACGAAGTCGCGGGAAAACGAACGCCCGGCAACCATGCGGTGGCCCTCGGCGTCCTCAGCGGGTGCCTCGGCGTACCCCGCCTGGAATCGGTGGCCGGCGAGCTCTTCGCGTTCGCGGCGAGCTGGGTCGCCGCCGCCGTCCGGCTCGCCGTGACCGATCACGGCACCGCCCAGGCGGTGCTGCGCCGGGCGCGCCGCGATCTCGGCGCCGCCGCACGATCCGCCGCCGGCCGGGATGTGGCCGACATCAGAAGCTGCGCACCGTTGCTGGACATCATGACGATGCGGCACGAGGAAACCGAGCTCCGGCTGTTCGCCAGCTGAGAGGAGTGAGCGTCCCATGCAGACCCATCCGCATCCGCACCGCCACGACCACGGCCCGTCCGCCCGGCTCGCCGGGATCCGGGCGCCGGGCATCCCCCGCATCGGCATCGGCGGCCCGGTCGGCTCGGGCAAGACCGCGCTGATCGAGGCGCTGGTCCCCCTGCTCATCGCCGCCGGGCACCGCCCGCTGGTGGTCACCAACGACATCTTCACCAGCGAGGACGCCAAGCACGTACGCCGGACGCTGGCCGGCGTGCTCGCGCCGGAGCGGGTGGTGGGCGTCGAGACCGGCTCGTGCCCGCACACCGCCGTGCGGGACGACCCGAGCATGAACCTCGACGCGGTCACCGAGCTGACCGATCGCTTCCCCGATGCCGACGTCGTGCTCGTCGAGTCCGGCGGCGACAACCTGACGCTGACGTTCAGCGCGGCCCTCGCCGACTACTTCGTCTTCGTCATCGACGTGGCCCAGGGCGACAAGATCCCTCGCAAGCGCGGGCCCGGCGTGACCCATTCCGACCTGCTGGTCATCAACAAGGTCGACCTGGCCGACCTGGTCCGCTCCGACCTGTCGGTGATGGACCGGGACGCCGGCGCCGTTCGCGACGGCCGTCCGTTCGTCTTCACCAACTGTTTCACCGGTGAGGGGCTCACCGGCGTCGCCGCCCGCATCGACGAGGTCATCGACCGGTTCGCCCCGGCCGGCGGTCCGGCATGACCGAACGGGACGACCGGGCCTGGTGCATCCCGGCCGCGCTGCCGCGGGAGGTGCTCGCCTACGGCACGGAGATCGGCGGCGCGCTGGGCGTCGGCGCCGCCGGCAAGCTCGGCGTGCTCGACCTGGCGCTGGCGCCGCGCGCGGGCAGCACCCGGCTCATCCGGCAGTACCAAAGATCGCCGCTGTACGTCCACCGGCCGATCCATCTGGACCCGGGGCGGCCCGGCATGGCCTTCGTGTTCCTGCAGCAGCAGGGGGACGGGTTCGTGCAGGGCGACCGGTATCGGGTGGACGTGGACTGCGCGCCCGGATCCGCCGTGCACGTGACGACCCAGGCCGCCACCAAGGTCTTCAAGGCCCGGGACGACTTCGCGACGCAGCTCGTCAACCTGCGCGCCGGCGCCGGCGCGATCCTCGAGTACCTGCCCGATCCCGTCATCCCGTTCCGCGGGTCGCGGCTGTACCAGCGGACCAGCGTCACCGCGGCCGAGGACGCCACCGTGATCCTCGGGGACATCCTTCTCCCGGGCCGGGTCGCGCACGGCGAGGCGCACGTCTACGACCTGTTCTGGGCCGAGACCGAGGTCCGCGATCCGGACGGCGCCCTGATGTTCGCCGACACGCTGCGGCTGCGGCCGGGCAAGGTCGACGACCCCGGGTCGCCCGGGGTGCTCGGCGGCTACGACGTCGTCGCCGGCCTGTACGTGATGAGTTCCCGGACATCGCCGGCCGAGATCGTCTCGGTACTGCGCGCCGCGCTCGCCGGCGTATCCGATGTTCTGGCCGGCGTGACCGAGCTGCCCGCCGGCCGTGGCGCCGCGGTGCGCCTTCTCGGCCACCGTTCGCCGGAGGTGCGGACCGCGGTGCACGCCGCGTGGGACCGGGTCCGCACGCTCCTGCTCGGCTCCCCCGCCCCCGACCTGCGCAAGGGCTGATCCGGCTCGCAGCGCTATTCAGTCGAGCACCCGCACCGAGATCTCGTCGAGGACCGCGCGCTCGTCCTCGCTGAGCTCCAGCGCGGCCGCCTCGAGAACGCCGGCGAGATGCTGGGCGGTCCGGGCGTTGACGATCGGCGCGACGACCCCGGGCCGGGTGCGGACCCACGCGAGAGCCACCGTCGCGGGCCGGACCCCGCGGGCGAAGGCGATCGTCTCCAGGGCATCCAACGCCCAGAGGCCGTTGTGCGAGAAGTACGCGCTGCCGGCCGGCCGGGAGACGCCGTCCAGGGCGGGTTCCGGCCGGTACTGCCCGGTGAGGAAGCCACTGCTCGACGTGAAATACGGGACCACGGACAGGTTCTCCGCGGCCGCCACGGCGACCAGGTCCTGTTCGCCGGCGTCCCGCCGGACCAGGCCGTACTGCGGCTGCATGACCGCCGGCGGCGTCAGGCCCCCGGCCCGCGCCACCCGCATCCACTCGCGGATGCGCTCGGCGCTGTAGTGGGAGACGCCGAGGCGGCGCACCTTGCCGGCCCGGACGAGCGCGTCGAACGCTTCCGCGGTCTCCTCGATCGGAACGCTCCGATCGTCGGCATGCGCGTAGCAGATGTCGATGCGATCGGTTCGCAGCCGCCGGAGGGAGGCGTCGGCCGCGGCCCGGACGGCGGCCGCGGACAGACCGGGAAAGCGCGGGTGCCGGCCCACCTTCGTGCCGACCACCACGCGGTCGCGATTGCCGCGGGCCGTCATCCAACGGCCGACGATGGCCTCCGCCTCGCCGCCGCTGTGCCCCGGCACCCAGGCGGAATAGCTGTCGGCGGTGTCGATGAAGTTGCCGCCGGCCGCCGCGTAGGCATCGAGGACCTGGACGGACATGCTCTCGTCGCTGGTCCAGCCGAAGGCGCTGGCGCCGAGAGCCAACGGGAACACCGCAAGGTCGCCGGCGCCGATCCGGTTCATGGTGGTTTCCTCCAAGTCCGGTGCGCCGCGCCGGCGAGCGGCGACCTCGTGTCTCACGGCTTGGCGAGCAGCCGGGGATGCGGGCGCCGCGTCTCGAGCTTGGCGAAACCCTCCGCGTCGACGGAGGCGACGCCGGGCCGATCCACGATGACCATCAACTGGCCCTGGCAGGCGGGGGTCAAGCCCCTGGAAGTGGTGTAACGGCTGATCTTTCGAGTTGTGCTGGTTAGAAGGGTTGGTCTGCGGGCGGGAGGGTGTGAGGTTCGCCGGTTGCGGGTCGCCAGTCGTCGATGTCGTCGGGCC
>NZ_JBHTBJ010000047.1:0-50799 GCF_042664765.1 Paractinoplanes rhizophilus | reverse complement strand
TACACCGTCACCCTCACCGCCGCCGCCTGAACACATCACACGCCACCCCGGACCGGCCACCGGCCCGGCACCCCCACCTGCCCAAACACCCCACCATGGCCAAGCTTCTATTTTCCGGTCAGAGCAAAGCGGCGCGCACCCCCAGGTCAGACCACGGAACAGACCTCGATCCCGGCACCTCCTAGAGGCTGTGGGCCTCGATGTCGCCGCGCATGGTGGTGGCCCGGATCTCGAGCCCGGCGCTGCCGTCGTTCTGGAGGGCGTTGCGGACGCGGCCGTAGCTGGTGCCCGCGTCCAGGGTGGCCGATGTGCCGGCGGCGGCGCCGATCGAGATGCTGCCGTCCATGGTGGTGAGCACGACCGCGCCACGCGCGGCCTCGGTGATCCGGATGTCGCCGCGGTTGGTGCTGATCTCGGCGGGACCGGTGAGCCGGCCGACCTCGACGTCGCCGTCGATCGCGGTGATGCGGACGCCGGCGGCCTCGTCGATCTTGATCTGGCGGTACGCGCCCTCGAACGCGACCTCGCCGAGCCGGCCGACACCCCGCAGCTCGGCGGCGGCGGACTTGCCCTCGACGCGGGACCCGGCCGGCACCTGGACGGTGACCTCCACCGAGCCGGACGGGCCGAAGAGCTCACGTCGGGGCTCGGGGGTGTCGACCCGCAGCACGCTGTCGGCAAAGGCGACCGTGGTCCGCTCGGCCGCCTCCACGTCACGGCTCTTGCCGGGGTTGGCGGGGCGCACGTCGACGGTGGTGTCGCTGCGGGTCGCGGCGATCACCTGGACCCGCCCGGCGGCGAGGTGGATGACGGCCGTGACCGGGGTGGGGGTGTCGAACTTCTGCATCGCGGTCTCCCTCATTGTTTCCGACATGAGAAACGCTACGTTGCTTTCCAGATTCCGACAACATACTGATCGGCATATCCGCTGTTCCAGCCCATTATTTCGTTGCAACAGGTCGGACGAGTAACGCAACATTGCATTGCAATGGCGGGTGGTGAACGCTATAGTCGCCGGGTACCGGAAGGAGACCGCGATGCCCGGAGGCCGGCTGACCCAGCAGGAGCGCCACCAGATCGCCGTGGGGCTGGCCGACAGCCTCGCCTACGCCGAGATCGCCCGGCGGCTCGGCCGCCCGACCTCGACGATCACGCGCGAGGTGATGCGCAACGGCGGCCCCAACGCCTACCGTGCCGACCTGGCCCACCGTGCCACCGAGCGCCGTGCGCACCGCCGTCGTCCGGCGACGCCGAGCGCGGCGCCGCCGGTGCTCGGGCGCAACGCCGAGGCCATCGCGGAGTACGAGGAGAATCTCACCACCGTCCTCATGGCCTCTGGCTTGCCCAAGATGTCGGCCCGCGTGCTGACCTGCCTGTTCACCACCGACGCCGGCAGCCTCACCGCGGCCGAGCTGGCGCAGCGGCTGCAGGTCAGCCCGGCGTCCATCTCCAAGGCGATCGCGTTCCTGGAAAGCCAGAGCCTCGTCCGCCGCCAGCGCGACGAGCGCCGCCGCGACCGCTACCTGGTCGACGACGAGCTCTTCTATCAGGCGACGCTGGCCAGCGCCCGGGCCAACGACCAGCTCGTCCGGGCCGCCCGCCAGGGCGTCGCCATCCTCGGCCCGCACACCCGGGCCGCCGCCCGCCTGGAAAACATCGCCCGCTTTCTCGACTTCATCAGCGAGAGCATCACCCGCGCCGCCACCCAGGTACGCGAGGTCCTGCACACCGGTCCCGCCGATCCAGCCGGTCCCGCCCGTGCCGAGTGACGCGATCCGGCGGGCCTACGGGTCCGTTGTCGACCTCTACATCGAGCTGTTCGGCACGACCGAGCTGACCCACGCCGACGACCTCGCCTTCATCGCCGCGCATCTGGGCGGCGTCCGCGGCCCGGTGCTCGATCTCGGCTGCGGGCCCGGCCACCTCACCGGTTACCTGCGCACCCTGGGCGCCGACGCGAGCGGCATCGACCTGGTTCCCGAGTTCATCGCGCACGCGCGCGCCACCGACCCCGGTGGCGATTACCGCGTCGGCTCGATGGACGCGCTCGATGCCGCCGACCACTCCGTCGGCGGCATCCTGGCCTGGTTCTCGCTGATCCACCGCCGCCCGGCGGAGGTCGACGGCGTGCTGAGCGAGTTCCGCCGGGTGCTGGCGCCGGGCGGTGCCCTGGTGGTCGGCCTGTTCGAGGGCGACGCGGTCGAGCCCTTCGACCACAAGGTGGCGTCGGCCTACCGCTGGCCCGCCGACGAGTTCGCGGCGCGGCTGGCGAGGGCGGGCTTCGCCGAGGCCGGCCGCGCGCGCCGGATCGCCGAGGGCACCCACCGCCCGCTCGTCGCGCTCGCCGCCCGCGCCGCTTAGATCGCCAGGACGCCTGGCTGCCCGCGCCGCTCGGATCGCCCGCGCCGCCTTACGGCCCGCGCCGCCTGGCGGCCGGTGCGCCGGTGCGGTGGGGCGGTGGGCGGTGGAGCGGCGGGGCGGGCATAGTGGCACCGTGACCGCGCCGTCCTGCCCCGTCGAGACCCGCCTCTACGAGAACGGCCGGGCCATCGCCGAGGACTTTCCCGCCGAGCAGGTGCCCGACATGCTGGCCCGGCACCCCGAGGCGGTGCTCTGGCTCGACCTGTACCGCCCGAGCCCGGCCGACCTGACCGTGGTCGCCGAGGAGTTCCACCTGCACCCCCTCGCCGTCGAGGACGCCACCCAGGACCACGAGCGCCCGAAGCTCGACCGCTATCCCGACCACCTGTTCCTCAACGTGTACGCGGTGGACGTCTCGACCAAGCCGGAGGAGCCGCCGTTCGGCAAGACCGAGATCAGCGCGTTCGTCACCGGGCGGGCGCTGATCACGGTGCGCAAGGCGCCTAGCGACACCGCGAAGTTCATCGAGCGCTGGGACGCCGACGCCAAGCTGAACGCGGCGGGCGGCGTCGGCTTCCTGCTGCACGGGCTGCTCGACGAGGTGGTCGATGGACACGTCGCCGCCGCGGAGGAGCTGGACGTGGCGATGGACGGCGTCGAGGACGCGCTGCTCGAGGAGGGCGGCGCGCCGCGCGAGGTGCGCATGCACGGCCTGCGGCTGCGCAAGACGGTGGCGGCGCTGCGCCGGGCGGTGGAGCCGATGCCGGAGCTGGTCGCCCAGGCGATGCGGCCCGAGCTGGCGCTGGTCGACGAGCACCTGGCGCCGTACTTCCGGGACGTCGAGGACCACTCCCGGCACGCGAACGACCAGGTCGAGCACCTGCGCGAGCGGATCGAGAGCCTGTTGCAGGCGGACCTGGCCGAGCAGGGCAACGTCCTCAACGACATCACCCGCAAACTGGCGGCGTGGGCCGCGGTGATCGCCGTCCCGACCGCGCTGACCGGCTACTTCGGACAGAACCTGCCGTATCCCGGCTTCGCGAAGACCTGGGGATACGTGCAGAGCCTGGTCCTCATCGCGGTGTCGGCCGGCGGCCTCTACTGGTACCTGCGACGGCGCCACTGGCTGTAACCTGCCGGGTGACTTCGCGGGGGAGGTGGCATGCTGGCCTTGGTCTTGAGCGCCGTCCGCAGCCGCCGCGCCCAGGTGCTGACCGTCCTCGTCCTCACCGCGCTGGCCACCGCCGTGGCCGCGGCCGGGCCGTGGTTCGCGATCGCCGGCAGCGCCCGGGCCGCCGAGGCCGATGTCGCCGCCGCCGCGGCCGGCGATCGCACCATCTCGATCCGCAAGATCATCGAGACCGGCGGCGACCCGGCCGGCGCCGTCGACCAGTTCGCCGCCAACGCCCGCGGGCTGGTCCCGCTGCCGGCCACCGACCCGGTCAGCGGCCTGACGCTGCCGCTGATCATCAGCCGCGGCGGCCAATCCCCGACCATGGCCATCGCGTACCGCGAGGACGTCTGCGACCACCTGCGCCTCGACGGCCCCTGCCCGGCCGTCCGGGGCGAGGCGGCGATCAGCGTGCACACGGCCCAGCAGCTCGGCCTCGGCCGCGGCGGCCGGGTGGAGCTGCGCCGCCAGCCCGACTCGCAGCCACTTGCGCTGCGCGTCGTGGCCACGTATTCGCTCGACGACCCGGCCGGCGCGTACTGGAGCAACCCGCTGTTCGTGGCGGACGCCGGCCTCGACCCGGCCTTCACCACGATCGACACCTTCGCGGACGAGGAGCTCGGCGACCCCACGGTCAGCTACGACGTGCAGGTACCCGACCGGCTGATCCGCGGCGACGACGGCTACGACCTGGCCGGGGTGCTCCGCAAGGCCGACTACGATCTGGGCCGGCAGGGGCTGCGGCTGGTCAACACGGGCGGCGCGCTGCTGCGCACGATCGCCCGCGACCGCGAGGCCATCCGCCAGGGCGTGCTCGTCGCGGTCCTGCAGGTGCTGGTGCTCGCCTGGTTCGCGATCGGGCTGGCCGGCCAGTACACCGGGCGGGACCGGCGCGGTGACGCGGCCCTGCTCAAGCTGCGCGGCAGCGGCCGCGGTGCGATCGTGCGCCTGGCCTGGGGACAGCACCTCGTGCCGCTGGTGCTGGGCGCGCTCGCCGGCCTGCCGCTGGGCTACCTGCTGGCCCGGTGGCTGGCGGGCCCGGTCGGCCCCGAGCGGCAACCGGCGGCGCTGGCGTTGTCGGCCGCGGCGGCCGCGAGCGTGCTGGCCGGCGGCCTCGCCGTGCTCGCGCTGATCGAGCTGGTGGCCCTGCGCCGCCCGGTCTCCGACCTGCTGCGCGAGGTCAGCGGCGGGCGTGGCGGCTGGCGGGCCGGGCTCGCCGACGTGCTGCTGCTCGCGGTGGCGGTGTCCGCCGTCTATCAGGCCCGGTCCGGCGTCGCCGAGGGGCTCGCGCTCGCCGCGCCCGCGCTGGTGGCGCTGGCGGTGGCGCTGCTGGTGGCCCGGCTGCTCGGGCGGATCGCCGACCGGGGCGGCGGCGTGGCCGTGCGCACCGGCCACCTGCGGCTGGGTCTGACCGCCGTGCAGGTGTCCCGCCGGCCCGGCGGCGACCGGGTGTTCGCGCTGGTGGTGGTCGCGGTCGCGGTGTTCGCCACGGCCGTGGGCGGCTACGCCGGCGAGCGTACGGCCCGGGCGCAGCGCAGCGGCGCCGAGCTGGGCGCGGCCCGAGTGCTGACCGTGCGGGCGCCCAACCGCACCGCGCTGCTGACCGCGGTGCGGGCCGCCGATCCGGCCGGCGACCAGGCCATGGCGGTGACGGTCGACCGCACGAGCAACCCGCCGGTCCTGGCCGTCGATAGTGGACGCCTCGCCGCGATCGCGCGCTGGCGGCCCGAGTACGGCCCGATCGAGGCCCTGCCCACCACCGCCGGCCCCGAGCCGTTGCCCCGGATCACCGGCGGCCGGCTCGCGGTGCGGGTCAGCCACCGGGGCACGGCGCCGATGGAGCTGACGCTGATGCTTCAGCACGAGGGCACGGGCGCGCCGGTGCCGGTGTCGTTCGGGCGGGTGGGCACGGGGGAGCGGACGCTCGAGGCACCGGTCGCCGGCTGCGCCGCCGCACCGGGCTGCCGCATCTTGCGCTGGGATGTGCACGGTCCGGAGCCCATTTCCGTACGGGGACTCCAGCAGCTCGATCCGCCCGGCGTGATCCTCGACCCGGCCCGCCTCGCCGACATCGCCCGGTGGCGGTCCGGCACGACGGGCGTGGCGCTCGACCTGACCGCGGCCGGCGGCGCGCTCACCCTGGCCCTCGACGCCGGCCAGGACCGGCTCCAGGAACGCGGCACCACCGCGTACGCCGTCGACACCGTCCTGCCGCTGCCGGTCGTGCTGGCCGGCGCCGCCCCGGAGGGCTGGCAGTTCGGCGAGCCCACCCTGCTCTCGCTCGGCAGCGAGCCCACCCCGGTGCGGGTGGTCCGCACGGTCGCCGCGCTGCCGGTGGTCGGCCGCGGCGGGGTGCTCGCCGACCTCGACGCGACCCGGCGGGTGATCGGCGACGCCACCCCGCCCGGCGAGTTCCAGGTGTGGCTCGCGCCCGGCGCCCCGCCCGGCATCGTCGGCGCGCTGACCCGGGCGGGCCTCACCGTCGCCACCGACGAGACGGTCGGCGACCGCACCGCCCACCTCGCCGGCCAGGCGCCAGCGGTGGTCACCCGCTTCTCGCTGATCGCCGGGGCGGTCGTGCTGCTGCTCGCGGCGGCGGCCGTCGGGGTGGCCGGCACGGTGGACCGCCGCTCCCGGCTCGAGCAGCTGCGGGCGCTCCGCGTGCAGGGGCTGCCGGGGCGGGTCGCGGTCGTCACGGCGTACGCGGGAATCGCCGCACCGATTCTCGCCGGCCTCGCCGCCGGTCTCGCCTCGGCCGCGCTCGCGCGGCCGCTGGTGCGCATCACCCTGCCGCCCTTCACCGACGGCTGGGACGTGCTGCCCGCGCCGAGCGCGCTCGGTCTCGCCCCGCTCGCCCTCGCCGGCCTGATCGCGCTGCTCGCGCTGGGCCTGACCGGATGGCTCGCGGTGCTGCCGCTGACCCGCCGCCTGCGCCGCGAGGCGGGCCGATGATCCGCCTCGTGCTGTCCATGGTCTGGATCCGCCGTGGGCAGTCGCTGACGCTCGCGCTGCTCGCTCTGCTCGCGGTGGCCGCCGCGGTCGCCGCCCCGGCCTACCTCGCCGCCGCCGACCGGGCCGTCGCCGCCGGGCAGATCGCCACCGCCACCCCCGCCGAGCGCGGCATCGTGCTCAGCTCCGGCCAGGACGACCGGGGCGGCAACAACGGCAATCCCGACTTCAGCAACGTCGGCGCCGCCCTGGCCGGCCTGCCCGGCTTCGAGTACCGCTACTCCGCCGAGTTCCCGGCCATCGGCATCGAGCCCGACAACGTCATCCCGTCGCGGGTCGTCTTCCGCCAGGACGCCTGCGGCCACCTGCGCATCGTCACCGGCCGCTGCCTGATCGGCGAGGGCGAGGCGATCCTCGGCGCCGAGACCGCGAGGCGCGCCGGGCTCGCGGCCGGCGACGCCGTCACGCTCACGTTCGCCAAGAGCAACAACGACGACCACAACCCGCAGTACGTCCCCGACGGCCAACCCAAGCGGCTGTACGTGGCCGGGACGTACACGGTGCCGCAGCCCGGCGACGTCTACTGGGGAACGCACGGCTACTTCACCGCCGTGCCCGGCCACGGTCCCGGCGAGCCGGTCTTCATCGGCGCGGCCACGCTCGCGGTCATCGACCGCGGCCGCACCGAGAAGGCGATCGACGGCACCGCCGGGCCGCAGGCGTTGAACGTCGACCGGCTGCCGCAGCTGCGCGCCGGCCTGGAGCGGCTCAAGTCGCAGGCCGCCCAGCTCGGTCCGACCGTGCAGATCAACACGGACCTGCCGTTCCTGCTCGACCGCATCGACGGCGGCCGCGGCAACGCCCGCCTGCTCGTGCCGGTGCTGGCCGTGCCGCTGGTGCTGCTCGCCTGCTTCAGCATCTTCCTGGCGGCCGGCTACGGCGCGCAGGGCCGGCAGCCCGAGCTGGCGATCGTCGCGCTGCGCGGCACCCGCTGGTGGAACCGCTGGTGGCTGGCGACCGGGGAGAGCCTGATCGCGATCCTGGCCGGGGCCGCGGCCGGCTGCGTCGCCGGTCAACTGCTCGTCGACGCCGTGGCCGCCGCCCGCTTCCCCGGCGTGGGCGTGGCCGCCGGCTGGTCGTCGCTGCGGTACGCCCCGATCGCCGCCCTGGCCGCCGGCGCCGCCGCGGTCCTGGCCCAGCGCCGTCAGCTGCTGAGCCCGGTCGCCACCCTGCTGCGCCGCAACCCGACCCGGGCCGGCCCGCGCGCGGTCGCGGTCGAGGCCGTCGTCGTGCTGCTCGCCCTGGTCAGCGGTATGCAGCTGGCGGTCTCCGGCGGCGAGCTGGCCGGCGTCGCCCTGTTCGCCCCGGCGTTCGGCATCCTGGCCCTGTCGCTGCTCGCCGCCTGGGCCCTGCTGCCGGCGGTCACCGCCTACGCCGGCCGGGCCCTCGGCACCGGCCGGCTCGGGCCGGCGCTCGCCGCCTTCCAGCTGTCCCGCCGCCCCGGTGCGCAACGGCTCTTCGCGCTGCTGGTCGCGACGGTCGCGGTGGCCGGGTACGCGGCGTGCGCGGTCGACGTCGGCGCGCGCGGGCGCGAGGTGCAGGCGAGCCTGGGCGTGGGCGCCGAGCGGGTGCTGAGCGTCGACCCGGTGCACCGCAGCCGGCTGCTGAACGCGGTCGAGCAGGCCGACCCCGGCGGCCGGTTCGCCATGGCGGTGGTGCGGCTGCCCAGCTCGTCCGCCGAGGAGTCGCTGGGCCTCGCCGTCGACACGCGGCGGCTGGAAACGGTGGCGTCGTGGCCGGGCGGCGGACCGTCCGCGCGCGAGGTGGCCGCGCGGCTGCGGCCCCCGGCGGCCGAGCCGATGGTGCTGCCGGGCCAGGATCTCGCGGTCGACGTGACCACCACCGGGATGACCAAGGGCAAGGAGCTGAAGCTGCTCGTGGCGGTCTCCTCGGCGGCCGGCCTCGGCGGCGAGGTGGTCGACTTCGGCACCCTGCGGCCCGGGCGCAGCAGTTATCAGCAGCGGGTCGCGGCGTGCCGGCAGAAGTGCCGGCTCAACGGCATCCAGCTCACGATCGCCACCACCGCCATCGGCATCACCGGCCGCGTGGTGATCCACTCGCTCGGGCCGGCCGGCGGCCTTCCGCTCGCCGACCCCGCGCGCTGGCGGGTCGGGGAGGTCGGCGCCATCGCGGCCGAAGCCGGCGGCCTCGCCATCGACGCGACCGCGCCGGGCGGCCTCCCGGCCGGCGTGTGGGTCAAGCCGGTCGACGCGCCGTCGCCGTTGCCCGCCGCGTACGCCGGGGCGAGACCGCCCGAGGACCGGATCACCGGGCTGGACGGCAAACCCCTCACGGTGCGGCCGGTCGACCGGCTGCCCGCGGTGCCGCGCATCGGCGATCGGGCGAGCATGGTCGACCTCGAATACGCCGACCGGCTGGCGGCGGACGCGGCCGTCGCGGTCGACCCGCAGGTGTGGCTCAACGAGCAGGCGCCCGCCGACATCGTCGACCGGCTGGCCACGCAGGGCCTGACCATCACCGGGGACACCAGGTCGGAGCAGGTGCGCGAGCGGCTCGCCGAGCAGGGGCCGGCCCTGTCGCTGTCCTTCTACTACCTGGCAGCCGGCCTCTCCGTGCTGCTCGGGGCGGGCGCGCTGGTGCTCGCGGCGGCGGTCGACCGGGTGCGCCGCGTCGAGGATCTGTCCGCGCTGCGCGCGCAGGGGCTGCGGCGCCAGGTCGCGGGCCGGGCCACGCTGTGGACGTATCCGGTGCTGGTCGCGGTCGCGGCGGTGGCCGGCGTGCTGACCGCGCTGGCCGTGTGGGGGCTGACCGGGTGGGCATTGCCGCTGGCCGGGGCCAGCCCGCCGCCGTTGCCGCTGCCCGGGTGGCCGCGCTTCGTCGTCGTGCTCGCCGCCGGGGGTGCGGTCCTGTCGGTGCTGGCGGCGGTGGCCGCCGCGACCGGGCGAGACCTGCACCGCCGCATCGAGCCGCGACCCGCATCGATTCGCTCCGGTGCGGGGCCCGCTCCGGCGCGCTCCGTCCCGCGACCCGCGCCGGGGCACCCCCGTTCGCGGTCCGCGCCTAATCTCGAAACGCACCTGCCCGCAGCGACGCTAGGAGACGAACGTGAAGACACTGACCGTTGAGGCCGCCGACCTCGCCTGGGACGGTGGCCCGCCGGTGCTGACCGGCGTCACGGTCACCGCCCGGCCCGGCGAGATCCTGGCCGTCACCGGCACCTCGGGCGCGGGCAAGACCACGCTGCTCAGCGCGATGGCGGGGCTGCTGCCGCCGGTCGGCGGCAAGGTGCTGATCGACGACGAGCCGCTCGGCGACCGCGACCACGCCGTGTCGCTCGGGGTGGTGCTGATCCCGCAGGACAACGGGCTGGCCGCGATCCTGACGGCGGCCGAGAACATCTCGGTCGCGGTGATCGCGACCGGTGGCACGCCCGCCGAGGCGCGCCGGCGGACCGCGGAGGCGCTCGAGCCGCTCGGCCTGTCCGGGCAGGCGAACCAGCTGATCGAGGAGCTCTCCGGCGGTCAGCAGCAGCGGACGGCGATCGCGCGGGGGCTGGCGCTGCGGGGTGACGTCCTGCTGGCCGACGAGATCACCAGCGAGCTGGACGCGGCCAACCGGCAGCGGGTCATCGAGCTGCTGCGGGCCGAGGCGACGCGCGGGGCGGCGGTGGTCTTCGCGACGCACGACCCGGAGGCGGCCTCGGCCTGCGACCGCGAGCTGCATCTGGTCGACGGCGAGGCGACCTGGGCGCGCCCCTGAGCGGCGCGCGCTAGACACCTTTTGTGATCAAGGTCTGGCCGGTGTTGGTGGAGATAGACCTGTTCCGGTGAGGTAGCCGTCGATCAGACGGGTGCGGTATTGCATGCGTTTGAGGCGGTTCTTCACCGCGGCGGCGAGGCCGGTGGCGGTGTGCACGGCGAGGTTGGCCAGGCTGCCTTTCATCGTCGACCAGACCTTCTCGACCGGGTTGAGCTCGGGCGCGTACGCGGGTAGCTCATAGACGCGCAGCCACGACCGGGCAGCCATGGCCGCCCGGATGGCGGGGGTCTTGTGCAGCGACAGCCGGTCCCAGACCAGCACGATCGGGGCCTGCAGCTGCTGGTGAGCTGCGTCCAGCAGCCGGATCAGGTCCGGCTCCCGGAAGCCTTTGGGTTCGCCCTTGCGGCCGCGATACAGCAGGGTGCGATAGATCAGCCGGGAGCGTTCGCCGGGCCGGTAGCAGCACAACCCGGCCACCGAGACCCGCACGGTGCCCTTGGCGGTGACCTTGAGAATCGGCGTTTGCCCTTTGGGCGCCCAGGTGGTGGCCTTGTGCGCCTTCAGCGTCTGGCCACACTCGTCGGCGAACACGATCCAGGCGGACGTGCGGGCGGCGACTCTTTTACCGCCGGCCACTGGTACCGGCGCCACCGGGCGATCGCGGCCTCGTCCCGCTCGATCGCGCGGTGGATTGGCAGCTGCGGGGTGTAGCCGAGCCGGCGCATCGCCTGCCACGCCGTGGTGATCCCGACCCGCAGACCGAACATCGTCGCGATCAACGCCACCACCCGGGCCAGAGTCCAGCGCTGGTCCTCGCCGTAGCCGGCCGCAGCCGGACCCTGTTCCAGCCGCGCCTTGAGCCGGGCCAACTGCTCGTCGGACAGTTTCGGGTCCGGCCCCGACGGCCCTTTCGAGGCCAGCGCCTGGGCGCCGCCGGCGACCCACGCCCGCCGCCACTGATACGCGGACTTCGTCGACACCTCCAGCACAGCGGCGACCTCGACCGCCGACTTCCCGTCAGCGAACATCTGCGCCGCTTGCTGCCGCACCCGCTCACGCCGTGCCCGTTCTGCCTGGTCAAGACCACCGCCATCGCCGTATCGCATACCGATCAGCAGAGCCGACACGGACCTACCGCGACGATCACCCTCAAGCGTCACAGTGGATCTGCGCCAGACCCCCAACCCGAAAGGTGTCTAGCGTGGCGCCGCGCGGCCGGTGGCTCTGTCAGGCGGCGTGGTCGGTGCCGCCGGGGACCAGGGTGACCTCGCCATCGATGTGCTGGACCGTGAACAGGGTGCCGGGCGGGTAGCTGCCCAGCACCTCGGGCGGCAGCTGCACCGTGCCGTCGCCGGCGACCACGGCGAAGTCCTGGCCGTCGCGGCCCTCGGCGCCCACCCGGCCGTCGCGGATGGTCACCGCGCGGCCCAGGCGCGCGCCCACCTCGTTGTCGTGGGTGACCACCACGATCGTGGTCTGGCGTTCGGCGTTCACCGTCTCCATGGCCGCCAGGACCTCGTCGCGGCCGGCGGTGTCGAGGCGGCTGGTGGGCTCGTCGACCAGCAGCAGGCCGGGGCCGGTGGCGATGCCCACGGCCAGCGCGGCGCGCTGCCGGCCGCCAGGGGTCAGGTCGGCGAGGCGCTGGCGGCCCTGGCCGGGCAGGCCGACGAGGTCGAGGATGCGGTCGGGGTCGTCGAGCTTGATGCCGCGGGTGTGCGCGGCCCGGCGCTGGGCGAGCCAGATGTTGCGGTGCAGGGACGCGTACGGCAGAAGGTTTCGCGAAGCGCCCTGCAGGACCACACCGATCTCGGTGCCTCGCAGCCGGGAGATCTCGCCGTCGGAGAGCTTGCCCATGTCGTACGTGCCGATGTTGATGCGGCCGGCCGACGGCCGCATCAGGCCGGCCAGCAGCGCGATCAGCGTGGATTTGCCGGAGCCCGAGGGGCCGACCAGCGCGAGCGTCTCGCCCGGCGCGATGGACAGGTCGACGCCGGCGAGCGCGACGACGTCGCCGGCCTCGGCTCGATAGATGTGCACGACCCGGCGGCAGGCCACGGCAAGTCCGTTCATGCGCCCACGCTAGCGGCTACTCGGGCAACGCGTCGTCCCACATCCCGGCGAGCCATCGCTGCAATCCGATGAAACCCCGCGGCGCGAGGGCGTAGAGGTTGCGGGTGCCCGCGCTCTCGTGCACGACGAGGCCGGCGCCCTCGAGCACCTTGAGGTGTTTGCTGACCGCCGGACGCCCCACCGGCAGCGCGGACGCCAGCCTGCCGACCGGCGAGGGCCCGTCGGCGCGCAGCCGCTCGACGATCCGGCGGCGGGTCGGATCGCCCAGCGCGTCCAGCGCGACTTCCCATTGGTCGCTCATGAGTAACGGTTACTGTAGGGGAACCGAAGGTCGCCCGCAAGTGTCCGGCGCCGGGCTTCTAGGGTGATGCCCGTGCGCGACATCGCCGTTTTCTCCGGATCCGCCCATCCCGAGCTCGCCGCCGAGATCTGCCTGCATCTGGGCGTGCCGCTGATGCCCACCCGGACCTCCCGCTTCGCCAACGACTGCATCGAGGTGCAGCTGCAGGGCAACTGCCGGGAGCGGGACGTCTTCCTCATCCAGCCGCTCGTTCCGCCCGTACAGGAAAATCTGGTGGAACTGCTTTTCATGCTCGACGCCGCGCGGGGTGCGAGCGCCGGGCGGATCACCGTGGTGCTTCCGCATTACGCGTACGCGCGCAGCGACAAGAAGGACGCGCCGCGCATCTCGATCGGGGGCCGCCTGGTCGCCGATCTGCTGACCACGGCGGGCGCCGACCGCGTGCTCGCGATGACGCTGCACGCGCCGCAGGTGCACGGCTTCTTCAGCATTCCGGTCGACCATCTGCACGCCCTGCGCGAGCTGGCGACACACTTCCGCGGCTACGACCTCAGCAACACCGTGGTCGTCTCGCCCGACCTGGGCAACGCCAAGGAGGCGGCGGCGTTCGCCCGGATGCTCGACATCGACGTAGCGGCCGGCGCGAAGCAGCGCTTCGCCGACGACAAGGTGGTGATCAGCTCGGTCATCGGCGACGTCACCGACCGCGACGTGATCGTGCTCGACGACGAGATCGCGAAGGGCAGCACCGTCTTCGAGTTGCTGGCCCGGCTGCGGGAGCGCAACGTCCGCAGCGTGCGCGTGGCGTGCACGCACGGCCTCTTCGCCGGCGACGCCGTCCGGCGGCTCTCCGACGAGAAGGAGATCGAGGAGATCGTCTGCACCAACACGGTCCCGATCCCCGACGCGAACCGCACCGGCAAGCTGACGATCCTCTCGGTCGCGCCGGCCCTGGCCGAGGCGATGCGGCGAATCCACAACGGCGAATCGGTCAGCGCATTGTTCGCCTGACGTTGTTCGCCCGGAAACCCGTCAACTCACCGCCGAGCGGGCCAGGGCCACGGTGGCGGCGTCCTCGGCCAGCGCGGCCGGGAGATCGAGGCCGTGCCGGCCGGCGAGGGCGCGCCAGCCCGCGCCGGCGTAGCTCGCGGCGTAGGCGGCCGCGCCCGCGACAGCCGCCGGCAGGAGCACCGAGCGGCCCTGGCGGTGCGCGTAGATGGCGGCGGACAGCGCGCCGATGACGACCCGGCCGGCCAGCGGCGCCGGGGCCAGGCGGCTCGGGGTGCCCGGCAGCTTGTCGACGACCAGTTCGCCGAGCGCGGCGAGCCGGGCGGCGACGCGCAGCGTGCCGCGATCGGCCAGGGCGGCCAGCGGGGTGACGCTGCGCCCGCCGGCCGCCGCGCCGAGGGCCGCGGCCCGAAGCAGGATGCTCATGACGGCTACTTCTCCGCGGAGCCGGGCTCGGCCATCTTGCGGTGCATCTCGGCCTTCATGCGGTCCGGCATCACCTTCGCCGCGACGCCCTGGGCCTTGGTCTTCAGGGAGCCGGCCACGACCTTCTGCTTCTCCTTGAGCATGGCCTCGAAGCCCTGCTTGGCGACGTCGGCGGGGTCGTCCTTCTCGCTCGCGCCGACCTTGGTGTCCGCCATCTCGGCGCGGTGGAAGAAGTTCGTCTCGGTGGGGCCGGGCATCAGCGCCGTCACGGTCACGCCGGTGTCCTTCAGCTCGGCGCGGATCGCCTCGGCGAAGGACTGCACGAACGACTTCGAGGCGTTGTAGACCGCCTGGTAGGTGCCGGGCATGGTGGCGGCGATCGACGAGGTGAACAGCACCTGGCCGTGGCCCTGCTTCACCATGCCGGGAAGCACGCGCTTGGCCAGGTGGACGGTCGAGGTGACGTTCACGTCGATCACGTTGAGCTCGTCGGCCAGCTCGGTGTCGCGGGTGAAGTCGCCGCCGATGCCGCGGCCGGCGTTGAGGGCGATCGCGTCGATGTCCCGGCCGGTCTCGAGGATCGCCGCGTACACCTGCTCGACCCCCTCGTAGGTGGCCAGGTCGGCGCGTACGGGAATGACCTGGTTGTCGCCGTCGCGGCGCAGGTCGGCCGCGGCCTGCTCGACGGCGGCGTCCTCGGCGGCGATCAGCAGGTCGTAGCCGTGCGCGGCGAACTGCCGGGCCAGCTCGAAGCCGATCCCGCTGGACGCCCCGGTCACCACGGCGAATTCATTGGTCGCAGTTGTCATACGGATCGGGATGCCCCGACGGCGTGGCCTTAATCCGGATGTGGCCCGGTCGACCGTGACCGTGCGGGACTGCCCGGTGAGCGGGGGACGGGGAGGGCGTCCCGACCCCCGCTCCGGTCCAAACGGACGGATTGGTGTATCTGGGAACCGGTGTCACGCGTTAGGCAGCGGGCCTCCCTTCATTAGCGGGGATCGATGTTGGGAGCGCTCCCAGACGACTGTAGCGGTACGCCGGGGAGTTGAACAGAGGTCGTCACGTGGTTGCCGAACAGGTGACCGTCGGGGTGCTGGGCGTGCCCGACGCGAGGAAGCCGAAGGTGGCGCTTCCGCCCGCGCTCAGGCTGCCGTTGTAGCTGACATTCGTGGCGGTCAGGACGTTGCCGCTGATCGAGGAAGTCGCGTTCCAGGTCTGCTGGACGCTCGGCGCGTTCGGGTACGTCAGGCGTACGGTCCAGCTCTTGATGGCCGACGATCCCGCCTTGACCGTCACGTCCGCCTGGTATCCGCCGGACCACTGGCTGGTCAGCGCGTACGTGGCCGAGCAGGCGCCGGTGACCGGGGGAGTCGTGGTGGGTGGGGTCGTCGGCGTGGTGGTCGGCGGCGTGGTGGGCCGCGTCGTGGGGGGCGTGGTGGGCGGGGTCGTCGGCGGCGTGGTGGGCGGCGTCGTCGGGTTGGTGCCGCCGCCGAAGTCCACGTCGCTGCACCAGTAGTACGACTGGTCGAGGTGGCTGGCCTGCCAGATCGTGTAGATGATGGCCCGGCCGGTCCGGCCGCTCAGCGACACCGGGATGTTGAGCTGGACGCCGCTGTCGACCGGGGTCCACTGCGACGCCGGGGTGTTGCCGACGACCGCGACCCGGGTCAGATCCGACCACTTGAGCGCGGTCGTCGCCGGGTTGAAGCCCGGGTTGGTGACGTAAATCCAGAAGTAGTCGGCGCCGTGCGACGCCTGGTCGAACACCTGCATGGTGAAGTTGTTGCTGATCGACGTGGCCTTCCAGTTGCCGACCGTGTCCAGCGCGTTGTAGCGGCCGCTCTGCGTGCGGCCGCCGCTGCACAGCTGGCCGTCCGGGATCGCGCCCTGGTGGTTGCCGGCCACGCCCTCGCGGAAGAGGCCGTTCCAGTTCCACATGGCGCTGGGATCGGCCTGCCACGCCTGCCAGCACATCGGGTCCTCGGTGGCCATGACCGGGTCCTGGAACCGGCTGCCCCAGCGCTCGAAGCAGCCGTAGTTGCGGGACGCCGGGCTGATGACGTTGCCGTGCGCCTGGGCCGGCGCGGACGGCAGGGCCACGACCGCGATCGCGGCGACGAGAGCGCCGGTGACGGCGCTGACGAGTAGTTTTCTGATCTTCATGAGGGCTCAGTGCTCCGTCGAATGAGCGGCCCCGGTGGACGGGGCCTGGTCATGGGGGAATCGGCGAAGGCTGCCCTCGGCCTTCACCCGGCGCGTGACCCGGTGGTGACGCCAACCATCCCTGCTGAATTGACATCTGTCAATGCTGAGGGGATACGGGGACGCGCCGGACGTGCAAGTTGCGCGAGAATGCCCCGGAGGCGTCGCGGCACCGGGGCCGCGTCAGCTCGCCGGGTGCTGCCAGGAGGTCCGCCAAGATGTCGGAGCGTGACGCCGCGGATCTGCTCCGCGACGCCAAACGGGTCGCCGTCTTCACCGGCGCCGGGATGTCCGCCGAGTCCGGAATTCCCACTTTCCGGGACGCGCTGACCGGTCTCTGGTCCCGTTTCGACGCCAAGACCCTCGCGACGCCCGAGGCGTTCGCCCGAGATCCGGCACTCGTCTGGGGCTGGTACGAGTGGCGCCGCGCCGAGGTCGAGCGCGTCCGGCCCAACGCCGCGCACGACGCCGTGGCCGCGATCGAGGCCCACGTGCCCGGCACGGTGGTCATCACCCAGAACGTGGACGACCTGCACGAGCGTGCCGGCTCGCGGGCGCCCATCCACCTGCACGGCAGCCTGTTCGCCCCGCGCTGCTCCGCCTGCGCCCAGCCCGCGCCCCCGCCGATCGGTACCGCGCCGAGCGCTCCCGGGCCGGGCGCGGCGCCGGCGCCGCGCACTCCCGAGCCGGCCCCGGTGACCGGTGGGCCGGCCGCGCTCGACGGGGAGCGGGACGGCCGGCGGAAGCCGCCGGAGTGTGCGCACTGCGGCGCGCATGTGCGGCCCGGGGTGGTCTGGTTCGGCGAGGAGCTGTCGACCGAGGCGCTCTCCGCCGCCACCGAGGCCGCGTTCGGGTGCGACCTGCTCTTCACCGTCGGCACCTCCGGCCTGGTCTATCCGGCCGCCGAGATTCCCTACGTGGCGGCCCGCTCCGGCGCCGCGGTGGTGCAGATCAACCCCGAGCCGACCGCCCTCGACGCGGTCGCCGACGTCAACCTGCGCGGCCCCGCCGCCCGCATCCTCCCCGACCTGGTCGCCCGCGCCTGGGGCCCGCCGTAGTTCCCGATGCCACCGGGCGGCCGGTGGCCGTCGAGCGACCGCGCCGGGCGCGCGTAGCTTCGGGGAATGGCCGTTCTGATCGCGCATGTCAGCGACATCCACGTCGACGCCGGGCGGCGGAGCGCCGAGCGCGCCGGGCGGGTCTTCCGGTATCTCGCCGGGCTGCCCTCGCCGCCGGACGCGGTCATCGTCACCGGGGACATCGCCGACCATGGCGCCGAGGCGGAGTACGAGCGGGTGCGCGGGCTGGTCAGTCTGCCGTATCCGGTGCTGTGGTGCCCGGGCAACCACGACCAGCGGGGGCCGTACCGCAAGGCGTTGCTCGGCGAGGACGCGAACGACAAGCCGGCCAATCGGGCGTACGAGATCTCCGGGATCTTGATCCTGATGGTGGACTCCAGCATCCCGGGGCGCGACGACGGCGTGCTCGCGGACGACACGATCGCCTGGCTGGAGTCGGCGCTGGCCGGGCGGCGCGAGCTGCCCGCGCTGATCTGCTTCCACCATCCGCCGGTGACGCTCGGGGTGCCGTTCGTGGACGGCATCCGGCAGTTCCGCGCCGAGCGGCTGGCCTCGGTGGTGGACCGGAACCCGCAGGTGGTGGCGCTGTTGTGCGGGCACGCGCACACGGCGGCCGTCTCCACCTTCGCCGGGCGGCCGCTGGTGGCCGCGCCGGGCGTCGTCTCGACGTCGATGCTGCCGTTCGAGACGGAGGAGATCGTCGATCTCCGGCAGCCGCCGATGATCGCCTTCCACCTGATCGGCGATGACCTCCGGCTGACGACGCACTACCGGGTCGTCCGCTGAACCTGGCGGCTCGTTCATCGGTCTCCGCCGTCGCGGGCAAGCTCGTTAGTTGCAATGCCGCCGAACCGGCCGCACGCACCCCACCCGGCACGGATCATGTCGGCATGGGTGTCATGGCTTACCCCCTCCGGTACGCGCTCGCCGACCTCGCCCTGGCGCTCAGCCGGGCCGCCGAGAACGCCGCCGAGGTCCGCTCCACGGCGGCGCGCGCCGCCGCCGACATGATCGGCGACGGGGCCGGCGTGCAGCTTCTGCGCGACGACGGCCGCTACGACTCGATCACCTATCAGCACGTCGACGACGAGCGGTCGGCGTCGCTCGGCCGGTTGCTCGATCACGGCGGCCAGCTGCCCGACGACGAGTTCTCCACCGCGCTGGCCGCCGGCCGCCGGCCCCTCGTGCTCGCCGGCGACGGGGTCGAGCCGCTCGCCGGGGACGAGCACGAGATCCACGCGGCCGTGCTGTGCCCGGTGATCGTCGACAACACGTACGCCGGGTATCTCGTGCTGACCCGGGAGACGCCGGGCGCCTTCTACTCGACCGCCGAGGTGGAGCTGGCCCGCGACATCGCCGGCGAGCTGGCGCTGGCGTGTTCGAGCGCGCGGGCGCTGGAGCGGCTGCGGGCGAGCGAGGAGCGCTACCGGCGGGTGCTCGAGACGATCCCCGAGGGGGTGCTGCAGCTCGACCCGGACGGCGTCGCCACGTACGCGAACGAGCCGATCGGCGTGGTGCTCGGCATGCCCCGGCACCAGCTCGTCGGGGTGTCGCTGCGCGGCTTCCTCGACGACCAGGGACAGAAGGAGCTGACCCGCCGGATCGCCGAATGCCAGGCGGGCCGGTCGACGGTCGGCGCGACCCGCTTGATGCGGGCGGACGGCTCGAAGCGCAGCGTGCGGATGAGCATGATGCCGCTGATGGACGAGCAGGGCCAGTTCACCGGCGTGGTCTGCATGGTCACCGACACCACCGACCACATCGACGCCCGCGGCCTCAAGCGGCAGCTCGACCACCTGCGCCGGCTCGACAGCCTGGGCCAGCTGATCGGCGGCATCTCGCACGACTTCAACAACCTGCTCACCGTGGTCGGCGGCTCGGCCGACATGATCCTCTCGCAGACCGCGGACGGCTCGCCCCCGCACCGGCTGGCCCAGGACATCCTCGAGGCGGTGAACACCGGGCGCACGCTCACCCACCAACTGCTCGCGTTCGGCCGCAGCGAGGGCAACCGGCCCGAGATCATCCCGATCCCCGACCTGCTCACCGACGTGCAGTCGCTGTTCAGCCGCACGCTCGGCGAGCACATCGGGCTCGACCTGGCGTTCGGGCCGGACGTGTGGCCGGTCAAGGCCGAGCGCGGGCCGCTGGAGCAGGCGCTGGTCAACCTGGCGGCGAACGCCCGGGACGCGATGCTGCACGGCGGCATGCTGCGCGTCGCTGCGGTCAACGAGGTGCACGAGACCGGCCAGCCGCCCGAGGCGGCGCCGCAGGGCCGGCTGGTCCACCTGGTCATCACCGACACCGGCACGGGCATGACCGAGGAGGTCCGGCAGCGGGCGCTGGAGCCGTTCTTCACCACCCGGCCGACCGCCGCCGGCCTCGGCCTGGCCACCACGGCGGGCATCGTGCAGGGGATCGGCGGGCACATCGAGCTGGAGTCGCAGCCGCGGCTCGGCACGACGGTCCACCTCTACCTGCCGGCCGCCGAGGAGCGCCGGCCCGCCGAGGCCCGGCAGGGCGCCGCCCAGGTGATCGGCAACGTGCTGATCGTCGAGGACCAGCCCGAGGTGGCCCAGCTGGTGCAGCGGCTGATCGAGCCGGCCGGGTACGCCATCACGGTGGCCACCGACGCGCTGACGGCGGTCACCCAGGTCGCCGCCGGCGCGCATCCCGACCTGCTGATCACCGACGTCGTGATGCCCACGATGACCGGTCCCGAGCTGGCGTCGGCGCTGCGTACCCACCATCCGGACCTGCCGGTGCTCTACATGTCCGGCTACACGGCGGCGTCGCTCGGCCCGCAGTTGCACCTCGACGAGAACAGCATGCTGATCGAGAAGCCGTTCACCCGCTCGACGCTGCTGGGCGCCATCCGCACCCTGTGCGGCCCGCAGCCGGCGCCGGGAGCGTGAGCGGAGCGGACCCGGGGAGGTATCGCCTCACCCCTCGAACGAGCGCCGTGGCCGGGGGTGACGCGAATCCGGCTACTCCTACCAAAGGTGCGAACTTGGGCGCACGGGCTTGCAGTCGATCCGGACAAACAGCAGGATTCCGGGGCATCGCTGACTGCCCGGAAGGAAGCTTGAGTGACCAAGGATCGCACGAGCAGCGTCGCACGCGCGGATTCCGACGGCGCGTCGACCATGGATCTCACCGGGCGGTGCGTGGGGAACTCGTACGTCCTCCAGCATCCGATCGGGCAGGGCGCCACCGGAACGGTGTGGCGGGGCGTGGACCGGGCCTCCGGCGTGCCGGTCGCGGTCAAGCTGCTGCACGAGAGCCTGCTGCGGCAGCCGAAGCTGGTCACCCGGTTCGTGCAGGAGCGGACCATCCTGCTGATGCTGCGACACCGGAACGTGGTGCGGGTGCGTGATCTCTTCAGCGTGGGGGAGACGCTCGGCCTGGTGATGGACCTGGTCGACGGCGGCAGCCTGCGCGACCACCTGCGCGAGTACCACACGGTGCCGCCGGGGGAGGCGGCCCGGCTCGCGGCCCAGGTGGCGGCGGCGCTGGCCGAGGCGCACGAGCTCGGGGTGATCCATCGGGACCTCAAGCCGGACAACATCCTGCTGCGCGTGGAGGGCGGCAGGCTGGACACCCGGCTCACCGATTTCGGGGTCGCGCGGATCCTCAACACGCCCAGCATGACCACGCCCAACGCGGTCGTGGGGACACCCCACTACATGGCGCCCGAGGCCTTCCACGGGGTCACCGCGAGTGCGGCGACCGACGTGTACGCGCTGGGCGTGCTGCTCTACGAGCTGGTCAGCGGGCGCCCGCCGTACGACAGCGACTCGATCCCGGACCTGATGCGCCGGCACATGGAGGGCAATCCGGCGCGCCGGCCGGGGATCCCGGACGGCATCTGGGACGTGATCACGTCGTGCATGTCGATCAAGCCGAGGCTGCGGCCGGCGGCGGCGGAGCTGGTCATCGAGCTGTCGGACGCGGCGGCCCGGTTCCGGGACGTGCCGGCGCTGCCCCGGCCGGCGGCCTCGGGCGCCCGCGAGATCGACCCGGACAAGGCCGACGTCGCCGATGCGGGTCTCGACGTGGCGTGGCGCAGCGACGTGCCGCGGCAGGGCGGCGCCGCCCGGCCGAGCGCGCGGTGGGTGGACAACCCGCGCCCGGCCGGGGCGGCCCGCCCGGCCGGAGCAGCCAGCGCGGCCGGAGCAGCCAGCGCGGACGAGGAGAAGACCCGGCCGCGGCTGGGCGGGGACGACCCGGACGCGGTGAGCCTGCTGCCGCTGCCACGAAACGCGGACCGGAGCGCGGCCGGGGAAGCGGACCGGAGCGCGGCGGGGGATGCGGACCGGAGAGCGGGCGGGGAAGCGGACCGCGGCGCGGCCAAGCAAGCGGACCGGAGAAGGTCCCGGCCCCGGGCGATCACGGCGATCATCGCGCTCGCGATGATCGCGGCGGCGGTGACGGCGACGGCGTGGAATTACCGGCCGGACGCGGGCGGGGAGCGGGCCGCGCCGGAGAAGTCGCCGATCCTCGCGGCGCCGACCGCCTCGGCCCGGCCGTACCGCGGGCCGGTCGCCGCCGGCAAACCGAAGCCGGGCGCCGGCACCAGCGCCGCGGCGCGGCCCGAGCCGGACGATCAGGCGCCCGCCGACGCCGTGCGGTTGGTTACTCCGTCACCCGTACGATCAAATGCCACCGCACCCAGCGTGACCAGGCCTCGCTCACCGCAACCCGAAGCGAAGGCCTATGGGCCGTGGCAATGCGCGCAGTCGATCGCGTTCGACATGGCGACGCGGCTGCCGCTCGCACCCGAGCCGTGCCAGATGCTCGGCCGCGACATCCAGTACCAGGCCGCGCTGACCGCGCCCGGCGGCGGGACCGGCAGCATCACCGTCGCCCTCCAGGACGCGAGCAGCGGACGCACCGTGGCCGGGCCGAAGACGTGCGGGAACCTGACGTTCGGCGGCAAGGCGGCGACGCAGGGATGCGGACCGGCCGCGGCGAATCCGGCAAAGGGCAGGAAATACGCCGTGGTGATGTCCTACCGGTACGTCCGGGACGGCCGGACGGTGGCGAGCACGGCGAAGGGCTCGACCTTCGCCTGGTGAGAGCGCTCGCCCGGACCGGATGGCGAAGATCACTACGACCCGGTGACTAATGGGCATTGAGATGTGACAATGTGTGGCGCTGTGCGTCGCATTGGTGCGGCGGTGACCGTACGAGAAAGATCCGGGGGCCCGGGTGGCCGAAATCGAGCATCAGACCCAGACCGTCGCCGTCGTGCCCGCCCCCCGGGCGCCGAGCGCGGGCGAGAGCGGCGGGGAGACCGTCGCGGCGCCGAACGCGCCGAAACGGCTCCGGTCCTGGCGGCGGCTCTGGTCCTGGCACCGGCTCTGGTCCCGGCGCGAATGGATCCTGGTGATCCTCGGTGGCCTGGCGCTCGCCGTCGTGCTGACCTGGCCGACGCTGCGCGACCCCCGGCACACCGTGCCCGGCGACATCGGCGACCCGTCGTTGTTCGCCTGGCAGATCGCGTGGGGCGGGAACGCGCTGCTGCACAACCCGATGCACCTGTGGGACTCGAACACGTTCTACCCCGACCCGCATTCGCTGGCCTTCACCGACACCGTCCTCGGCTACATGCCGTTCGGCCTGATCGGGTCCGGGATGGAAGCGGCCATCCTGCGCTACAACATCCTGTACGTCCTGCTGCACGCGCTCGCCTTCGTCGGCGCGTACGCCCTCACCCGCCAACTGGGCGCGCGCCCGCTCGGCGCCGCGGTGGCCGGGGTCGCCTGGGCCTACGCGCCGTGGCGGCTGGCCCACGCCGGCCACCTGAACGTCCTGTCCTGCGGCGGCATCGCCCTGAGCCTCGCGATGATCGCCCGCGGCCACGGCTGGTCGTTGCGCGACGGTCACCGCCCGGAACGGCACCATCCCGGCTGGGCGCTGGCCGGCTGGCTGGTCGGCGCCTGGCAGGTCACGCTGGGGCTCGCCATCGGGCTCGCGTTCGCGTACGTGCTGCTCGCCATCTGCCTCGCCGCCGTGGCGGGCTACGCCTGGTCCTGGTGGCGGCGCGGCCGGCCCAGCTTCGGCCGGCGCCTGCTCGCCGCCGACGTGATCGGCGGGCTGACCTTCGGCGCCGTCACGGCGTACATGGGATACGCCTACCTCCTGGTGGTGAAGCTCCACCCCCAGGCCGACCGGAGCCTGGCCTGGACCGAGATGTACTCACCGCCCTGGCGCGGCCTGCTCACCGCGCCCGACGGCTCGTGGCTGTGGGGTGACCGGTACGCCGCGGCACGCGAGCAGCTGTCCTGGCCGCCGGAGATGGCGCTGCTGCCCGGCCTGGCCCTGATCATCCTGGCCGCGGCCGGCATGTCCTTCTCGGTCTTCCGGGCACGCCACCGCGCCCTTCTGCTGCTCGGCCTCGCCGTGACGGTGGTGCTCACGCTCGGTGCGACCCTGCCGGGGCACGGCGACCCGGGTTACCTGACCCTCTCCAAGCACCTGCCGGGCTGGATAGCGTTGCGCACGCCCGGTCGCATGACGTTGTGGAGCAGCCTGTTGCTGGCGATCCTGGCCGCGGGCGCGGTCAGCGCGTTCGCCGCGGGCGCGCGGGCCGTCGCGCCCTGGCCCGGCCGTGGGCAGCGGGCGCTGCTGGCCCGCGGCAAGTTCGTCGTGCTGCGTCTGCTCCTGCTGATCCCGCTGGTCGCGGTCACCGTCGAAGGCATCAACCGCACCGAGCATCCCGAGGTGCTGCGCTATCCGGCCGCGATGGGCGTGGCGCACGAGCCGACGCTGGTGCTACCCAGCAACGGCAGCCTCGAGATGTCCGTCATGCTGTGGACCACGAACGGATTCCCGCGCGTGCCCAACGGCTTGATCACGTTCGAGCCGGAGGCCCAGCAGCGGATCCGCGCGGAGAGCACCACCTTCCCCGATCGGGCCAGCGTCGCCGCGCTGCGGGCCGAGGGCATCCGGTCGGTCGTCGTGCTGCCGGAGTGGCTGGGCGGCAGCCAGTGGGAGGGCGTGCCCGACCGCCCGGTCGACGGTCTCGGCATCACGCGCGAGGAGATCGACGGCGCCATCCTCTACCAGCTCGGCTGACGACGGGGGCGGCGGCGCCGGCGTGAAAGGAAATTAACTCGCGGCCGGAAACGTTGGTGGCTACCGTGATCCGCATGTTCGCCCACGGTCCGCAGCTGCCCCTCGCGGTGGCTCCCGTGTGCGTTTTTCCCGGCGCCGATACCCGACTCTGACCCTTCCCCACCGGCAGCAGAACCCCGGGGAAGGGTGGCCGCCGCATGCGCGAAGCGGGTTCTGACGCGCCCCGCCTGGCGACGGGGTGTGTACCACCGAATTGCCTTACATCCAGTGAGGACTGAGAAAACCATGGCGAAGAGCCAGTTCATCCGTACCAAGCCGCACGTCAACATCGGCACGATGGGGCACGTCGACCACGGCAAGACGACCCTGACCGCCGCGATCACCAAGGTTCTCGCCGACCGCGACCCGGCCACCAACCGGTACGTCGCGTTCGAGGGGATCGACAAGGCCCCGGAGGAGGCGGCGCGCGGCATCACCATCACCATCGCGCACGTCGAGTACGAGACCCCGAACCGCCACTACGCCCACGTCGACATGCCCGGCCACGCCGACTACGTGAAGAACATGATCACGGGTGCGGCGCAGGTGGACGGCGCGATCCTCGTGGTGTCGGCGCAGGACGGGTCGATGCCGCAGACCCGCGAGCACGTGCTGCTCGCCCGGCGGGTCGGCGTACCGTACCTGGTGGTGGCGCTGAACAAGAGCGACGCCGTCGACGACCCGGAGCTGCTCGACCTGGTCGAGCTCGAGGTCCGCGAGCTGCTGAGCGAGTACGGCTTCCCCGGTGACGAGGTCCCGGTCGTACGCGTCAGCGCCCTGAAGGCTCTCGAGGGCGACCCGCGGTGGGTTCGCTCGATCGTGGAGCTGCTCGACGCGGTCGACAGTTACGTGCCGGTGCCGCCACGGGAGCTGGGCGAGCCGTTCCTGATGCCGATCGAGAACACCCTCTCGATCAGCGGCCGGGGCACGGTCGTCACCGGCAAGGTCGAGCGGGGCACGCTGCGGGTCGGCGAGCCGGTCGAGGTGGTCGGCCTCGGCCCGACGGTCAGCACCGTCGCGACCGGGCTGGAGATGTTCGGCAAGTCGCTGGAGCAGGCCGAGGCCGGCGACAACGCCGCGATCCTCCTGCGCGGGGTGAAGCGCGAGCAGGTGCAGCGCGGCCAGGTGGTCGCGGTGCCCGGCAGCGTCACGCCGCACACCAAGTTCAAGGCGACGATGTACGCGCTGACGGCGGCCGAGGGCGGGCGGCACACCCCGTTCGCGGCCGACTACCGCCCCCAGTTCTACTTCCACACCACGGACGTGTCCGGCGGGATGGACTTGGGGGACCGCGACCTGGTCATGCCCGGCGACACGCTCGACGCGGTCGTCGTGACGCTGGGCAAGCCGATCGCGCTCGAGGCCGGACTGGGCTTCGCGGTGCGGGAGGGCAACCGTACGGTCGCGGCCGGCACGGTGACCGAGCTGTTGGACTGAGAAAAGGTGCGGCCCGGCGGCAAGCCGGGCCGCACCGTTTACGAGAGGCGCAAGTAATCCAGGTTGAAGCCGCCGGTCTCGCAATAGACCGTGACCACCTGGTCGCCGGCGGCCAGAGTCACCGGCACATGCACCGACTGGTAACTGCCCCAGCCGCCGGTGTCCGGCACGGAAGCCGTGGCCAGCTTTGTATCCGAATTGTCCCGCAGGGACACCGCGTCGGAGGCCATGGCACCGGTCCCGTTCGCGACCCGCAGTTCCAGGTCGTAGGCGCCGGCCGTGGCCACGTCCAGGCGATACTGCAGCCAGTTGCCGGGCGCGGTCCAGCCGACGTTCTTGCCGCCGCTGGCCGCCGCGTTGGACTCGATGAAGTTGACGCCCTCGGTCCAGCCGTGCTGCGCCACGTACGCCTCCGCCTCGACCTTCTCGCCGATCGGCGCGCCGTGCGGGGCCACCGTCAGCGTCACGGTGGTGGCCGCGCGAGCCTTACCGTCGGTGACGTAGAAGGTGAGACTCCGCGTGCCGGCCGTGGTCGGGTGCACGGTGACCACGCCGGTGCGGGCGTCGAGGGTCACCCCGTCCGGCAGGTCGGTGGCATAGAAGGCGAGCCGGTCCCGGTCCCGGTCGGCCGCGCCGAGCCGGAACGACGTGGTCACGTACTGGTCCGCCGGCACCGGCGCGACCGGCGCGAAGACCGGCGCGTGGTTGCGGTGCGGCTTCTGGCCGCGGGCTTTCCAGGTGTACGTGGCGTAAGCACCCGCCGGCACGGACACCACGAAACTTTCTCCGCCCAGGATCACGCGGACGCTCGACGCGACCGGGTTCGCGTTCCCGATGATCGCCTTGTAGTCGTTTCCGGACCGGTAGACGACGTTGCTGACACCGTGCTCGGTCGCGCTGGACTCCAGGCGACGATCCCCGGGCGACAGGTAGCGGGCGAACTGTCCCAGCGGATACAGCTCATCGCGTACGGAAAAGGTCCGGGTGTCGGTGTTGACCTTGACAAGCCGATCGGGCCACTTGGTCGTCGCGGCGATCTCGTCCCAGTCCACGTTGTTGTCGCGCTTGTCGGTCCAGTGCAGGGTGCCGCCGTCCTGGTCGGTGGCCTGCGCCCAGAGCACGTAGGAGCCGGCGTCGAGCCGGAAATAGCCGAGCACGGTCGCCGGGTTGAGGTCGCTCGTCTCGGTCATGTGCACCGGCTTGCCGAACTCCTCGTAGGCGTCGCGCATCACCGTCGGATCGCCCCAGTACGGGTGGAACGCGATCGCGTCGGCCGCCGTGCGCGCCGCCGGGTCGTTCATGATCCGGTAGTAGTTCTTGGTGGCGGTGCTGTTCGGGTCGCGCCAGTCCCAGAAGTTGAAGTCGTGCACGTAGAGCTCGGTCCTCAGGCCCGCGCGACGAGTCTCCCGCTTGATCGCCACCGCCAGCTTCTGCTGCTGCTCGACGCTGATGTCCATCGCCGGATACACCACGTCCATGCCGGGCTCGTTCAGCAGGGTCAACGCGTCGACCTTGACACCCTTGGACGCGTACGCCCGCAGGTACTTCACGTAATACCGCGCGAACACGTCGATGCAGTCGTCGCGCAGCTTGCCGACCTGGTAGTGCTCGGTCGTGCTGCCCGGCTTGAGCGCCACCTCGCCGAGAAACTTGCCGTTCGTCTTCATCCAGGCCGGCGCGCTCCACGCCGACGCGAAGAAGGTCGCCTTCGGGTTGTACTTCAGGATCAGCCGCGCGGTGTCCACGATGTGCAGGTCGACGTCGCGCTGGATGGAGAAGTATTTGAGCCCGAAGTCGCTGCTCACCCCCGCCGGCAGCTCGTCGTACGACCAGAACGGCAGGTGCTCGATCAGGTCCGGGCTGCCGATCGTCAGCCGGAACCGGTCGAGCCCCGCGCCCGTCTTGGGGTCCACCAGTAGGCGGATCGCCTTCTCCCGCTCGCTCGGCGTCAGCTTCCAGAGGTTGGACACCGACGTCTCGTCCAGCGAGAAGCCGACGCCGCTGTAGCCTTGCTTCACCGCGCTCGGGTCGATCACCACGGTCGCGTCGGTGGCCTGCCCACGGTCCTGGCCCACCCGCGTGGTCGGCAGCTTTGCCCAGGCGCGCCCGGCCCCGGTCGAGTAGGTGCCGCTGACCGTCGCCCCAAGGCCGCCGTGGCCATGTGCCAGCGCCGGTTGCGCTCCTGCCAGCATCAGCGTGGCAGCCAGCGCCACAGTGGTAGATCGCCTCACGAGCCCTCCCGGGATAGATCGCTCACTATCCCGCGGAGTTTATTAACCTCTTTAACTAAGGCGCAACAGTCCACACAGGGACGTAAGGCCCCACGCCTGCTTCGCCCACCGCACCCAATACGCCAGGCCGATCTCCGAGCGGAGGCCGGAGTGCGGGGCGGAAGCCTGCGGTCTTTTGTCCGTTCGTTCACCAGTTAGCTGAACGCCGCGACGCCTTCGGATTCCGTGAAACTTATTGCCGAGTCGGATGATCGAGTAGTTGGCTGGGCCAGGTGGGTTTGCGGGAAAATGGTTTATGCGGCAGCTGCAGTTGTTCACCACGGCGCAATTGGCGACGATGCGCGACACGACAAGGCGCCGCAACTATTCCGCCGAGGCCGAGGAATTCCGCCGGGAGCACCAGCGGCATCGCGAATGGGGTATGACACAACGCCACGCACGGAAGCTGCGCTCGATTTACGGCCACATTCCGAGCGACGAGGAATTGACCGCCGGGTGGCACGATCGCGGCGCGCAGGCGTCCGTGTCCGGAACGTCCGAGCAGGCACCCAGCCGGCCGGCAGTCCCGTCAGAGTCGACGCCCAGCATGCCGGAGCAGACGGTGCCGGAGCAGGTCGACCCGGAGCAGGTTGACCCGGAGCAGGTCGTGCCGGAGCGGGCCGTGCCGGAGCAGGTCGAGCCGGAGGCCGCCGTGGCGGAACGGGTCGCGGGGCTGGGCGCGGCGGAAGGCCGGCCGGAGCACGGTGTCGGGGCCGGTGGCCGAGCCACAAAATCCGAGTCGGCACTCGACGAGGCGGTTGTCGCGGTGGCGTCGGCCCGGCGTGCCCGGCGAATACATGCCGCAACTGGTTGCGGGAAAGGGGCGTTTGGCGAAGACGACGCCGTGCGCCCCGGTGAGCAGACGCTCAACAATACAATTGTGCTCGATTCACGCCGTTGGCCGGCGAGCTGGACGACCCGCTTCGCCCGGAGCCCGCCGCTGCGCTGGAGGCTGCCCACGGACGGCCGATATCGCCGTTTCCGAGGTTCGCGCCGGCGCATTTCACCAGCATGTCCGGACTTCGGCAAAGGCGACCAGGCCATACGGGATGACGGCCGGCGCGGCGAGACCTTTCAGGTCGCCGGGAAGACCGCTCGGTAGAAGGGTGTCGCTCGGAACGGGCCGCCGTGGTGCGGGCTGCGCCAGACCGGGCGGCCGTCCACGGCCAGGTCGTAGTCGGGGTGGATGGCGTCGTCGCTGGTGGTTCGGGTCAGGGTCAGCGTCAGGTGGTCGCCGGCGGTGACCGGGGCTGGAGCGGGGAGCGGCACGTACACCGGGGCCCAGGCGCGCGTGTCGCCGGACATTGCGTCTACCTCGCGGCCGCCCCGGGATGAGAGGGCCACCCGGGCCCACAGCAGGACGCCGGTCATGGTGGCGGTCCGGGCGATCCGGAGCGTCACCTCGCTCCGGCCGTCCGCCTCCGGGCGGCTCTCGGGCTCGAAGATGACGGACTCCAGCGGCGCGCAGGAGGAGATCAGCGTGTCGGCGGCCGGGCCGGCCAGGCACAGACGGAGGTCGAAGGGCGCGCCGGTGGTGTCGAAGATGGCGTGCAGGTAGGGGAGCGACTCGGCGGCCAGGCGCAGCGGGGCGGCCGCGGACAGGTCGACCGCGGCGGCGAAGGTCTGGATGCGGAACGGGATCCAGAGGCAGGTGGGGGTGCAGAGGCGGGACCGGGCGTCGTTCAGGACGGGGATCGCGCCCTCGGCGGTGGCGATGTTGCCGACTATCTCGGACACGCAGACCTCGGCCCGGGTGGGCAGCGCCTGCTCGGTGGAGAGGCCGGGCAGGACCGTGACCCGGTCGGCGAGACCGGCCGATTCGACCGCCGAAGCGGCGCGGGTGGCGAAGTGCGGGTCGGCCTCGATGGCGTAGACGTGGCGGGCGCCGGCGTGGGCCGCCTCGATGGCCCACAGGGCGTCGCGGCCGGTGCCGATGTCGAGGACCACCTTGCCGGGAGCGGCGGCCCGGATGGCGTCGCGGTAGGCGCGATGACGGTCGTCGCACGCGTCGAAGGCGTCGTAGACGTGGTCGTCGTACACGCGGTACTCGCCCATGGAGGGGAAGAGCGCGAAGCGGGGGCCGGTCACCCGGCCCATTCTGCCGGGGCTACTCCTTGTCGCCGGTCTCGCGGCGGCGCAGGTCCTCCTCGCGGCGGCGGAGGTCGGCCTCCCACTTCTTCATCATCGACTCGTCCTCGCGCAGTGAGGTGGCCAGGTTTTTCAGGAACTCGGGATCGTCGTCGGGCGCGAGCTGGGCGTCGCGCTGACGGGGACGCTCCGCCTCGGGGAAGCCGTTGCCGGGCCGCCACATCGTGCCGTTGCTCAGGCGGACCGGCGGGGCCGGGCGGCCGGCCACGAACCAGGCGATCGCGCCGACCGGCGAGAACAGCAGGATGATGAACACCCACGCCACCCGGGGCAGGGCCCGGATCGCGAACTCCTCGGCCGACAGGCAGTCGATCAGGGCGACGACCAGCAGCGCCAGGTCGAGGAGGACGAACAGCGAGTAGAGGCGAACCATGGGCGTAGATACTGCCAAACCCGGGAGGAATCGGTGGTCCCGGAAAAGGTGCAAATCGGTAGTGTGTGGCCCGGCGCTGTCGCTTTCCCAGCGCCGGGCCGCTCGCTATCCGGCCGCGCCGGCGAAAGCGGGCAGGTAGCCGTACGCGTATCCGTTCTTGTTGGGGTGGAAGGAGTTCTGCGGCGGGGCGATGGTCAAGCCGTTGAGGTACGGCGCCGACGCGCAGATGCCGTGGCCGGCGAACTCGTCCCGTACGTCGGAAAAGCCGAACCCGGCAGCCCGCGCACGCTGGGCGATCAGATCGTCCAGCACCTGCGCCCCCTGGTTGAGCGCCCGGCGCTTGGTCAGGCTCATGCCGGCGAGGCCGCAGTAGGACGACGACGTGTCGAACAGCAGGGGATAGCCGAGCACGACCACGTTGGCCTGCGGCGCCTTGGCCCGGATCGCCGCGTAGGTCGCGTCGAGCTTGGCGGGCAGGGTGGCGCTGATGTCGGCCTCGGCGGCGGCGACCTTCTGGACGCACGTCGCGTCGCTGGAGACCTGGCAGCTCAGCACGGTCGGCGCGAAGCCGGCGTCGTTGCCGCCGATGGTGATGCTGATCAGATCCGTGCCGCCGGGGATGAACGGCACCTGGAGGCTCCGGACGTCGCCGGTGACGGCGCCGCCGCAGGTGAGGTTGGTGAACGACTTGGGCGCGTTGCGGCTCGCCCACAGGGCGGGGTAGCCGTTCGGGCTGCGCAGGCAGAGCCCGGTCTGTCCGGGTGCGCCGACGCCCGAGGAGTAGGAGTCGCCGAGCGCGACGTAGTCGACGGAGGACGCGGCCGCCGCGGGGGCCGCGACGCCGAGGGTGAGCAGTGAGACGGTGACGAGAAAGCCGAGGACTTTGCTCATCGGATGGCCTCCGGTCCGTGGGGGAGGGAAGCCGAAGCGCTCCGGTTACCGCAAAGTAAGTCAAGGGGGCGGGAAAAGATACGTCGTGATTTTCCCGTTACGAAGTAGTAACATCCATCGATGTGACCTGCATCTATGTCATGCAGTGGTCGCGCGCGTACCGCTCGTGGCGATCTTTCATGGGCGCCACAGGCGGCCCTCAGCATGTGCACAGTTGATCGCATTACCGTCTTCACATGGAAGAAGAACGGGCACGTCGGGTCGTCGACACGCTTCGGGCACGCAACGTCTTCGCCCATGTCAAGCTGCCGCAGGCCGGCATCACGCAGTACGGCATCCGCGTGGTGCTGCCGGACGGCCGCGAGGCGATCTGGGACAACGACGGCACGGCCGGGCTCGAGGCGCAGATCATGCGCAACGGGATCCTGGTCGGCTACGTCGCCTCGATCCCCGACTCGGAGAATTTCGGCGACGGGCAGATCGTCGAGGCGATCGCCACGGCCGACTACGACCGGCCGGTCGGCCGGTCCCGCCCGGCCACGCCCCGCCCGGCCGCACCGAGCCCAGCCGGCCCTCCGCCGCGACCGCCGGCCTCGTTCGCCCGGCGCCTGCGCGGAGGCTTCCGCTAGGCCCTGTTTCGTAACCCGGCCAAGTGCGAGGCGAGGTCCAGGGGTCGGTTGGCGTCGCCCGCAGGGCGGTCGCATCCCGGTGTTGGATGTGGCCGTTCTGCGGGTGCCGTCAGGCGGCGCCTGGGCCACGCCGCAGCCCTGGCCGGGTTACGAAACAGGGCCTAGGGCTCCGGGTTGATCAGCTGCTCGAGCCGGTTCATCGCCACCGGCCACAGCTCGGGGGTCAGGCCGGTCAGCAGGGCCTCGGCCATCGCCCGCACCACCTGATTGATGGTCTCGTCCATGGCCGGGTCGAGCTCGACCTCAGGCGCGGGCGCGGGCTCTTCGGCGACCGGCGGCGCGGGCTGCTCCACCAAAACGGGCTGCTCCACCAGAACGGGCTGCTCGATCGGCAGGTCCTCGGGCGCCCCGATCAGGTGCAGGTGCGCGGTCGAGCGGGTCAGCGCGATGTACAGCAGCCGATGCCCGCGCGGATCGTCGTCGAGGATGTGGCCCGGCTCGACCACCACGGCCGCGTCGAATTCGAGCCCCTTCGCCTCGTGCGGCGCCAGCAGCGCCACCCCCGCGATCCCCGGCGCGTCGTCGGCGGCCGAGTGCCAATCGAGCCCCTCGGCGTCCAGTCCCGCCTCGATCTCCTTGCGGCACCGGGCCGGGCAGAGCACGGCCACCGACCGGCCCTGCTCGGCGTGCCCGGCCGCCGCGGCGGCGACCAGCGAGGCCCGGGTGGCCGGGTCGGCCGGCACGATCACCGGGTCGGCCGCGCCGTCGCGTACCGGATGGGGCGCCGTGACGCTCGGTGCGGCCATCGGCAGCAGCTCCGCGGCCAGATCGAAGATCTGCCGCGGGATGCGATAGCCGAAGCGCAGCTCCCGGTGCTCGTGCGGGTGCGCCGACGGCAGCTGCGTGACCAGGTCGTGCCAGTCGTCGCGGGCCCAGAGCCCGGTCGACTGCGCGACGTCGCCGACCACCGTCATCGACCCGGTCGCCGACCGCCGGGCCACCGCCCGCATCTGCATCGGCGACAGGTCCTGCGCCTCGTCGACCACCACGTGGCCGAAGCCCTTGGGATCGCCGTCGATCAGGTGCGCGGCCTCGTCGAGCAGCGGCAGGTCGGCCGCGCTCCACCCGTCACCCGGCGTCCGGTGCAGCGACGCGATCTCGCGATCGGTGAACTCGCCGCCGGCCGCCGACGCCAGCAGCTCGCGCGAGCCGAACAGCTCGCGCAGGAAGCCCTCGGGGTCGAGCGCCGGCCACAGCCGCTCGGCCAGCCGGTTCGCCGCCTCCAGCACCAGCCGCGGGTCGCGGGTGCCGGCCACCAGCGTGGCGCGCAGCAGGATCCGCCGGTCGATGGGGGAGGCCTCGCTGGCCCGGGCCGTGTCGATCACCCGCTGGAGAGCAGCCGGGTCGAGCGTGACGGTCTGGCCGTCGATGTCGATCGAGTCGGGCAGCTCGCCGGGCGGGCTGCCGGGCCGCTCCTCGAGCGCCCGGGCCAGCAGCCCCGCCATGCGTGCCTCGCCCTTGAGCCTGGTGACCTGCGGCGACTCCTCCCGCACGTCCTCGATCGGCGGCAGCAGGGCCGCCACCGAGCGGTGCGCCACCCGGTCGTAGCCCCAACCGGTCAGCACGTCGTCGGTGAACCGGGCGAACGCCGCGGACGGGCCCACCACCAGCGTCTCGGCGTCGTCGACCAGGCCCTCGTCGATCAGCCAGGCGACCCGGCGCAGCGCGGTCATCGTCTTGCCGGTGCCCGGCCCGCCCTGGACGATCACCAGCCGGTCGAGCGGGGCCCGGACGACCTCGTCCTGCAGCGCGCGGACGGTGGCGACCAGGTCGGGCCCGTCCGCGCGGCGGTCGCGGGCGAGCGCGGCGAGCAGGTCGTCGTCGGCCGGGTCGGCCGGGCGGGAGGCGGGAACGCCCGCGTCGGCTTGGCGGAACACGGGCGGCCGGCCGGTTCAGGAGCCCGCGAGGGGCAATTCGAGGCGGACGGCGCCGCGCACGTCGAGGAAGACGCGGTCGGTCGCCCGGACCAGGCGCAGCACCACGTCGTCGCAGTGCGGGCAGCGGGCCACCCGGCCCATCTCCTGCCCCCACAGCATCAGCGCGCCGATCGCCTCGGCCGCGCCACAGCCCGCGCAGGTGTATTCGGCCGCGGTCACGTCGAACGCGAAGATCTCGCGCAGGTCGCCGGCCATGGCGTTTCCGTCGAGCCTGTTCATGACGTGCCTCCGAAGCGTTCCGTCCGGATGCGCTTGGGGTCGTGGCCGAGCGCGACGAGGATGTCGGCGGTGGCCTCCACGAAGGTGGTCGGCCCGCAGACGTAGCAGTCCGGCTCGAACTCGGCCGGCCACCCGCG
Source organism: Paractinoplanes rhizophilus (assembly GCF_042664765.1). Classification (NCBI taxonomy): domain Bacteria; kingdom Bacillati; phylum Actinomycetota; class Actinomycetes; order Micromonosporales; family Micromonosporaceae; genus Paractinoplanes; species Paractinoplanes rhizophilus. The sequence goes on along the minus strand of NZ_JBHTBJ010000047.1, from coordinate 16,229 downwards.
CGTGTTGATCGTGGCCACGTTGACGCGCATCGGGGCGTTCGGTGAACCCTCCGGCGCCTTGCGCGTGTAGTTCAGATAAAGATCGAAACCGGGATCATCGCGTACGTGCCGGGGTAGCTCCGCGCGGTAGAGCACGTCGTCCGGCGTGCGCACCGAGTAGATCAGCCGGAACGGTTGCCGGGCCCGGGCCAGGCCGCGGGCGCGCACCATCGCCATCAGCGGCACCACCCCGGAACCGCCGCCGAGCAGCAGCACGGGACGCCGCTGCGCCTCGCGCCAGACGAACCAGCCGCCGACCGGCCCGCGCAGCTCGATCTGATCGCCCACTTCGAGCACGTCGGTAAGGTACGGCGATACCTCGCCGTCGTCGAGACGTTGAATGGTCAATTCGACGGTTGCCGACTTTTCGTCGCGCCAGGCCGAGGCGATCGAGTAGCTGCGCTGCGCGCTGTACCCGTCCGGGGCGGTCAGGCGCACGTCGACGTGCTGGCCGGGCAGGTGCCCCGGCCAGTCCGGCACGTCGAGCACCAGCGTGCGCGCCGACGGCGACTCCTGACGCGCCTCGGTGACGGTCGCCGCCCGCCAGATCAGTCGCCCTGATAACGCTGCTCGAGCCATGGGTCTCCGTACATGTGATAGCCGGCCGCCTCCCAGAAGCCCGGCTCGTCCTCGGCCATCATCTGCAGGCCGTTGACCCATTTCGCGGACTTCCAGAAGTACAGGTGGGGGATGAGCATCCGGGCCGGGCCTCCGTGCTCCGGGTCAAGATCCTCACCGTCGAACTTATAGGCGATCCACGCCTTGCCGTCCAGCAGGTCTTCCAGCGGCACGTTCGTGGTGTAGCCGCCGAAGCTGTGCACCATCGTGTAGTCCGCAGCAGTCTCGACGTCCGCGAGCAACGTGTCTATAGAGACGCCGCGCCAGGTCGTGCCGAGCTTCGACCATTTCGTCACACAGTGGATGTCGACCGTCACGTCGTCGTGCGGCAGGGCGGTGAACTCCTGCCAGTTCCAGCTCTTGCGCTCGCCGGTTTCGGTGGTGATCGTGAAGCTCCACCGGTCGAGCGGGATACGGGGAGTCGGGCCGGCGGAGAGCACCGGGAAGTCGTGGGTCAGATATTGCCCGGGTGGCAGGCCGGGGACCGACTCGCGCCGGCGGCCGCCGAAGCCTCTCGAAATGATGCCCATGGTTGACGAGTAAACCGCACGATCATTGCCCGCTCCACTGGTTGCCGGGTTCCGGGTGCCCGCGCTCACCGCACGCTTTGCCATTTTCGAGCGGTTTGTGAGGTTAGGTGAGATCATCGAGGCGACCGCGGACCGCTACGGAGAGCTGGGCATGGGCCAGGACCACGGGATCTATGTCTCGGCACGGCAGCGCCGCCGGCGGCGGCGAAAGACCGGCGTGGCGGTCGCGGCCGTGGGTCTGCTGCTGGGTGCGATCGCGTACGGCGGAACGACCTGGTACCTGGGTCGCCGGGCCACGGTCGCCCTGGAACCGGCCCCGTCGGTCGCCCCGGCCACCCGCGCCACGCCGGTGCCCGCCCCCGCCGAACCGCACATCGACCTGGCCTCCGGCCCGCCGCCCGGGACCCTCTCGGCCGAGCGCCGCTCCTGGCTGCCGTCGCCGGTGCCGTCGCCGAGCGCGCTCACCGACGACGAGCTGGCCGCCTCGCAGGTGAGCCGGCTGCTCGAGCCCCACCCGAGCGGGGTGGCCGCGGCCGACATCGGAGCCACCGTGCGCAACGAGGTCGGGCCGGACGGCGCCCAGTTGCGGGTGGTCTCGGCGCGCTTCGACCTCACTCCCCGCTGGAAGCTGCTGGCGGTGGCGGACGCCGGGCAGCCGGTCGGGGCGGCCCGATGCACGCAGACCTTTCGGACCGACGGGTCGGCCGCCCCGGTGACCCGGCCGGGATTACTGCTGTGCTGGCGGACGTCGCCGTTCAAGAGCATCGTCGTGGTCGCCACCCGGGCCGCGGGCCGCCCGCAGCCGGCGGTCGGTGGCGCCGTGATCTCGCGGGAGTGGGCGAACATGGGCTGAAAGCCGGGCGGCACGGCCACCCGGCCATCATGATCGTCGGCTCAGCCGTCCTTGCTGTACTGGCTCCACTCCTGGCAGTCCTGCCCGTTGTGAATCGGGCCGCTCGAGGTCCCGGGGCAGACCTTGAGCCCGATGTACTGACCGCCCTTGACGTTTCCGCCGGGGAACGGATCCCAGACGACGGCGGGGGCGTAGTAGCCCGAGCCGTTGAACTTCGCCCCGAGGTACTTGCCGTCCAGCCAGGCGTAACCCCAAACCCCATAGGCCGCGTACGGGTCGTACTGGTGGATGAGGATGTAGTCGTCGTTCTTCCCGCCGCCCGGCTTGCCCTCGCCGTAGTCGACGAACTCGACGCAGGAGGCGTTGTTGGTCCACTGCGAGCAGACTTGGAAGCTGTCGTTGGTACCCGCTCGAGCCGGGCTGGCGAGGACCACGGTGGCGAGGATGACGGTGCTGAGGATCGTCAGAGCTCTTCTCATTCTTTCCCTTCCACTGGTTACTTTGTGCTACTTCGTGCGCTGGCGCCGTTGCAGGGCCAGCGCGGGCTTGCGGCGTACGGGTGCGAGAGGGTCGACGAGGACGCCGGCGCCGGCGCCCGGCCTGCTCTCCCACCCGCGGATCTTCGAGGCGACGTGCCGCAGGCGCGCGTCGCCCGGTGGCACGTCGATCTGGAAGTGCGACTCGTCGACCGGCGCGAGGTCACCGCCCCAGCGCACGACGCCTTCGCAGTCGGCGAGGATGTCGCGGATGACGTCGTACTCGTGCGGGAAGAAGCCGTTCCGCGTTCCCGGCGGGTACCAGTCGGCCCGGATGTCGACCGCCGTGCCCGAGGCGTGGTTCGTCTCGTGACGCGCCGGGAAGACGCCGGCGGCCCGATGCCCGCCGACCTCGCCGTGGCGCAACTGGTCGATCTCGTAGTGGAAACGGCGAATCACGTGGACCAGGACCACTGTTACGTCGCCGCCCAGCAGCGCGACCGAGACGTCGGTGCCGGGCACGCGGATCGTCCGGACGGCGTCGCCGGCCCCTCCGCCGGGCCGCACCGGCCACCCGTTGGCGCCGGTCCGGCCGGTGCGAACCGGGCCGGCGAGCGCGGCCGCGGGTACGGCTCCGACCGTGACCAGACCGCCGGCCAGGGCGCCGCCGGCGACCGCGCGAAGGACGTGGCGGCGGGACAGTCCGCCGCGAATCTCTGCCATCTCAGCCTCCGTCATTGGGCGCGCAGCGCGGCGTTGTGGGACTCGAAGACCGAGTAGAGGCCGAGCCGCTGCCGGCCGCCCTCCTCGGCTCGGGAATCCGTCCCCTGGTACCTGATCAGCACCTTCAAGGTGTCCTGTTGGCTGTAGGTGAGGCTGGGGCGCGGCGCCCCGACGTCGTCGGCGCCCCAGATGTGCACGTGCGGAACGGTGCCGATGTTGTAGATGGGGTCGCTGTTGAGCCGCTGCCACACCTGCCAGATGTCGTCGTCGTCGGCCGCGTCCAGCTGGACGCCGCTGAGGAAGCCGTGCCGGATGGAATAGTTGCGGGCGGCGATGGCGGTCGCCGCGAAGATCTGGCCCAGGCCCGTCGAGCAGTCCCGGACCCCCGGCAGTCCCTTGTGGTAGGACCGCACGAAGTCGTCGGAGACCAGGTCTTGCTTGGTGAAGTGCCTGATCTCCCACATGATCGGCACCTGGATGAGCGCTTTGCGCATGCGCAGCCGCTGCGACAGGCTGGTCATGAGCTTGTCGAACTTCAGCACGATGTCGAACGCCTCGGTGGTGGTGTAGCTCTGCCACAGTCCCGAGGTGGACTTCTCCGGGATCCCGAGGGATTCCAGGTAGGCGCGCACGTCGGCGAGCAGCGCGGGGCGCCGGCCCGCATCGAAGTCGACGTCGACCAGCTCCTCGGGCCGATCCGGCTGGAAGGAGCTCTGGCCGGCGTCCCGCCCGGAGGCGATGTTGTTGTCGATCTCGATGGCGCCGTCGCCGCTGCCCACGGTGACCGTGGCGATCTGATCGAAGGCCCAGTCGGTGGGCAGCGGGTAGCCGAGGTTGCCGCTGAAGCCCGTCGACATGTCGGAGACGAAGCTCGCCGAGGTCAGGCCCGCCGCCGCGACCCGGCTGCACACGTTGCGGGCGCCGTAGACGCCGACCAGGTACGGGCTGTACTCCTCGACGGTCTCCTTGATGGCCCGGAAGTGCGGGATGATGTTGCTGGTGACGTCAGCGTCCACGGCGTCGTAGTCGACCGCGAAATAGATCCGGGTGGCGGGGCCGAACCCGTGGTACCGGGCCCAGTTGATCGCGTCCAGGGCGTCCACCGTGCCCTGGTGGGGGTGGAAGTAGCCGGCCTCGCCGCCGTACGTCTGGTAGATCGGGAAGACGCGGAGGCCCTCCTGGGAGGTCGTCTCCAGCTCCCACGGCTGGATCATCTTGTTCAGGCTGGTGCCGGCGACGTTGCACAGGTACCGTCCGACGATGCGGTAGCCGGCCGACCGCAGCGCGCGGGCCCGGGCCGTGGTGATCTCGGTGACGCAGTCCAGCGCCGTGCCCTTGCGGGTGGCGTCGCCCGTGGAGACCAGCAGCGACGCCCACGTCCGGTAGTCGCCGGTCCCGTTCACCGGCAGCTTGACGAAGTCCTGGAAGGAGCGCACGGCACTCGCCAGCGCGGAGGTGAACGTGCTGATGAACGACACGCCGGCCCGGCGGTTGAAGAGCATCGCGGCGCTGAACAACTGCACCCACACGCCGGTCGAGCCGTCCCGGACGGTGTTCGCCTTCAGGCCGGACTGGGTGCCGGGCCCGAAGACCCCGTTCGCCACGTCGTCGCTCATCCCGAGCTCGAACTGGATCGCCAGCATCAACGCCTTCTGCACGTCCCGGGAGAAGTGCCCGTCGCACGGGACGACGAAGAAGTTCCGCCGGTTCACGTACCGCGCGTTCATCCACTGCTGCACCGAGCGCACGGACTGCTCGCCACCCTCGATCAGCACGTAGGCGTCCATCGTCAGCAGCGCCTTGAAGACCTTGGGCACCACGCCGCGCGGATAGACCCCGGCGACGCCCATGTTGGTCTTCATGTCGGCCACCCCGGCCGCCGTCCGCTCGTCGTAGAGGCCGGAGATGTCGCCGCCGTCGTAGCCCTTGCAGTACAGGCCGGACTGCACGATGCGGACGACGTTGCCCGGGGCGCCGGACTCGAGAACCGGGAATCTGGCCTCCAGGGCGGCCAGGGTCGCGGGCCCGAAGTTGTTGGAGAGCGCGGTGATGCCGAGCTCGTGCTGCAGCGCGCGGGTGAGCGCGTACATCGTCGCCCATCCGGTCTTGCCGTCGACGTCGAGCTGCGGGATGCCCGGCACGCCCTCGTACGTCGTGTTGATGAAGAGCTGCGCCCGGCGCACCATCTCATCGGCCATCGGCGATCCCCTCGCTGTGTCGGAAGTCAGCGATCTCGATGGTGGAGCGCCGGAGTGCAAGCCGCGTGCAAGTACAATGGACGCTCGTCAATGGAGGCTGAGCCGGGGGGCAGCGTCATTCGCGAGCTCGGAGAGGCCGCCGCCGATCTCACCGTCGGCGTACTCGGCCCACTGCGCGTCCTCCGGGCCGGCGAACCGGTGCGGCTGGGCCCGCAACAGGCCGCTCTGCTGTCGGTGCTGGTGATCGAGGCGGGCCATGCGGTGCCGGCGACCCGGCTGGTCGACCTGCTCTGGGCGGAGCCGAGCCCGGCGGGTGGCATGGCGACGCTGCGCAGCCACGTGGCCAACCTGCGGCGCCTGCTAGCGCCGGGCAAGGGGCGTGGCCGCGAGGTGCTGGCGACGGTCGGCACCGGCAGCACCGCGTACCAGTTGCGCATCGCGCCCGACCGGATCGACGCCGGCCGCTTCCAGCGCCTGGTCGAAGAGGGAACGCGGCTGGCGCGGGCGGGCGAGACGGCAGCGAGCGCGGAGGCGCTGCGCGACGCGCTCGCGCTGTGGCGCGGACCGGCGTTCGCCGACGTGGCCGACCGGCCGTTCGCGGCGCCGCGGATCGCCCGGCTCGCCGAGCTGCGGCGCGCGGCCCGCCGGGCGTACGCGGAGGCCATGCTCGGGCTCGGGCGGTACGGTGAGGCGACCGGCGATCTGACCGGCGCGGTGGCCGACGACCCGTTCGACGAGGCCCAGCGCCGGCTCCTCGCGCTGGCGCTCTACCGGCAGCAGCGGGTCAGCGCGGCGGCCGAGGTGTGCCGGGAGGGCATCGCGCTGCTGCACGAGCGGGGGCTCGACGCGCCGTACCTGGAGGAGCTGCAACGTACGATCCTGCGCCGGCAGGTGCCCGCGGCGCCGGGCCGCCCAGGGCCGGAACGCCTGGGGCCGGACCGCCTGGGGCCGGAACGCCTGGGGCCGGAACGCCCGGCGCCGGACGTCGGCGCCCCCTGCCTGCTGCCCGCCTCGCTGCCCCGGCTGGTCGGGCGGGACGCGCAACTCGCCGCGGTCCAGCGGCATCTGCGCGATCCGGAGCGGCGACCGGCCACCATCGTGATCACCGGGCCGGCCGGCGCCGGGAAGACCAGCTTCGCGGTGCGCGTGGGTCACCAGGTCTCGACCGCTGACTTTCCGGACGGGCAGCTCTACGCCGATCTGCACGGCACCCATCGCGAGCCGGCCGATCCGATGGAGGTGCTCCGCACATTCCTGCGCGCGCTCGGCGTTCGCGGCCAGGCGTTGCCGGACGACCGCACCGAGCGGATCCACCTGTACCGCACACTGCTCGCGCACCGCCGGATCCTGGTCGTGCTCGACGACGCGGCCGATGCCCGGCACGTGCAGGACCTGCTGCCCAACGGCCCCGGCTGCGCGGCGCTGGTGACCAGCCGGACCAGCCTGGCCGGCCTGCACGGCATCCGCCTGGCGTTGCCGACCCTCACCGCGGACGAGTCGCTGGCGCTGCTCGGCGAGGTCATCGGGGCCGAGCGGCTCGCGGCCCACCGGGACGACGCGCGGGCGGTCGTCGACCTGTGCGCCGGCCTGCCGCTGGCCGTGTGGGTGGCCGGCGCCCGGCTGGCCACCCGCCCGCACTGGTCGCTCGGCCCGCTGCGCCGGGCGCTGACCGACGAGCGGCGCCGGCTGGACGAGCTCACGGTCGGCGACGTCGCCGTGCGGGCCAGCATCGAGCTCAGCTTCCGCCGGCTGGATGCGGAGACGAGCCGGGCGTTGCGGTGGCTGGGCCTGCTGCGGGCCGACGACATGGCCGCGTGGACGCTGGCGGCTTTGCTCGACGTGTCGTCCCAGCACGCTGAGGACCTGCTGGACCACCTGCACCAGACGCATCTGGTCGAGGTGGTGTCGGCCGGCTCGGTGGGCATCCGGTATCGCGTGCACAGCCTGGTGCGGCTGGTGGCGCACGAGCGGGCGATGGCGGAGGACAGCGCGCGGGCCCGGTCCGACGCGCTGCGCCGGCTGCTGACCGCCACGCTCGACCTGGCCGACCGGGCGGACGCGGCGCTGAGCGCCGACTTCCTCGGCAACGGCCGGCCGGCATCGGCGGAGTGGCGTCTGCCCCGGGCCGAGGCCGACCGTCTCATCAGCGACCCGATGGCCTGGTTCCAGCGCGAGCACGCCTTCCTGATCGCCACCCTGCGCGACAGCCTGGCCTCCGGCCTCACCGAGCCGGCCGGGCGGCTGGCCGCGGCGCTCACCACGTTCTTCCAGATCCGCGGCCTGTTCGACGAATGGCGCGGCATACAGACCCACGCGCTGGCCGCCGCCGTCGCGGCCGGCGACCGGGGCACGGAGCGCCGGCTGCACCGCAGCCTGGGCGAGCTGGACACCATCCAGGACCGGTACGCGGAGGCGATCGCCCACTTCGAGGCCGCCATCGACGACGGCTCGCCGGACGAAGCGGCGGTCGTCTCGGGGCTCGGCTACCTGTACCGCCTGCTCGGCCGGTACGACCAGGCGTGGGCGCACTTCGAGCGGGCGCTGGCGTCGGCCACCCGCAGCGGCAACGTCAACGGCCTGGTGTACGCCCTGGCCGGCGCCGGCATCGTGCGTCTCGAACAGGGCCGGTTCGAGCCCGCGCGGGACCTGTTCGACCGGGCCCTGCGGCTGAGCCGGGAGGCCGCGTACCGGCCCGGCGAAGCGCAAGCCCTGCGCGGCCTCGGCCACCTGGCCCGCGTGCTCGGCGACCCCGACGCGGCCGCCGAGCGCTTCCGGGCGGCGATGCGGGTCAGCTCCGCCCTGGGCGACCGGCTCAACGAGACCCACGCGGCCTGCTGGCTCGGCGAGGCGTTGTTCCGGCAGGGCTCGCACCGGGAGGCGCGCCGGCTGCTGGCCCGGTCGTTGTGGGTGTACCGGGAGCACGGCAACGCCTGGGGCGAAGCCGCCACCCTCTGGCTGCTCGCGAACGCCCAGCTCGAGGTGGGCCGCGCCGGGCCGGCGCGCGGCCGGGCCGAGGCGGCGGTCACCATCTGGCAGCGGATCGGCTCGCCGTACTGGCTGGCCCAAGGGCTGGAGACGCTCGCCGACACGCTGCTCGTGCTGGGCGACGCGGGCCGGGCCGACGAGGTGCGCGCGCGGGCGAGCGCTCTGGGCGCACCTTGCCGGTAATCAGCGGATCTTCAGGATCGGGCTGGTCACTCCCCTGAGCGTCGCCGTCGACGGCACCACGACCCGGTACCGGGCGGCCGATTTGAGGCCGGTCACCTTCAGCTGGGCGGCCGATGCCGTCACCGTCTTGGCCACCACCCAGCGGCTCCGGTCGAGGCGCTGCACCTGGGCCCGCTGGCCGGTCGCGCCGGTCAGCGCGACCTTGAGCGTGCGCTTGGCCGGCGAGGTCACCCTGATCTGCGTCCGCACCGTGAAGGCGCTGACCCCCGAGGTCGCCTCGAGCGTGGTGGCCGACGCCGGGACCAGGAGCTTCACCTGGAAGTTGCCGGTCGCCTTGCGGGTGAACGTCACCACGCCGGCCGAGTTGGTGGTCGCGCCGGTGAAGGCGAAGCTGCCCTTCGGCAGGGCCACGCCGATCCGCACGGGCTTGCCGGCGTACGGCTTCCCCGAGGCCGTGACCGTGTACGTCACCCGGACGGTCGATCCGTAGACCGGCGCCGACGTCGAGGCGGCCACCCGGATCGCCGGGCGGACCTTCGGCTTGGTCGGAGTGGGGGTGACGGTCTTGCTCGGGCTCGGCGTGACGGTCTTGCTGGGCGTCGGGATGACCGTTTTGCTGGGGGTCGGGACGACCGTCTTGCTCGGCGTCGGCGTCGGGTTCGCCGTTGGGGCCGTGGTGGGCACGGTTGTCGGGGCTGATGTTGTCGGGGCTGATGTTGTCGGGGCTGTTGTTGTCGGGGCTGTTGTTACCGGAGCCGTTGTTGTTGCGGGCGCCGAGGTGGGCGCGCTCGTGGCCGGGGCGACCGCGGTCACGGCGGCGAGCGCATCGATCCGGCCGTACCCGTAATCGGTGTCCTTCCCGGCCGGGCCGAGGTCGACCGCCGAGCTCTCCAGCGCCGACTCGATCGCGTCCGGGGTGAGCCCCGGGTTGGCCGCCTTCATCAGCGCCGCGACCGCCGCCACGTGCGGCGTCGCCATCGACGTGCCGTTGTAGCTGGCGTAGCTGCCCTTCGCGACCGGCACCGTGCTCAGGATGTTGCTGCCCGGCGCCGCCACGTCGACGTAGCTGCCCTGGTTGGAGTAACTGGCGACCTTGTCCGCCGCGTCAGTCGCCGCCACCGCGATCACCCCGGCGTCGGCCGCCGGATAGCTGACCGGGCTGCCGTCCTGCCGCTCGTTCCCGGCCGCCGCGATGACCGTGACACCCTTGCTGCGGGCGTACGCGATGGCGTTGCTCATCGTCGTGGACTGACCTGGCCCGCCGAGCGACATGTTGATGACCTTCGCCCCATGGTCGGCCGCGTAGATGATCCCGCTGGCGATGTCCGAGGTCCAGCCCGTCCCGTTGGCGCCGAGCACCCGTACGGGAAGAATTTTTGCTCCCGGAGCGACCGCCGACACGCCCGTGCCGTTCCCGGTGAGCGCGGCGATCGTGCCCGCCACGTGCGTGCCGTGACCGTTGGGGTCGGTGCTCGTGCCCTCGGTGCCGGCCACGAAGTCCTTACCCGGCAGGATTTGGCCGGCCAGGTCGGGGTGGCTCGCGTCCACGCCGCTGTCGATCACCGCCACCGTGACACCCGCGCCGGTCGACTGCTGCCAGGCGTCCGCCACGTGCAGCTTGCCGAAGTCCCACTGCTGCGCACGGTAGGGGTCGGTCCCGGCCGGCACGTCGAGCGCGGTGACCGCCGAGTCGACCTCGACGGCGACCGCGCCCTTGCTCTGCTGGGCGTCCTTCACCAGCTCGGCCGCGGTTCCCCGATCGGTCGCCGTGCGCACCTCCACCACCGGCTTGCCCTTGGTGATCGAGGTCCGGACCACCCGTACCGGCTTCGCCGCCGACACGCTCTCCGGCAGCATCTGCTGGGCGCTCTCGCTCAGTCCGCTGACGACCGGCTGCCAGTCGGCCGCCGCCTGAGTCGGCAGCCCGAGGGCGGCACCGCCGGCGATCGCACCGACGGTCAGGGCGCCCGCGGCGTACCGGCGCAGGTGTTTCCTCATCGCTGTCCTCACTCACGTTCCGGGGGTCGAGGACAAACGTCGGTCGCGCTGAGCGCTAGTTGGGGATTCGCCGGGTGCCGTTGGGTTGCGAGTTCTCGGGAAACTCTCAGCGACTGCTTGCTGGTTTTGGCCCGCTATGTCCCATTGGTTGCGACCATGAGGGTTCGGGGTCCGCCCCGTTCGCGGGCGGGCCGACAGCGCGATCAAGGGATTGGGACATGACTGTTCACGACGACGATCGGCCCGGCGACGACGGCGTCCATCGATCCGCGCCGGCCTTTTGGTCACGGTTGAGCCGCAGGCAGGCGCTGGCCGGCGCGATCGGCCTGGCCGCGGTCCTCGGCGGCGGCAGCTACCTGCTCACCACCCAGCTGACCAGCGGCAACGACACGACCGCGACCTCCGAGGTGGGCCCGCTCGGCACGATCAGCGCATCCGCGTCGGGTACGCCCGGCCTCGCTTCCGCAGCTCCGTCGGCCGCCGGCTCGGCTGTCACTCCCACGGCCGCCGCCCAGGCCGTTTCGCCCGGGCCGGCCTCGGCCGCCGCGACCACGGCGCCCGCGCCGACGACGGATGCCGCGAAGGTGAGGAAAGAGGTTCAGGAGGCCCGCGAGAAGGCCGCGAAGGACGGTGTCTCGCTCAAGCGGCCGCTGTCCGCCAAGGGTGGTCCGATCGAGGGCTTGTCGACCCGGACGGAGAACACCGCGAACGGCACGATCCGGATCACGACGGCGAAGAGCGACCTGACCGGCACTCAGGATCTGCTGATGGCCGCCGACGCCGGCGAAGTGGTCGGCAAGGCGCGTTGCACGCAGCGACTTCGTTTCAGCAACGCCGCGTCGGCACGGACGATTCCGACGGTATTGCTGTGCTGGCGAACCTCGGCCGACCGTAGCGTCGTGGCACTCGCTGTATCTCCGAAAGGCAAGCCCGACGCAGACGTGATCGGCTCGATCATCAGCCGGGAGTGGGGACGGCTGAAGTGATGTCTCGCCGGAGGATACGGGCATTCGAGTGAATCGGGCGCTCGGCGCCGGGGGGCGGTGCGGGCGAATGAGCGACGCGTCGGTCGAGAACACAACGGGCAGCGGCCCGGACCACCCGGTCCGGGCCGCTGTTGCGTAGGGGTTTGTCAGGTCCGCCGGTCAGTAGTCAGCGACGGTGAATGTGGCGGCGCTGGAGATGATCGAGTTGTTGTATTGGGCATCGGTGTCCTGGGCATCGAGAGTGCCGTTGTTGACAACGGTAAGGGTGTAAGCACCGTCCGGCACCTGTACCCTCTCGTTGACCTCGACCGCAGCGACTGTGCCGCCCGTCGGCCGTGAAATGCCGACCGTGACTACGCCTGCGTTGGGAGCCGATACCGAGGTGACTACGGTTCCCTTTTGAATGTTGCCGGCCGGGGTCAGTGGGCGGCCGATGTCATTCGCGGTGATCGTACCAGCGGTAACTGCGGTGAGTGTCGTGTCGCCGTTTCCAGCCGTCGCAGCGATCGCTGCCCGTGGCGCGCCGACGACTACATCGGCGGTTGTAACGGCGTCATCGACGAGGTCCTCGGAAAGCTGGACCTGTGTCGGACTGATGACCTTGATGATCGTACTGTTGGCGGCAACCTCGGGGTTACCCGCCTGGGTCACCGGCATACCGAGGTCCTCTGCGGAGAAGGTGATGGCGGGGTCGTTGGAGGTGAGAAGATCGGGTGCCACAGTGGTGGCGTTGCCGGTCGTGATCGTCCGGGCTGCGCGGAGCTGGAACTCCGTGTTGGTCGGGTCCAGGGCCAGCATGTGGAGCCGGCAGATGACCTCGTTGTCGCTGATCACCAGGACGTCAGAGCACTCGGCCACACCCGGATTCGCCTTGTTTGTCGGGGTGACGGCGTCGGGGGCCGGATCATAGGGGCCCTGCGAGAGATAAATGTGGGCGCCGGCATCACCAGGGGCGCCGTTGAAGTCGAAGTTCAGGAAGCCGGAGCCGGTGACGTCCAGGTCGACGAACTTGGACTCGTTTGGCGTGGTGTTCGGCGCCGCAGCGACGCCGAATTGATAAGTGTACGCATTTTGCATGTACACCGTGCCGGTCGGGGTCGTGACAGCGAGCGTCAGGTCGCGGGCGGCGCTATGCGGCGGAGTGACCGCGGAAAAGGCGCCGTTTCCCAGCGATTTGATCCCGGTCAGCGGAACGCCGTCGATCGTCACTGACTTGATGCCGGTGGTACCCACCGTGGTCGGAAAGCCGCCGCCGGTGACGGTGATGGTGCTGCCGCCGCCTGAGGGACCGCTGTTCGGCGTCACCGAGTCCAGCGTGGCCTTGACGCCGACGCTGTAGGACCCGAAGCCGATCTGTGCGGCGCCGGTATCGCTGCTCTGGTAGACACACACGTTCCACTTCTGGAGGGCGTTGTTCGCCGCCTCCGTGACGACCGCGGCCGGCACCGTGACCGCAAGCATGTTGTTCGTGACTTTCCGGGTATTCGTGGACAGCACGTTGCCCACCGTGGTAGTGATGTCCGCTCCGACTTTCTCGGTCTGCGCTGTTGCGTTGTACGTCGTCTGACAGGTGGGAATGGAGAAGGTTACGAACGGGGAAGTGACGCCGTTCAACCACTCGCTGGCCGCCGAGACCGTGATGGACGTGGCTTCACCTTCGGGGCCGGCGGGCGGGTTCGTGGCGACGCTGATGCCCGCCGCGTACGCGGGAGCGGACATCGCGGCGGCGACCACGACGCTCAGTGCCGCTCCTGACGCGAGGCCGGCGCGAACACTGCACCGGCTGGTACTGGGATTGGACTTACTCATGCGAGGTCCTCCTACGGCCGTCGTTGGCCGCTTCGTCGGGGTTTCCGGGCCCACGCTCGTTTGGGGTCCGCGGGCCGTCTCGCCGGAAGCGTAACTAAAAGTGATGAGCTGATGGCTTAGAGTGAGCAATTTCGATGAATGGCGGCCGGCCGAAAACATTCGTCCGACCAAGAGGAGGCGAACTCCTTATCACGAGCTCTGCCGCTCCGGTCGGAAACGGCTTTCGCCGTTCTCACCCAGCTTGGACCACTGCCGTTCGATCGAAGCCACGCTCTTGATTCTTGACGGCTTGCCGTCCAGATCTACCGCGACGGTGTAGACGCTCTTCTCGCTGCTCGTTCGCCAGCAAAGCAGGAGGTTCCGGCGGACGGTCGCCGTCTGGTTGTTACTGAGCCGAATGCGCTGCGTGCACCGTGCGTTGCCGATCGGCTCCCCCTCGTCGCCGACCCATGCCAGTTCGCGCTGTCCGGTGAGGTCCGACCTCGCCGAGACCACCCGCATCGTAGAGCGGCCGGTTCTCAAGCTACCCCGGCTCGGATTCCACAAGGTCCTTGATTGGCCGCTGGATCCGCGGCACGGCCGACTTGATGGATATCTGGCCGAGCGAGGCCGCCTTCCGCACGGCCGTCGCTCGATGTTTCTGATTCTCGGACGGCCCCTGGGCTGATGGCGCGATCGAGGGCCGGGCCGCGGGCCCGGTGACCGGCTTGGACGACGCTGTCTGCTCTTTGGGCACCGGACCGTGAGCCTTCGACGCTGACCTGCCGCACCCGCCGATTCCCGCGGCGAGGAAGAGAAACAAGGTGGCGATGGCGAACCGCTGGGTGTGACGGCTATCGGCGGTGTGCCTGATCCTCATCCGTATCATTGGTTTCCCTCGCATCATTCGTTTCGGGCCGCACACTTTCCCAGCCGTCATCCTTGCGCGCTTTCAAGACTTGTTTCGGCGGAAAGGGTGGATATCTGGCCGTGTCTCACGTCGGCGAACTCACGCTGCTCCTATAGATGTCAAGCGGCTAGCGCACCGGCGCCGAGCGGGATTCGAATCGCCTGAGCCGGTAGAGTCGTCGGCCCGTCGGCGTGTGTTCTGGTGGCCAGTTCCAACGGTGAATGGAGAGCAACCTTTTCTCGTACGCGGGCAAAAGAATGCCCAGGCCCCTGAGGCCCGGGCATTCGTCAGTTGGTCTTGTCCGTCAGATCAGCGTGTTGTACACCAGGATCGAACCCCCCGTCGGAACCAGGATCGGCGCGGTCGCGTCACCGGTACTGTCGGGGTCGGCCGGGGTGAACGTCAACGGCGCGACCCCCGAGGTGGGTGCGGTCGTGACGACGAGTTTGCAGTACGCGACAGTGTCCGAGGCGGTGACGCAGGTCTCGGCGACGGCACCACCCGCTCCGTCGGCGCTCCATGCCGTGGCGCCAGTGAGGCCCTTGCCTGTGACCTTGATGTAGTAGGTTCCCGCTGTCGACGGTATGTTCGCCGAGTCGGTGCAGTCCGGCAGCGTAGCGGACTGCTGGCCTGGTGTCGCCGCCACCCAGGTGGCCGCAGCCGTCGCCGCCGTACCGGTGCACGCCTGAATCTTCGAGATGACCGCGGGGTAGGTCAGGGAATTGGCGTCTGCTGTCCCGGTGATGCCGTCGTGGACGAGCATGATGCCGACGAGATTGCCGGCCGGAGCCCCGGGCGGAAGCGTGACGTTGACGTTACTGGCGTCGTTGAAGCTCACCGAGGTGAGGGAGACGTTCGGCGAACCCGCGACTGTGCTGTAGACGTAGCCGGTAATGTTCTCCTTTGTAAATGAGCTAGATGTTGTGCCCGACGGCAGGCCGGTGACCGGAACGGTCAACGTTCCGCCGCCATTTGGGTTCGCAACAACAGTGCCGTTGTAGTTCGCCACCAGCTTCTCGCGGTAGAACAGCTCGCTTGCAGTCGAAACGCTGATACCGCTCGAGGTACCCGTTCCCGTCGTGTTGACCACCTGCACTTTGACTGAGCCGGTGCCCAGCGCCGGGTCTCCTGCCGCCGAACCGGTGCCGACAGCAATGGACGGCACGGAGACGACAATCTTGGTGTCGGAAACAACGGTGTACCGCGTCGCCAGGACGAAGCCGGCTGTGTTGCTGGCGCTGGCGCCGAGGAACCGGACCTGCGAACAGCCCGAGTTGGTGCCCGGGTAGGCGACGGGCGCGACGTTGCAGGCTGAGTCCGCCTGGTTGTCGACCATGCCGGTAAAGCCGCTGCCGGTGATCTCGATGGTGGTACCCGCGGTGACCACCTTGTTGGAGGTGGAACCCGCTACGAAGGCTTTGGTGATGGTAGGCACTGGCAGGACTGCCTGCGCTTGGCCAGCAAAAATGGTTCCACCGGACACGGCAATCGTCGCGGCGGTGAGCGCCTGGGCTCCGCGACGCGCAAAAGCCCTGGGTTCTTTACTCATGAATCCTCCACATTGCTGCAGGGCAACGACCCCGCCTGTAGACTGACCTGCCAATGCGAAACGGACTGTTCTTGCAGCAGTTGTCCGATGGCAAGTCTTGCAGAGACAACCATGATCCTTTGATGATTTGCGCACTTCGGAGAAGCCAGACGATTGCCATCTGTCGGCGAGTCTGACGAATGTCTGACCAATCCCTTTCACGGAACCTCCGACGGTCGACCGTCTGAAAATGTAGGGTCTGAGGCCATCCGACGGCCCCTCTTTGCCAGGGCTTTCGCAAGGTCGAAGTATGACCGTTTTAGGTGATTCCTAGGAGTCGTAGGGATCGGTAGGGGTCTCGGCCGTTTCGGCGTAAGGCTGGCGCGATCGAGGTGACGCCGTCGAGGCGGAGAA
>NZ_JBHTBJ010000046.1:0-52818 GCF_042664765.1 Paractinoplanes rhizophilus | reverse complement strand
CTCCAAATCGACGTGCACATGGCCTCCATGGTCATCGTTGCTCAGCAACGTCGATCATGGAGACCCTCACCCGTCACCCCGCAGCCACCCCCATCCACGCAGGTAACCCCGGTCATCACTCGTCTAGGGCTGGCTGCCGTGCCTGCTCAGACAGCACGGTGGAGCAGGTGTCTACGGTGAAGGCATAGCTGGTGTGATCGAGTGTTTCCTGCATTGTCTTCAGCTCGACGTGCGCGGCCAGGGGTGAGCCTGGCCGACGCCGGTGCAGCGCAGCGATGGTGGTCTGGTCGAGGGCGATGGTGCGCTGCCCGGCGATGGCCTTCGACTCATCCAGATACGGCCGGCCGTGGGCATGGGCGATGTTGTGATTGACCGTCAGCAGCAACTGGCGCATGCCCTACCTGAGTCTTGGGCAGTTCCAAGCCCTTCAGAATCCGCTTGGGTTTGGCGATGGGCCGAACGTTTGCCGACATGGTCGCGCATGCAGCCGTGAGTCCGGCGTTGTCCTCGGCGGTTCCACCCTCGCTGGATGACGGGCCAGGATGGCTCATTTGCTCCGGCCGGCCCTCTGTGCCTGCGCGATTCGCGTAGAGACTCGAACCGAAAAGGTGAATCATTTGGTCAGTGCCGTACTTCAGGCTGCTACCGCAAATAGTGCCGATGTGGACCCGTTCGACCGGTCGGCAACGGAAAAGTGTCGTACGCCCTTGCTAGGCTCTCAGCGCTCAACGTAAGGGTCGCGACGCTGACAGTGACGACGTGGGTCCAGGTCAAGGCCGACAAGTCCGTCGACTGGGGCTCTACGTGCTCAAGATGACGATCGGGAGGTGGAGGTGCCTCTGCTTATTGCCGTGCCGTCCCGCCAAGGCGGTAGATGGCCTTGACTGATCGTGCCTTGGTCACAACCGAGATCTTCGTGCGCCACCCGATGCTCGGCATTGGCAAGCTTCACCGGAGCACGGGCGTCGTGCGGTTCTTCGGCGGGCCGACGACCGAGGAGATCGCTGTGCCTGCCGATGGCACGACATTCGTGCCGGTTCAGTTGGAGAGGCACCAGCGCGTGTGGTGCCGTCGCGACGGTTTGTGGCGCGCTGGGTTCGTTGATTCGCTCGACACGAGCGACGCACGGTACATGGTGGATTTTCCGAACGGATGTACTGAATACGTCGCCGTTAGCCAGATGTACGTGCTGCGGTCACGGTCAGTCAGCGATCCCGTGGATCTGCTGAAGGCCGGCACCGTGGAAACCCGGTACTGGCATCGCCGCAGGTCGACGTTCGTGGGCGATGTCCTGCGTCAGCGTGTCGCTGCTCAGGGGCTGGCGGGTATTTGGTCCTCCGGCGTTGATATCCATGCCCATCAGGTCGGAGCTGCCCGTCGCATCCTGGCCGATCCGGTGAGGCGATACCTCCTCGCCGACGAGGTCGGACTAGGGAAGACAGTGGAGGCGGGCATGGTCCTGCGCCAACTCCTGCTCGACTGTAGCGGTGAGGCGCTTGTGTTGGCTCCCGATGGCCTGACCGAGCAGTGGAAGGCCGAGCTTCGGTCGAAGTTCCGGGTGGATCAGCTTCCCGGAAGAGTGCTTGTCCACCCTCACTCCCACATTGCGACGCTTGCCCCGGTCAGCCGGATGGCCGTCATCGTGGACGAGGCTCATCGACTCACCGCGGCTGCCCCAGGCGGCGACGACGCGGCCTATCGGCAACTCTGCGCCGTGAGCCATGCCGCGTCCAGCCTGTTACTGCTGTCAGCGACGCCCGTACGGTCGAACGAAGACGGCTTCCTGCGGATGCTCCACCTTCTTGATCCGTCGACGTACCCCCTCGACGGCCTCGCACAGTTCCGGCATCGAGTCGACATCCGCGACGATCTCGGGGAGGCGCTCGCGGCGCTCGGCGATGACGCGCCAGTAATGTTTCTCGCCGAGCCGATCGCCGCGCTGCGCAGGCTGCTGCCGGACGAGAAGTGGCTCCAGACCGAACTCGACCTACTGGATCAGCTCATAGCCGATCGTCTTACCGACCAGGTGCGCAGCCGCTGCCGGCGGGTACGCATGCAACTCGCGGAGACGCACCGCATCCACCGCCGCATGATCCGTACCCGCCGGAGCGCCTCCCTCGCACGGCTGTTTCCCGTCCGCGGCCGTACGGTCGGACCTGACTGGTTGCTCACGGATCCCGACGAACGGCGGCC
Organism: Paractinoplanes rhizophilus; assembly: GCF_042664765.1. Classification (NCBI taxonomy): domain Bacteria; kingdom Bacillati; phylum Actinomycetota; class Actinomycetes; order Micromonosporales; family Micromonosporaceae; genus Paractinoplanes; species Paractinoplanes rhizophilus. Next base: position 50,625 of record NZ_JBHTBJ010000046.1, on the reverse strand, counting down.
CGAGGTGTTCACGTTGATCGAGGATCTTCGAAACGAACTCGCCGCACTCCCAGAGCCGGACGCCGAGGCAGTCTTTCGCACAGTCCTGGGTCGCGCGATGGCCCCCGTGATCGCTCTGGCCGATCTCGCAGCGGCATTGCGGGAGGAACCTGGGCACGACCTTGACGATGGGGAACGGACCGCTTTACAGGCATTATCGGGCACCGCCTTGGGCCGCTCCGCTGCAGCGCAGATCGAGGCAATCCTCGCGCATCACACGGCGGCCGATCGTTTTACCGCGATGATCGAGTGGGCGTGGCTTGGCATCGGCAGCCGTCGGACGGCTGTGGCGTGCTCGTTCCCGGCGACCGCTGCCGCCGCAGCGGACCGCCTGGAGGCCCAGTTCGGCGCCGGCCGCGTCGTGCGCCTGTTGTCCACCATGAGCGTCGCGGAAAGGTCGGCCGCGACACGCCGGTTCGTTGCGGGCCCGTTCCGGGGAGTGCTCGTCATGGACCGCGGCAGCGAGGAAGGCATCAACCTGCAGGTCGTCGACGAGGTCCTGCACTTGGATCTCCCGGTGAGCGTCGCCCGCATCGAGCAGCGCCTAGGCCGATTCGATCGGTGGGCTCAGCCGGGACGTTCGGCAAGGGCACCGGTGCGATCTGCGGCGTTCCGCGAGCAGACCGCGGTCCTGGACGCCAACCTCGGAGGATGGCGCCTAGCCCTGGACGAAGGGCTGAGCCTGTTCGGAGAGTCCACCGCGACCCTGCAATATGTGGTACCCGAGGTCGAAAGGGACTTTCTTGCCCTCGCCATTGATCAAGGCCTCGCTGAGGCCGGTAAGCGCACGGGTGCCCGGCGAGACGAGCTAGACAGGCAGCGACGCCGGATCGAAGGACAAGACCTCCTCGACGCGATCGAGGACCGCACCGAAGACACGGAGTTCGCCGAGGCCATGAGAAGGGCCGACATGGCTGACCGTGCTTTCGCGGCGTTCCGCGGCTACGCGGTTCAAATGCTTGGCTTCACCGAGGACATCGGCGACACCGCAACCCGCTTCGGTATCAGCTCCAAGCACCCGCCACGCCTTACCGAGTCGGATGTGACGAGCATCGGCCCCGATAACCTGCGCCGGCGCTACGCACACCGGCGGGCGGCCGCCACGAACGGCGTCGGTCTGCTGCGCTGGGGTGAACCGCTCATGGATCGGTTCGCAGACCTGGCGCGGAAGGACGATCGAGGGCGAGTCTTCGCGATCGAGGTCTGCCAGCCGAACCGCGAACCGAGATCCGTGCTCGTCGTATTCATGTTTCGGGTCGTCGTCGCGGCCGACTCCGAGCCGGTGGACCAGTTGCGTACTGCCGACCCCGCAGCGGCGAGGGCTGCAACTGTTCGGCTTGGGCAGTTGTTCCCGCCTCTCGCCGAGACGGTGTGGTGGCGTCCCGACCATGGTGAGCCACCCGAACAGGTTTGCCGGACACTCGACCTGATCGAGGGGGTGAACTTGGGCAGCCGGCCCGAACGATTCGACGAACTCGTCCGTCTCCTGCACTGGCCCGATCTGTGTGAACAAGCTACCCGCGAGGCCCTTCGCCTGGCAGCCAATCGCCCCGGCGTTCTGCACCACACGACAGCCGCGGCCTCGGCGACAGAAGCCCTACGCACGAAGGAGGAAGCCGTAGTCCAGGCCAGGCTCCGCGTCGGCGCGGACACCGCCAGCGATCCTCGTGTGCTCGAAGCAGTCGCCGCCGCGGTCGCAGCACCGCAATTGGCGATCGACTCGTGCGGGGTCGTCTTCCTGACCGGGCCCGACGCGTGAGCACGCCAAGCATCACGCTCGACGACCTGCGTGCCCGCGACCGGCGACTCGACCGGCGACTGGCAACCTACGGGTCACCGGCCGACCTCGCCGTAATGATCCGTACCGGTCTAGTCGCGGCCGACTATGCGGCGCTGACCCTGACCGGAACGCCCCTGGAGGACTGGGACCCGGCGGTCTGGGCTGGCCACGGACTCATGCAGTCCGGGACGACGGTGCGGCCGACAGCATGGAAGCCCACCTGGCTCGATCACTACGACACCGTCGCACCCGACGAGGCCCCAAGCCGTCGCTCAATGCGACGCTTTGACGCCGACGTGCCCGCTGATCCATTTTATCAACAGACAATGAAGCACGCCGGTGCCAAGACCGTGGGACAGCGCGACGCGGTACGGGCAGCCGCCCTTGCCGGCTCCGGTGACACTGTCATCTGCATCCTTCCGACCGGATCGGGTAAGAGCGACGTCGTTCTTACCCGGGCACTACGAAACCGTCCGCGCCAAACCGTGATTGTCGTGCCGACAGTGTCACTAGCCCTGGATCTTGAGCGCCGAGTGCGGAAACTGGTGGGCGACGACCGAGCCCAGTTCGCCTACTTCGGGGCGGCTGATCAGTCCACCAAGCACGACATTCGCGCCGGGATCGCATCAGGGTCGCAGTGGTTGACGATCGCCGCACCCGAAGCGGCGTGCACGACTCTGGCCGCGCCGCTAATCGAGGCCGCCTCGAGCGGCTCACTCGATCTCATCGTGGTGGATGAGGCCCACATCGTCGCCGAATGGGGCGACGCCTTCCGACCGGCGTTTCAAACATTCGCCGGCCTACGCCAGAGGCTGCTTGAGACAGCGCCCGTGGGCCGGCAACCGGCCACCGTTCTGCTCACCGGGACACTGGACACCTACGGCCTCACGACCCTGACACGCTTGTTCCCCGGACGGCAACGCCTCCTCATCTGCGGCCAAGCGACCCGACCGGAACCCGCATGGTGGGCGGCGCAGTGCGCCGACGAGTCCGACAAACGCAACAGACTGGTCGAGGCGTTACGCCACCTGCCTCGACCTGCCCTGGTGTACACAACGCTGCACATGTCGGAGCGATCGACCAACACCAGAACCGCGCTGAAATGGCTGACACACGCCGGATTTACAGCCGTTACCGAGATCGCCGGCAATCCCCAGCCCAGCACCCGGCAGGCTGCGGTCCGCGGTCTGCGACTGGAGGGCCGACCAGACAAGGATCTGGACATCGTGGTAGCGACCTCAGCTTTCGGGCTCGGCATCGACATCGACGATGTTCGCAGCGTCGTGCATCTGTGTGTGCCAGAATCCGTCGACCGGCTATACCAGGAGGTGGGACGTTCCGGCCGCGACGGACGCGCAGCCGCGTCCTTGGTCCTGTGGACCACCGCCGATATGGCCGTGGCGACCGAAATGGCCCGTGAGCGGCTTATCGGACCCGATCTAGCGTGGTCGCGATGGCAAGGCATGCGCCAGGGGCGGTGGTCAGGTGACGACCTCACCGTCGACTTGCGCGCCGACCACGCGAACGTCAAATACCCGGCGAGCGATACCAACATCTACTGGAACGTGCAGACGCTGGCAGCCATGGACCGGGCCGGCATGATCCAGCGCCAGTGGCCGCTGCCGGCCGCGGTACCCGCCGATGCAGGCGACGACGAGGTGGAGGCGTTCTTCGACACGCAACGGACGGCGGCCGTTGTGAAGGTTCAGCACAGTGACCTCGACGATTTTGACACGTTCCGGACGCGGTTCACCGCCAGCCAGCGGGCAACCCGCGACGCGGCGAACGCCGGCCTCACCGCCGCGACCGGTCTGATCAACGGAGTCGACGAGTGCACGAACCGGTACCTCGCCCGTCACTACCGTCTCGGCGACGACCAGGGAAACCAGTTCCCGGTGTCGGTGGCGTGCGGTGGCTGTCCGCACTGCCGTCGTACCGGGACGCCACCAACGCCGGTTCCGACATACCCGACCCTCTGGGCAGGTCAACTGCGGACGGAGGCGATCGACGACCTGCGCCACCTTGCCACCGACGGCAGGATGAGCGTTCAGATAAACACGCCTAACGACGAGGCATTGCAGACCCTGGTGGATCGCCTACTGCGCCGCGGCATCACCATCGTCGCCACCGCGACCTCCGAGGCCAGGCAGTGGCGAACACGGGCTACGGGACCGTGGTGGCGCGACGACATCCACGTCTGGGCTGGACAACTGGACACACCGTGGCGGGTGCCCACCTTGCTGGTTATCGACTCATCGGTCGATGACGCGGTGCTGATGCGGGCCTTGTCACGCTTGGCAAAGCAACCCCTCGGCGTCGTGCTGACGGCCCCGGACCGCCGCGACCCCGTGAATCCGAAACAGTTCCTCCACGAGGCGTGGACGCCCAGCTATGAGATCGAAGACGTGTTGAGGAAGATCTGACATGCCGCTGCTCAATCCGCCCGACATCCTACCTGAGGCCATGCGCTACCTCGCGCGAACTGTCATCGCGCACCGGGGAAACCGCTGCCCTAAGGCGGAACTGCTGGCCCTAGTGGCTCCCGAAGGACTTGTCGAGACGATGAGGCCACTGGACCGTGATAAGGACGACGACCCTGACGCCGACAACACCGCGGAGAGCGGCAGGATCATCGCCGACAGATCCCTAGCGGCATTGATCTCACTTGGGTTCCTCGCACAGCATGACGCCGAGGTCGCAGCGAGCGAAACAGCTTTGAACCTGTGGCGCAGCGCCGACGCAATTACCCCGACGTCGTTCAGTCATGCCCTCCGATCGCAGATCTGGCGCGTCGCCGCATCAAATCGGGATAGCGTCGCCGCCCAGGTGGAAGACCTCGTCCAAGCGATGGGGGTCCTGTTCGCCGCCCGCGAACCACTACGTCCGTTCGAGTTTGAAACGGGCCAGGGTCGCCACTTCGCCGAGGCGCAGGCCAGCGAGTTCGGCCCCCTCAAGAAGAACTGGCCGGTGACCAACTCAACCCAGTTCCTGCCGTTGTGCCGATGGGCGCCCTACCTCGGCCTCGCCCAGCCACTCAGCCCTCGGTCACTCGTCGCCGACGCCAGCCAGGCACTGCGGCACGACCTGGCCCAACTGCCGGCCCAGCGATTCCGAGCGGCCGATTTTGTCGCGCGCTGCGCCGAAGTCCTACCGATTAGTGACGGCGGTCCCTGGTCACGTTGGAAAAGCGATGACGGTCAGGAGCTCTCGCCAGGCCTGTCGGTGTCGTTACGACAATTGGAAGCAGACGGCCATCTAGCCTTTCCTCCGGCGGAGAGCGACACCGATGCCCTCACCGTGGCGTTGGGTCAAAACGCAGAGTCCATCCGGATCTCTCACATCGATTGGCATCCGCAAGGATCAGCAAAGGAGCGGCCGTGACGGCGACGCCGATTCCCCCCTGTTGGTCCAACGCCGAGATCCAGGTGGCTGCCCAAGTCGACGCCGGCGGTCTCGAGTTCGGAGATCCCGCCGCCGACGCAGTGTTCAGCGCCGTCCACCAAACGGTTCCACTAGCCCGGGTGGCGAAGGGAGGTGCCCGGGAACCTGTCACCGAAGCGGAAGTTCTCGCAGATCTATGCCAACCGTTGGTCTCGAACGAGCCATTGATCCGGTTCATCACAGGAATCGCCGGACGGGGGAAGAGCCACTTCGTCCGCTGGCTGCGCGTGCACACGCCGCCACGCAACGACTGGCACATCGTCTACATCGAAAAGCGGAACACTTCGCTGCGGCGCATCATCGAACAGGTGATCGACGGCATCGACGCACCGTCGGCGACATCTCTGCGGGCGAGCCTGGCGCGGGCCGCGTCCCGCGTGACGACCGTGCCTGAGGCGATGCTCGCCCTGCTCAATCACCTGCACCGGCTGGTCGAATTCGACGACACCCCCATCATCCAAAACCTCTCCGGTTCCGACCTCGCCGAGATTCGGGCACGCGTCGCGCGGCTCATCGGCGACTACACGTTCAAGCAACAGCTTTCGCGGTCGGGCGGCCCGATCGAGCGCATCGCGAAACTCGCCAAAGACGGCCACGAACCCGGCAGGGACGTTAACGCTGAAGATCTGCACCTTACCGAAGCTGATCTCAAGGTCGACCCCGAGGAGTTTCTCGACGCCGGCACGGACATACAGCGTAGGGTCCGCGATCTCACTATGAACCGCAGCTTCCGCGCCGCGGCGGCGGCGATCCTGGACTACTACCTCCCACGAGCCGCCGCTGACGTGTTCACCGGCAGTTCCACCGATCTTTTGCAGGTCTTCGAAGACGTTCGCGGCGAATTGGCCCGCCGCAACCAACAACTGGTTCTGTTCGTCGAAGACTTGGTCCTGCTCCACGGCATCGACGCGCAACTCGCCCAAGCCTTGACAATTCCGGCACGCCACGACCTATGCCGGATCAGAGCTGTCATCGCTGTCACCACCGGTTACCTCGATGACCGCTATGCCACCTTCGCTGAGCGCGGTGTGCACTACACGATGGACGTCGATCTTGCCGCGGTTGACGTGGGCGACCTTCGATCGTTCGTAGGTAGGTACCTCAACGCCGGTAGGGTCGGCCGCGAGGAACTTGCGGCGGCGGCGAGCACCGGGGCGCCGACGCCGAACAAATGCACCGACTGCGTGTACCGCGACCGATGTCACCCTGTATTCGGGGTGACACGGGAGGGATATGGACTGTTCCCCTTCAACTCGGCCGCAGTTGACCACCTCGTTGCCTTGGCCAGCCCGCGAAGTTTCGACCCTAGAAACATTCTCCGCATGGTGATCCGGGAGCCCCTCGCCATCGCCGAAGCTGAGCTTTCGACGCCGGGACGGTTTCCGTCGGCGCGATTTGGTGCCAGCCTCACACCCACCCGCATGTCCGTACCCGTCGAGTTGCGCGACACGATCGCCCGGCAGTCCAACAGCGCGCAAGCCGAGATCAGCCTCCGCGCCTTCTATGCGGCGAACCCGCCGGCCGCCGACGACGGACTGCTGCCGATCGCCGCGGTCTTCGGCGTTGCATTGACCGAGTTGGCCGCGGACGACGACAGCGACATCCAACCCATCGCGGAGCCGGCACCGAAGGGACCAGCTCCGGCGTCAGAGATCGACAAATGGGTTGCCGGCAGTCGACTGGCCGGCAGTACAACTCAGAAGATCCGCCGGTGGATTCTCGACGCACTCGCCGCCCGCCTCCTCACTGGTCCCCACGGATTGAGCGTCAAGCGATCCGCCAGCAACATTCTGATCGGACAGCTGACCATCAGACCGGCCAACGTCGTGATCGAAAATGCCGCTGGCGGTGGCAGCGCACCACCGGACAATTTCACGATCGAGTTTCGGAGCAACGACCGCGACGGCGTCCTCTTGAAGGGCATATTTGCAGCTGTCTCCGGCGACCCTGTAGGCCCGAACGGGGGCCGCTGGTTCTTCGAAATGCAGCACCGGCTGGCCCGACTCGAAGCCGAGGTCGTCAAGGCAGCCAAGCACGACGCGAAGGCTGACATCACAGCCGCGCTCGCCATCCTGGGCGTACTGAGCTCGGTTGACGGCCGACAGGCTGACTCGCCGGCGAGTGCCCTGGCCATCATGATCCGGCCAAAGCGCCCCGTCGGTCTGAACCCGAAAATACTGGGGTTCCTGTCGGCGGTCGAACTGTACCGACTCAAAGCGCTCACCGTGGTCCGGGACAGCCTCACCCAGCGCAAGGGCACCGGCGCCACCTCAATCTTCGACGCGGGCGCCGTCCTCGCATCCCTTCTACCCAGTGTTCGGGGAGCTGAGTTGGGTGCAGACCTCCGCGACTACGCGAGCGATCGCCTGGCCCTGGCCGGCTTCCATGACAAGCAGGCCAAGGCGGCTCAAGACATGTGGGCACCAGTCCGCGATCTGGTCGGGAAGATCAACGGCTATGTCAGCGAGGACGAGGACGAGGACCTACCGGCCACCGCAAAGATCATGGACGACTTTGTGACGCAGGCGCACCGTGCGTCCGCGCTGACCCGCCAAGACGGCAAAGAAGCTTACGACCGGCTACGCCCAGACGGCGAGCGGCTCAGCACCCTTCGAACTCTCACGCGAGCGGTCCAATCCCCACCAACGCCAAGCGCAGTCTGGGAACTAACGTCCGACCCCATCCCCATGCTCACAGAGATGCTTCAGTATTGGCACCTGTGTGATCGGTTGTTGCAATCCCTCCGCGATCCGGTGGATGGGGCTGCAGGAGCAACGGACACCTACAACCGGGCCAGGCTCCAGACCGCATTGAGGGATCTTGCGAACACGCTGGAAGGATTGACCAAGGGATGACCGAGCCGCTCAACGACCCGGCTAAGCTGGTCCCCCGCTCGCTCGCAGGTCGCGCCACTCAGGCCCTGTTGGCGCTGGCCGACCAAGCTGATCGGAAGAAGACCGAGGTAGAACGAAACGCGATTTCTATAGCGTGCAACCGGGCCGAGGCCCTGACGGTACGGCTCACCAAGTGCAGCGACATCGACGCCGAACTTGTCGCCCGTGGAGTCGCTCACACTCGGCCGGCAATACCGACCCATGTGACCAGATCTATCACAAACCTTCGCAGAGTAGCGACCCAGGCGACCGACCCCAGTCAGGACCTGACCGAAAGGCTGCGCACCGGGGCGGTGCAGGACTCCCTCAGTTCCGCCGAAACCATCGCCAAGAATTTCGAGCAATCCCTGCAAAAGGCCGGCAACGCCGAACAGAAACACCTCCGACCCGACGGTATAGATCAGCCAATCGCCACCATGCCAGGTAGCGAGTCACTACAGGTACGCATATCACGGATCCAGGCAGCATGGTCGCACCCATTCACCGGTCCGATCGAGCAGCTTCCGGCGGCTGTCGACGGCTGGCGGCAACACGCGTCAGACTGGGAAGACATCCAACACGAGCTCACCCGGCGCCTGGCAAGCCTGCCGCCCGAGATCAAGACGTTCATCGAGGCGGCAGCCAGCGATGCTGGCGCACCGTGGTCCCTCGTTACCGCAACCGTACGCGAGTGGCTGGACACGGACGGACGCGGAGATGGATATGGGGTTCGCAAGTGGTAAGTGATCCCACCACGACCCTGCTCCATGTGCTCGACACCCTAGAGGACATCGAGGCACGCCACCTGGTCTGGGGTCTGACGGAAGAGAGCTGGACGCAGGATCAGCTGATCCAGACCATCGGCGCAGCAGCGCCTGCCTACGATCCTCATGACATCCTCGAACAACTCCTGCAACACAACCTGGTATTCGAACTGGACCGGCGATGGCCCAAGGAATACCGCACGCGCATGGCCGAAACCATGCGGCTAATGGCGCACCTACGCCAACTCTTCCCCGGCCGTCCCTGGCAGGCCGCCCCCAGCTTGGTCGCCGACTTCCGCTTCCGACACGAACCTCGGCGATTCCCTCGGCGAAACCTCGAAACCGACGTTGTCACTGCGCGGCTGACTGGCGCCCAGCTTTCCAGCGCTCAGGTCGAAACCGCCCGGCTGATCCTCGACGGGCCGGCCGACGCAAACGGCCAGTACGACCGTCGAAAATTGTCCGAATTCCAACTCCAATCCACCACCGATGTATTCGCTGCGATGGCTAAGCGCGACCACGGCGTAATCGTCAGCGCCGGCACCGGAAGCGGCAAGACGCTCGCCTTCTACCTGCCCGCACTGACCCATCTCGCGACCCGGCCAACATCCACGCATGGCGTCGGAGTCGTCGCGATCTACCCACGCAACGAACTCCTCAAAGACCAACTCGCCTCAGCGCTTGACGAGACTCGCCGCCTGCGGGAGGCAGGCGGTCGGCAAATCCGAATTGGCGCCTACTTCGGCAACAGCCCGAACGGGAATTCACAAGGAGCACCAAAAGGAGCACCCAACGGGGCATGGCGTCGAGCGGCGAGCGGCTGGATCTGCCCGTTCCTCACCTGCCCCACGAGGGTCGGGGACGACCGTTGCGGAGGTGACCTGGTATGGCTGTTCTCGGACTACGATCTTCCGCGAGCGCGACGCCAGGAGCGACTGACCTGCACAAGCTGCGGCGGTGTGGTCGCCGACGACGAGCTAGCCCTGACGCGCGCCACCATGCGAAATCGCCCACCCGACCTGCTGTTCACCACGACCGAGATGCTCAACCGCTCCCTCAGCGACGGCTGGAGCATGCATGTCTTCGGGGTTGGGCCGAAGGCTCGAACCAAACCCGCGCTGGTCTTGCTCGATGAGGTACACACCTACGACGGTACAAATGGCGCACAAGTCGCATACCTCCTCAGGCGATGGCGGCATCTGCTCAGCAGGCCGACCACATGGGTCGGCTTGAGCGCTACGCTGGCCAACGCTGATCGCTTCTTTGAACAGCTGTGCGGCCTAGCGGACGGCACAGTGGTGACGGTCGAACCGGACCAAGGTGACCTGGAGCTGCGCGGACGCGAGTATCAAGCGGTATTGCGGGGCGACCCGTCCCAGCAGACTGCCCTGCTGTCCACCACGATCCAAACACTCATGTTGTTGCGTCGCATCTTGGAGCTGCAACCGACTCCGCTGAGCGCCTACGGCAGGCGCGTGTTCGCGTTCTGCGACAAGCTCGACCTGGTCAATCGACTCTATCGACAGATGCAATCTGCCGAGGGGCTCACCGAATACGGCAACGCGCGGCGCGGCGCCGTCCCTCTAGCCGCGCTTCGCATGATGCAAACGGTGCAGGGCGCGGGGCCAGTAACCGACTGGGACCGACGTGACATGGACGGCCAGCACTGGTGGATGTCCGAGCTACTCGGCTTCGGCCCTCGGAGCCTGACGATCGGCCGAACGTCGTCGCAGGATACCGGCGTCCGTGCGGGCGCGGACATCGTCGTGACCACGTCCTCGCTCGAGGTCGGGTTCGACGATCCCGCCGTCGGCGCGGTCCTGCAACACAAGGCCCCACGTGACGTCGCCTCATTCCTGCAAAGGCGAGGACGGGCCGGTCGTACCCAAACGCAACGGCCATGGACCGTCGTAGTGCTGTCAGATTTCGGGCGCGACCGCACTGCCTACCAGGACTACGAAACGTTGCTCGCTCCCGATCTGCCAGCAAAGCGCCTGCCCATGGGCAATCAGTCCGTGCGCAAGATGCAAGCGGCCATGTGCATGATCGACTGGGTAGCCTACAAGTTTGGCGTGGCGGCCCGAGGAACCAATGACCGTAACACCCGCATCGTGTTCACTCAGCCGGATGCCACGGCCTCGGTCCTTCGCGACGAGGTGGGAAAGTTACTTACTCGGGTTATGAACGGCGGACCCGACCGCCAAGATCTAATGACCTTCGTCGGGGCCTCACTGCAGTTGAGCCGGGATGAACTCGAAGCGGTGTGCTGGGAGCAACCCCGGTCACTATTACTCGACGCGGTACCCACTGCTCGGCGCCGGCTGGTGAGCCGTTGGGCCGCATACGTCGACGGCGAATCAATTGCTGAGCGCGAAGAGTGGGTGAACGATTCACCCCTACCGGAGTTCATCCCCAAAGCGTTGTTCAGCGACCTGTGTCTGCCTGAAGTAGCGATCAGCGCGCCGCCCGGCTACGACCAGGCGGCTAACGAGTCGATCGCTGTCCAGATGGCCCTGAATGAACTAGCGCCTGGCAAAGTGACCATGCGGTGGGCCGTTGAGCGAGGTCGCGGGCTTTGGATCAACCCAGCGGACGACGGAGCCCCAGTTGCGCTGGAAGAGGGACTCGCCCACGAAGGTGTTGTCATCGGCGAGGTGGCCGGCGATAGCGGGCCAATTCCACTGGTGCGCCCCCTGATCACCGCACCACAAGTTCCGCCACCTGAGGTGCAGCCATCGTCAATTGGCCGACTGAACTGGCACGTGCGCTGGCGACAACCGAACGACGGCCTCACGCTCGTCCGCCCGCGGTCCGGCCCACTTGTCGGCAACGTCGTCGCCGTGCAGGCGTATCTCCACACCGCCCGTGGCGCTCTTCAGTCCTGGCGTTACGCGAGGCACACATCGGCCAACGTGGCACGGCGAGGCGGAGTCCGCCAGCAACTGAACAACAGCTTCACGTGGCACGGTCAACCGGCAGCCGTCGGCTACGACGCTACCGTCGATGCCCAGATTGTCACCATGACCGTGCCACAGACGCTGCCATCGTTCGAACTTCACCGTTCACCGCAACGGCTCCGGCAACTCCGACGAGACTTCTTCGTCGACCAACTCCGAGAGCGGCTGCATGCCCTCGCAGTCGATCGCTTCCTTGCCCGAAACCTCGCCGAGTCGATCGTCGCTGCTGCCGCCGCGGCCGTACGCGACAACACCGCCCCGGCTCACTTATCGGCATTGCCGTCCACCCAGTGGCGACAACTAGTCACTGACCTGCTCCGCGACGGCGTCATCGGACTAGATGACGACTCCGACGACGACACCGATTCAACGGATCATGGCCTAGGCCCTCGCCAGCAACAACTCCTCGATGCGTTGACCGATGGGCCTATCGCCCAGGCTATCGCCGATACCGTCGGCCTCCTGACAGCGGAACCGGACGACGATTGGCTTCCCTGGCTGCGAACCCGCTTCGTGCAGACCATGGCCGCCGCCTGGCAAGCCGCCGCCCAGGAACTCTGTCCTGACTTCGACGCCGACCTCGACACCGTCATCGACGTTGACCCGATCGGTGACGGCCCCACCGCCACCTTTGTGCTCAGCGACGCCATGATCGGGGGTGGCGGCATGATCGAAGCCTTCAGTTCCCGCATCAGCGACGACCCGCGGCAGTTCGACTACCTCGTGGTCGCAGCCCTTCAGCCATCTGATCTAGAGGACGTCGACCGGTCACTGCGCCACACGTTGACATTGCTCACCACGGAACCCGAGGTCGACGATGCCGCGCAGAGATTCCGCACCGCCACACATCAACGGCTCCACGCTTGGCAGGACCTGGTCGCAGCCCTTACGAACCACGGCGTGAGCCCAGCCCACGTCACCGTTACCACCTTGGCCAGCCGCGTATTCCGAGCGAAGTCCGGGCCAGAATCTGACAATCTCATCCGAGAATGCCTCAAGGCATGGAACGACATCGAGGTCCGCGCAGGCTTCGCGATCGATCACCGCAGCATCTGTATGGCCCTTGCGGTCGACCCCAACATCGTGGCTACGCTCATCAAAGCGATTCCTGAAGGCACGGGCGAAAGTGAGAAGTGGGCGCAATCTGTACTGCAAGGACTGTTGTGGCCAACCGCCGAGGCCCGCCGCGCGCAATCACTCGTAGCATCGAACCGCTTCGTCACCGAAGCCCCGCTGACTGAACGGACCCTCGTGCTTGATGCACTTCCCGACCCAATCGACGAGGTCGACGTCGACGATGCCGACTGGGTCCGCCGACTCACCGAACACATCGCGGCATCAGGACGCTGCCAACTGGTTTCCGGCAGCGACGACCGCACCCGCCTCAAACACGCCCTCCAGCACCTAGTCACTCATCCGGTCGACATGGGCTGGCTGCACGTGCACCCGCACGTCGAAGCCGCCATACGCCGCGACGGCACGTTGGCCGTGGACGTGTCACTGGAAGAAGCACCGCAATGAGCACCCGTCACATCCACCGACTCGCGGCTCGTCCGCACCGGCTGATCAGCGAAGCCCTGCAAGGCTTGCTGGTCAGTGAACTCTTAGCACCAGGACGCCGGCTGTTGATCGCCTCACCGTGGATCACGGACGTACCGCTGCTGGACAACCGAGGCGGCCGTTTCAACGTCCTGGACAACATGTGGGGCGCCCGAGTCATCCGACTGTCGGCGATCCTGCGGACCCTTCTCGCCCAGCAGACCAGCGTCTACTTCCATTGTGGCCCTGGCCCAGCCGAGACGGCCTTCGTGAAGCGCCTTAGCGACGTGGCGCGACGGGACGGCAGCGAAGCTCAGTTCCATCCGCGGCAATCGGTACACGTACCGGGCACCGTGCTCGACCACGAGAAGGCGATCGGTGGCGACGACTGGATCATCCACGGATCCATGAATCTGACATACCGCGGAGTCGAGATGAATGGCGAGTTGGTGACCGTTTCAACGGACCCCGCGCATGTCGCAACCGTCACCACCGAACTGATGAGCCTGTTCGCATGAGCGAGCCCGTCGCCACGCTGACCGTACTACAACGGTGGCCATCTTTTCGCGACTCGTTCTTCGGACCGCCCAATTCCCTTCGCCCAGGCAGCGGAGTAGCCGCGCTTGACGAGTTCGTGGCGACCGCCGACGCCCTCATCGCCGAGGACCCTCCGAAGCCAGTGGTGCTACCGGCCCGCATCGATGGAAGCACCCACTACTTCGCCCTAGCGTTCACCTCGGATCAGTCCCGAACCCTCCGAGAACTGCTGCAGTCGCACGTCGGCCGAACCTGGACCGACTTCGACGGCCGAAGCCTGGCTAGCAGCAACGGCATTGACCCACTGGAGCAGGCCGCCGTCGCCTTCACAGGCGACAGCCGTTACGTCTATCGCTTCCGCGTCGGCAGCCAAGCAGCAGCCCTCAACTCGGTGCGCGAATCGGTGCAGACGCTGCTGGCATCGTTAAGGTCAGCACCACAGCGGCAGGCGCGCATTTCCCTACCCATCGGACGCCTCATCGGCGACCTGACCGATGCCTGCGCCGCGCGTGCGGAACACGCCGCTCAAGCCGCCTATGAGGTCCTAGCCGCAGACCATCGGCTGTCGCAAGCAAATCGACTCTTCCTGCAGATTCAACTGCTCGCCGCGTTCGACCGCTGGGACGAACTTGAGCAGCATCCCGAACTGGACACTCTGCTGCGGCTTCCCCGCCCGATCCTGGCCTCCGACGCACTCGCACGTCTCGCAACGTCCAAGTTGACGGACCGGCCGGATCTTGCCACGTTCGCCCCGATCGCCACGCGCTTCAACGGCCTCATCGACTCGGTGTCCGCGATCCGTTCGGTTGCCGGCGCACGCTATTACACGTTGTGGGCGCTCACCGGCGACGAGTCGCCCGATCAACTGCGGGAACGGCTCGCCGAGGCTGGCTGGACCAGCGATCCTGGCATCGCAGCGCTACTCCACACCGCAACGAGTAACCCCGGCCCCGCGGTGGAAGAGACCACTGAAACCGCCGACGACCTGCGGAAACGCGCCAGGCAGGCCATCGAGGCGGGACGCTTCGATGCCGCAATCGACCTGCTGACCCTTCTTCCGACCGACCGCGCAGACCTCCCGGCCATCGTGGAGGCGACCACCCATACCTTCACCGCGAAGGCCATTACACTCCTCGAAAGGCACCGAGCCGAGTACGGCGAGGACGCCATCCGCGGTGCGCTCGGCTCCTGGCGATCAGAGCGCCCGCTGGAGTCTGCCCCGCTGCCCGACCGGCTGGCCCAACTGTTCTCAGATTCGACCAGCCCGCAACAGTTGGAGTACCTGCGGGCGTCCGTCGAACGCAATGGCGTCGCCGAGCTGCGGGTGCCCGGGGGCACCGACGCCGTATGCCGGGCGATCCTGCAGGCAATGGACGGCGTCGGGCCCGCACGGCTATCCCCGGGGATCGATGTATGCATCGATCTGGTCCGCGACCTCAAGACCAGTGACGCCCCGATCGGCGACGTTCGTAGCCTCAGCCACCGAGTCCTCGAACTCTGGGCCTACCACGACAGCAGCGGCGACCGGCATCGCGCCGGTCGGATCGTGCATCTCGTCGGTGATCTGGTCGAGTTCGGCCTCAGCGTGCAGGCATACGAGGAGGTCGTCGAACTTGTCCGGGCCGGCTGGGACCCGTTTCTCACCAACGCCGATCTGCCGACAGGACTGGATCTGCTCGAACAGTTACTCGCTCACCGCCCCGAGGCCGCCTGCAACCTCAATACCTTCGCCGTTCCGATGCTGTCGCGCATTGGTCCGCACAATGCCGCCAGGGTACCGCCGGCTGCGCTCGCCGTGGCGGTTGACATGTCCCCGTCGTTCGACCTTGCCCTCGACGTCCCAGCACCGTTGCCAGCAGTTCACGATCAGGAATCGTCCGTACGTCCCGGCACCCGGGTTGCCCTGTACTCGCTGCAGGAGCAAGCCCTCGACCGTACCGCACGGATTCTCCGGGAACGCCACCCGGGCCTTGACGTGGTCATCTGCGCCGATCACGTGGCAACCGATGCGCTGCGTGCTGCCGCACGTTCTGCGGACGTGTTCATCGTGATGGACCGAGCCGCAGCCCATGCCGCGACCAACGCGCTCAAGGCGGAGCGAGCTGGGAGGCCCATCCGGTACGCGGCGGGCAAGGGTTCGACGTCCATGATCGAAGCTGCCGAGACGTGGTTCCGCGACCAGCACGGAGTCGGCGGCGCGCCCGCCGCCGACTCCGTGTGACTGGCCTGTTGGCGTATCGCCGTGTCAGCGACTGCGACGTGGCGATGGCACCGCACGAACGCTACGCCGGTACCGGGTACGCAGGTATTCCGACAGCCGGTGAATGTCGCGCGGCGTGTTCTGCACGTCGTTCCATACACGCTCGCCGTCGTCGAACTTCCAGGTGCCCTCTGTCCAGTGACAGTCATCGGCGATTGCCTTCAGATCGGCGGCGAACTCTGACATCGACAGAACCTCGTCGTTGCCACCCCGCTCGTGGGAGATGGCATCCATCAGATACCCCATCGCGATGATGCCCGCGCCGTGCATCAGCCGGGACCGGCGCGGTGGCTTCCCCCACGCGTCGGGGAACACCTCGGCAACGGCTCCCCAGAAGTTGTCCAAGATAGCGATCATGCAGCCGTAGTTCGGGCCACCGCGTACGCCACGGTAGGGGTATAGAGCGCCGTCGCTGAGGCTGTTCTCCAGCATGCGCAACATCGAGTTGTCTTTGATCAGACCCTTGGGGTTGGTCGGCGTCTGGATCATTCCCCGCAGCGGTCCCTTGGTGGCGAAATTCAGCCGCTCGACGAGGGTTGCCGGCACCTGCCGCACCATGAGCGGCACGGGCAGCGCCCCGGCAGCGGTCGGCAGTAATTCGTGAATGAGGCCCTTGGGAAGCGCCTTGGTTGAGTTGACCAGGATGAACTGGGATCGCTGGTCGGCGTGGGTATCGGCGATGAACGCGGTCACGCAGATCGGGAATTGATCCAGCTTGGCGTCGCGGATCGCCGCGCTGCGCTGCTGGCCATCCACGATGAATCCCGGCTTGTCGGGATCGTCGTCGCCGACGAGCGGAATGCTGAGGGTTCCGGAGCGGACGAACTCGGGCCGATCGTCGGTTGCCTTGTCCGGCCGGAATTGGACCCGGTCGTCGAACGCGATCACGATGGCATTGGGCAGCAGCGGATTGGGGTCGGTGTCCAGGTAGCGGCGGATCGCCGCGACATGCGCCACGCTTTCCGGACGCTGGTAACCGTGCAGTTGGGTGTCGTCACCGCGACGGAGACGGGCCACGGCCGCAATCGTGTCAACGTGTTTGCCGTCAATGGCGAAGGTATAGATGCGCCGGTTCGGCCCTTGGGTGATCTCGAGCGCGGGGAGTCGCAACTCGTGACGCCGGATCCTCCTTGCCGAGTTGGTCTCTGCCCGCGTCACGATCGGTCCTCTTCTACTTGGGCGCGTAAGCGCTGTCGGAAAACATATAGGTTGTGGAATCCGCGGCGTTTGTTCCGCTCGGTGCCGCGGAAGATGATGATGTCGATGCCGAGTTCCCGACACAGCGGGCACGGGCAGTTGCGCCAAGGGCGGTCGGCGAGGGTACGACGATAGGCCGTGCCCCGATCCGTGGTGTCGGATAGTCGGCTGTACTCCTGCAGCGCGTCCCACGCCTCGTCGAGAGTGGCTTCGCCTGCGTCGTACTTGCGAAGCAGGCTCAGAGCCGCCCTTTCGAGTTTGAGCGCCTGTTTTTGGTCGATCTCGCCGGCCATGATTTGTTTGCGGAGCCCCACGTTGCCGTCGACCTGCTTGACCCGCAGCGCCGTGTATGCGCCGTCGGGCGTGTGATAGTTGTTGCGCGCATCCTTATACGACTGCTGGAACGCCGAGGTGCTGTCGAGGCTGGTCACGCCCAGCCGGGCGAAGGTTCGTATCTCCTCGCAGCGGCTGATCCCGAGTAGGTGTAATTGCGTCTCGGAGTCCCGTACCTCATTGACAGCTTGCAGGCAACCGATGATGTCTTTCGTCTTGTAGGGGACCATGCCGCCGATCGCGATCCGGCGGTAGCCGATCTTCTGTAACTCGGCGACTGACACCGCGTATGAGGCAGGGTTCCATCCTTGGGCGACGCCCATCGGAGTAAATCGGACCTGGCCGTCCTTCGTGGCCTTCCAGAAGTCATTGGCCAACGTGAGCGTGATGTCTTGACGGTCCTGCCAGCTCTTCAACTCGTCGTCGCTCTCGTGGACTTGGGCGCCGAGCGGGTTCTTGTTGAAAATGACGTGGTCGACGGAGATGCCGTAGTCGAATTCGCAGCCGTCGTAGAAGTCGATGACATCGTCTACGTCATAGGGGGGTTCCGGGTTTTTCCAGTAGGAGAATGCGCCGCAGTCACCCATGATTTCCAACAGTCCATCGGCATGATCGAGGCGGAAGAATCGGCGCGCGTGCTCGCGATACAGGCGGTGACGTTGCGACGAACTGTATTTGCCGGAGGTGCCGTCGGAGTAGCCGTCCACGATCGACTTCGATACCAGCAGTCCGTCGAACGGCGGCGGATCGAAGACCTCGTGTGCGTACAGGTCGTCGCGCTGGCGTACACGTAAGGGCTCTCGCTCCTCGGTGTCAAAGTTGAATCCGGGGTCGATTTGGTCTTGGCTGTCCGGGAAGAAGAACCTCATCGAATTGTTACCCTTGCTGTTAGATAGATGCGGATGAGGTAATTCGACAGTTTCTGGATGTGCCCGTTAGTGTTCTCGACGGCATCCCAGCGCAGCCGGCTTTCTTCCCAGGTGCCGGAGGTCCACCGGCAGTGTGGTGCTACTAGGTCCAGGTGCTTGCGAATCTCGGCGGCAGCGTCGGGTTGGTGAAGGTCAATGCTTCCCAGCACCCGATCCATCAGGCGTCCCATGGCTCGGATACCGGCACCGTGCATGAGTCTGCTGGTCTCAGCCGATTTCCCCCAGGCGTCGGGAAACGCCTCGCGGACAGCGGACCAGTAGACGCAAAGAGCGTGATGGATGCCGTCGATGTCGGTGTCGCCGGTCGTCAGGTTCCGGTACGGGTAGAGACATCCGCCGGGCTGGGTGTAGCTCTCCTGGAGCATTCGCACGATGCTGTTGTCGGCGATTACCGCTCGGTCGGCGTCACTCCTGGAGGTCGAGGCCCGCCTGATCATGCGGTGGAACGGTGAAGCAGGATCGTTGTTGAGGCGCTCACATAGGAACGACGGGGCCCTACGGACACTCAGGTGCGTCGGCAGTGGGCTGTCGACCTCAGGGAGCAGTTCTGTAACCAGGCTGCGCGGCAGCGGCTTGGTGTTGTTGACCCGCAGAAACTGATCGCGCTGCAGGCTGACCGAGTCGGCGACGAACGCGGTGATCGGGACCGGCAGGTTCGTGCGGGCGGCGCGGGACAACGCCAAGGCGCGCTGCTGGCCGTCGACGATCCAGCCTGGTTTGGGGCCGCCGAGCAAGGGGCGGGGGAGTTTGAGCGTGCCGCCGGTGGCGAGTCCGTCGGTGACGTTGGGGCCCCGGCTGGCGGTGAACTTCACCGTCGACGACAACGCCATGATGATCGCGTTCGGGAAGATCACCGAGTCGCTGTCGAGGTATTCAACGATGTCGTGCACATGGCTCTTCACCTCGGGGCGTTGGTACCCGAGGAGGGTTCCGGCTTCATCACGGCTGACTCGGGAGACGTCCGCGACCTGCAGCACCTCGGCGGCAGTCAGCGTGAACAGGTACAGCGGGTGGCCGTCGGCCTGGATGAGCTCGAGCGCACGCCGTACCAACTCGGTCTCGGCGCCGGTAGTCACGGCCGTCGCCCTTGTGGACACTCGCGGCAGACTGCTCGGTGGAGACGCCCGAATCGACCTTGCTCGCAGGAGCGGCCTGTGTCCCTTAGCCGACGCAATAGTTGGGTGGCACTGCCGTGTGGCTGCCTGTGAATGTAGGCGTTGACTTCGTCGTCCGACATTCGTCGTCCAGTCGGCCGTATGGATGGAGCCTCGGTCGGCTCTGCGGCGACAGCAGCTGCCCGCAGGTCCGAGCGTCCGTGACCGGCTCCGTGCGCGAGGAGATGCTGGGCTACTCGGACGTTCAGCGCCTGAAGGCTGCCGCCGACTGTGTGCCGTAGGCGCGCGGTGACCGGCACCAACAAGTCGGCCAGGTCAGGCTGCACTCCGGGCGGTCCGATCACCGATAGCGCGTCGTGCCGAGCGGAGTTGGCCGCGGTGAGGATGTCGGCGGCGCAAGCACGCTGGTATGCCTCCGATAGCACCGCGATGATGGTCGCGTCGGGGACTTGGCGTACCAGATCGGTGAAGGTACGCGGCTGGTCAGGTGCGGGTCCGGCCCAGTCTCCGAGGCGGCGCCACCAATCGGTGACCTGGGCTGCTGTGGCTCCGACGGTATCGCGGCCTGCCGAGAAGGTCGCTCCGTAGGCGCAGATCGCTACCTCCGCCGGGATGAGCCCATAGCCGGCCGATGCCACCCACAGCACAACAGGAGGCGTGGCGGCGGCGATGCTCCGAACGACCTGCCAATGCTCCCCAGCGTAAAGGTCGAGGGCGCGGTATCGAGGATTCGTTTCGGCGTCTAGGCGCGTGGTCCAGGCGGTGAACCGGGCCGCCGGATTCGCGTGGTCCAGGTGGCCGAGGCGAAGGTGCGGCGCGACCGCATGTCGTTTTCGATGAGTACAGGTCACGACGAGGTGCACAGCCGGGTCGTCGTGGGGACTATCCACGGCGTCCCCCAGGCCCGGCGTTGGTCCAGCTAGCCCGAGCGAACGCGTCGTGATTGTGGATGCTTTCGTCGTTGACCACCTGGACCCGTCCGCGAGTGATCCGGCTGTCAGCCCGAAGCGCCACGACGACCGCGCGGGCCATGTCTTCGACAAAGACGGGGTTGTCGTAGGCGCTCATCGTGACGAATCGCTCGTCGGGGCGCTTGAGAAGGGCATACAGCGGTGAAGAGCCGGACTCCTCGGCAACGTCGATCAGCTCGTCGAACCACAGCCCACCCTCCGGGTCGGCCAGGTCAACCTCGATGGTGACTCGCCCACGTTGGTTGTGGGCGCCCCGGTCGCTGATCGCCTTACTGCACGGGCAGACACTGGTCACCGGAACTTCCACGCTGAGGCGCACGATCGACGTGCCCGCCGTGACGATGCTTTCCACGGTGCAGGCATAGTCCATGAATGACGTAGCCCCCGAAACCGGGGCCTCCCGTTCAAGGAAGTACACGAACGTGGCGGCGACGCTGGCACGTCCGCTACCCATCCGGGTCCGCAAGTCGTCGGCCATCTGCAACAGACTCGCCGCGCCGAGTTGGTCGCGCCAGGCGTGTAACACCTCGACAAAGCGGCTCAAATGGGCGCCCTTGACTTCCCGGGCGACGTCCACCGACATGTTGAAGGTGGCGACAGTGTCGCGCTTGTTGCCTTGCCTGTCGCTCACGAGGATCGGGTAGCGGAGTCCGCCGACGCCCACCTCCTCAAGGTCCACGCCGCGGCTGTCGGGAAAGGCTTGCACATCGGCGAGACTCATACCGGCCCCCGATACACGCATCCGGAGGTGCACGTTTCGCGGACCACGATCGCTGACAGTGGCAGGGCGTTCGTGAGTTGGTCCCACGCCCAGCGGGCTAGGTTCTCGCTCGTCGGATTCTCCAACCCCGGAACCTCGTTGAGGTAGTAGTGATCAAGTTGTTCGATAACCGGACGGACGGCGGCCTTGATGTCGGCGAAGTCCATCACCCAACCGAGGTGAGGGTCGACATCACCCGTGACGTGGACCTCAAGCCGGTACGAGTGCCCATGCAGGCGAGCACACTTATGGCCCGGTGGTACCTCGGGTAGTCGATGCGCGGCCTCGAACGTGAACTCTCGGAAAATCTCCACTACGCGATCCCCAGGTACTTGTGGGTCTGCAGGCTTAATTCCCACTGCGGGTGCTCCAAGCAGTAGGCCACCGCCGCCGCCGTGTTTGCCTCCCGGTTGGGTCCATCCATCGGCTGGAGCAGAAACCGGCTGAAGGCGAGGTGCTCGACCTGACCAGGTAACAGCTCGGACTGTGGATACACGAGCTTCAAGTCATCACCGCTGGTGAGTACCAGGTCGGCGCCGGCTTTCGGGCTCACACAGACCCAGTCGATCCCTGGGGGCGCCGTGCGGGTGCCGTTGGTCTCGATCGCCACCTCGAAACCTTCAGCATGCAATGCGTCGACGGCGGCCGCGTCGAGTTGCAGCAGGGGCTCCCCACCGGTGCACACGACATACCGTCGGGCGCGCGGGTGCTCGCGTCCCGACCACCCCTTTGCCACGGCCGCAGCCAACTCGCCGTCCGTAGCGAACCGTCCACCACCCGGCCCGTCCGTGCCGACAAAGTCTGTGTCGCAGAATTGGCAGATCGCCCGATGCCGGTCCCGTTCGCGTCCGGTCCACAGGTTGCAGGAGGCGAACCTGCAGAACACCGCGGGTCGACCGGCGTGACTGCCCTCACCCTGCAACGTGTAGAAGATCTCCTTGACGAGATACATCGTCAGTGAGCGTGCGCGAGTGCCGGGTCCGCTTGCTTCGCCTGGGCGAAACCCTGTGCCCGCAGCAGGCACGAGTCGCAGGTGCCGCACGGGCGTGCGTCGACTGGGTCGTAGCAACTGTGTGTCAACCCGTAGTCGACGCCGAGTTCCAGACCTTTGAGGATGATTTGCGCCTTGGTCATCTCCATCAACGGGGCGTGGATCTTCAGCCGCTGGGTTCCCTCGACGCCTGCCCGGGTGGCCCGGTTCGCCATGCGCTCGTAGGCCTCGATGTACTCCGGCCGACAGTCCGGGTACCCGCTGTAATCCAGGGCGTTGACGCCGATGAACACGTCCGAGGCGCCCAACGTTTCCGCCCACGCCAGCGCGAAGGACAAGAAGATGGTGTTGCGGGCCGGCACGTAAGTGACCGGGATGTCTTGCGCGACTTCCGCCACGCCAGCGTGGTGTGGCACGTCGATGGCGTCGTCGGTCAATGCGGACCCGCCGAACACCCGCAAGTCGATGTCGGCGACAACGTGGCGGCGCACCTTGAACGCCTCGGCCACGCGTCCCGCCGCATCGAGTTCGACGGTGTGGCGCTGACCATATCGGAAACTTAGGGCATACGGCTCGTAACCTTCGGCGCGAGCAATGGCCAGCACCGTTGTCGAGTCCAAGCCGCCACTGAGCAGCACAACCGCCGCCCTTGGTTCACCCATCACGCGACCTCTCGATCAGAAATCGGCGGCTACCTCGAATTACAGGCATGTAATTTCGGGCGCCGATCGCGCACACGCTACCCAAAAAACTGCAACAGATCGAGCCGACAGGCTGCCGCAGTTGATGTGTCGCTCCGATCGGGCGCTGCTTCTGGTCGATCGCGACCATCGAAGATCAAAATAGTACAATCGTACGAATGGGGCGATCGGTGCGGGGTGTCATGTCAACCGTGTACGCGGCGCCGAGAGGGCGGGTCGATCGGCACCGACAGTCCGCCGGGCTATCGCCTCCGCGGCGACCCAACCTTGGAGCGGCGGATCGACCTCTGTCCTTGCGCCACTGTCGTCCCCGGCGTGCCGCACTTGATTTCTGCAACATCAACTGATGATCCTGCTAGATTCTCGACCGTGGAATTGCTGACCGAAGCCATCGGGACGCTCGACGAGCGCGGCGTCCTGAACCCGCTGGCCGACCTGCTCCGCCAGGTCTACCGGCGGGCCGCGGAACGTCATGAGCCCGCGCTGGGTGACGACGCCATGAGCTTCGGCACCACCGTGTGGCGCAATCTAACCAACCTCGGCGCCGCCGCCTTCGCCGACCAGCCCGGCGTCGATGCCCGGATCGAGGACAACTCCCTCGAGATCATCGTGGCCGGTTACATCCTGCGGCTGTACTCGCTGCAGGGCGGCTTGGACGCCAGTGTCGAGTCGATCCGGTGGGAGGGCAGCGATACGCGCCTGGGCGGGGCCGTGGCGAACAGTGTCGAGGGGCAGCTCGCCCTCGACGACGACGAGCAGTTCCCCGATGTGTTCGCCGGCCTCATCCCGCAGAAGCGGCACATCCGGGTCGCGCACGTCGGCGACATCGACACCGGCGAGGCGGTCGCCTACATCGGGCTGCCTCGCGACAACCGCGCCGGCGGGTCACCCTGGTTCGCGGTGACGTTGTGGTTCGGCCAGCCGACACGCGCCACCGTCGCCGGCACCAACGGCCAGGCCCCGGACCGTTCTCGGCCGAGCTACGACGAACTACCCATCCCGGAGCTGGATCTGCGGCTGCGCCGCGAGCACCGCACGCCCGCAGCGGGCACCTCGATGCCTGCATGAGTCCAGCACCCCGTCGCTCCACCACGCCGGCGTTGGCCGTCGCGGCGTTCCAAGCGAACGCCCTTACGCTGGGCCGACGGTGGCGGCACCTGACCAAGAAGGAACTCGCCGAGCGGACGGGCGTGACCGCGGCGGCCGTCAGTCAGTACGAGCTCGGTCAGGCCCGCCCCTCGGCCGGCGTCCTCGGCCGGCTGGCGCTGGCGTTGGCGTTGCCGGTGGAGTTCTTCGCCGCTGGGTTCCCGACGCCGGCTACTCCCGGTCATGCCCACTTCCGGAGCCTGCGCGCCACCACGCAGGCCGAGCGCGACCAGGCGTTGGCGTTCGGCGAGATCGCCTGGCGGGTCATCGACGTCGTCGACCGGTACGTACACCTGCCCGAGCTTCGGCTGCCGCAGCTCGACCTGCCCGACCCGGCCACGCCCGCGGCCATCGAGGCCGCCGCGCTCGACGCTCGATCGGCATTCGGGCTCGGCGACGAGCCGATCCCACACGTCACCCGCCTGCTCGAGACGCACGGGGTTGTCGTGCTCACCCTGCCCGACGGCTCCGACCGGGTCGACGCGTTCTCCCACTGGTACGGCCGGTGGCCGTTCGTCTTCGCCAGCCCGACGAAGAACGACAAGGCCCGGTCCCGGATGGACGCCGCGCACGAACTGGCCCACCTGCTGCTGCACCACGACGCCGAACCAGGCAGCCAGATCCTCGAACGGCAGGCCACCACGTTCGCCTCACAGTTCCTGGCGCCCACCATGCTTTTGCGCGACGAACTGCCCAGTCGGCTCGACTTCGAACGACTCCACGAGCTGAAACGGCGCTGGGGAATGTCACTCAAGGCCCTCGTCTACCGCGGCCATGCCATGGGCATCTACCGCGACCACACCTACCGGCGGGGGATGAGCCTGCTCGCCGAATGGGGCTACCCCGAACCCGGTGACCTCGGACCCCGCGAAGCTCCCTCGCTCATGAGTCGCGCGGGACAGCTGCTCACCTCCCGAGGCATCAGCCTCGACGAACTCGCCGGACGCGCTGCTTTGCCGATCGAGCTTCTCGAAATCGTCGTTTCGGCTGGTAGTGAAGGGTTCTAACCGCTTGGTGGTGGCCTCCGCGAGAGAGCCTGAGCGGGAGTCACGAACTGTCACGCCTCGAACGTGTAGCGCAGCGCCTTGGCGTTGCGGATGCCTCCCAGGTTGACGGAGCCCTGCGGGAGCATGGTGAGTTGGTGGAGCGGGTCCGTGATGATCCGCACCTCCGGGTCCAAGCCGCCTCGCTCGACGTTGCCGACCACGACAAGGAAGAACTTCTCGGTCTGCTGGGCACGCTGGAACTCGGAACTGGTCAGCGAGACGGTCTCGGGGATCGGCCCGGCGTAGACCTTGAGTTCGAAGAAATTCTCCAGATTGTCGATCGCGTCGGCGCCGACATTGCGTTGATGTCGGATGTCGACAATCTGTTCCTCGTCGCCACCGAGCACCCGTCGTACCAGTGCCAGCCCGGCAGATTCGCGCTCTTCGTCGGTGTAGTTCCTGATACCTCGCCCGCCGTCTACCGATGGCCTCCTGGGATGCGATGCATCTGGGTCGCGAGGCTTACCCGACGGTGTCGTCGGCATCCTGCCAGCGGGTTCATCAAGTGCGGCAGGAGTGCCACCGACGATCTCACCATCTTCATTCTTGAGGATCAGGCCGTCGGGGTCGACCAATTGCCTGGTCGGCTTCGGCTTGGCCTCGGCGGTCTTGATCGTGGTGACCGGTGCCCTCCTCGTGGCATCTGGCGCTACTTTGATCTTCGCGCGTCGGTCGTTGGTGTGCTCGGCCAACTCCCGCAGAAGTTGCTCACCGCGCTCGTCGCGGACCTTCATAAGCTCCGCGTCCAAACGCGCCGCGGTGGTGATCTCTTCCTCCCGGTGCCCTTCGAGGGCAACAGACCAGGCGGCGACCCAGTCGTGGGCGATCCGCCGGGTATCGCCGTCGAAGACGGATGCGATGGCGTAGGCACCCGAACTCGGGGAGCCGATCGCCGCGTCGTCAGCGATGTAGAAGACGCCGGCGGCTAGGTCCAGCCAGGTGTCAAGCTCGACGGTTTCGTCGAGGCCGTAGGCCGGCTCGAGGAGCCGAACCTGAAGGCGAGGCAACTGCTTGACGCTGAGCGCAGCCAGCTCGTCCCACGAGACCCGCAGGCTCTGCTCAGCCGTGGGGTCGCTCAGCGCGAGGTCGGCCCGGAGGTTGACGACAGCGCGGGAGAAGACCTGGGTGAGGTTGGCGTGGTAGGTCGCGTCGTCCGGGTCGAGCACCTGACCGTGGGGAGCGTCGAGCCGTGTCAACTTGTAGGCGTCAACCAGCGGATCCAGCTGGGTCAGCGATCCGCCGGGGCTCCAGATCGGCACGCGGCGCTTGAGCACCTGAGCGATCAGGGCGTTGCGGGTCGCGTAGACCGGCCGCCGTCGCTCCCACCGATCACCGACCCAGACAGCCGCCCTGCGGAGCTTGGTCAGTTCGCTTCCCGGCGCTCCGACCAGCAGCCGAAGCGCTTCCAGCATGATCAGCTTCTCGTCGCTCTTCAACGACTTCTTGCGGGCGAGTTCGCCGAGTACACCGCGCGCGTCCTGGGCGGCCGGTCGTTGGATGGTCAACAGCGCCCAGAGCGCGTCAGTACCCGACACCGAGGGCACGAAGTCGCGCATGTCGCCGAAGATCGGTGGGCCAGTAAGCACTACGCTCGGTCGGCGCCAGCCTCCCCGCGTCGCAATCAGGCCGTCGCCGCGACCGAAGGCCTTCCGAGCAGTGCTTGCCGGCTGATCGCCCAGCCGGTGGCCGCGGACCTGGGCGGCCAATGCCTGGTAGAGCGGCGCCGCGAGGTCCTCGGCTGTCTTGGACGCGGAGTTGGTGTCGGCCCGAATTTCCTCGAGCTTCTGGATGAGTTCGGCCGCTGTCGGGTCACCAGCGACGCCGATGCGAGCGAGGACTTCGTGGTAGGTCACGATGTCGACGGCTGGGTTGAGGTATCGCTCCGGGTCGTCGCCGTAGAGCGCCACGGTCGCTGAGCTCTTGATTCGGAGCTGATCGGGCGCCGTGGCCTTGCCCTGCTCGGACGGCAGCCACGCGATCGCGGCGGCGCTGCTGATCCACCAGGCATCGACCAGGCCCCGGTCGTACCAGCTGTAGTAGGGCGTGGCCGCCGTAACACGCGCAAATCGGCCCAGACGATCCCATGCTCGCGCGAGGGTGCCAAGCACAGCCCTGACTCGTCGCCGCTGTTGGGCTGCGTCCTTCTCCTTCGCGATGCTTTTCAAAACCGCATCGAGATCTGGCGCAATCCAGTCCTCAAGGGTGTACGTGGCCTGCAAGTGCCGCAGAGCCTCGCCACGGCGCTCCGGCGACCCAGCTGCTGAGATGGGTACGCCGGGGCGGTAGTTCGACAGCCGAGATTCGTTGGCTGGGTGGCTCGTGACGCGTGGTGCGACCTCGGCACCGAGCAGGCGGAACAGGCGCTGGGCGCCGATGCTGTCCGGGCTGCCGTCGGTGCGGATCTTGTCCGAGTAGCGCCGGTCGATCCAGGTCAGGCCCGGCGTCTTGCCCGCTGCCACGACCCAGGCGGTGGCCTCGCGTTCGATGAAGTAGGCATCGCACGGCCGGGCATGGACGGCCTGCCGCTGACCGCTCGCGTCGTACTTGACAGCCTCGACTTCGACGGCCTGGCCCAGGCCAGTGCCGAGCGCCGGACGCTCTGCCTCGGGGATCGTTTCGAGTGCCCGGCGAAGCCCGTCGACCTGGGCATCGCTGAGAGGAGGTTCCAGCGCGGTGCCTGCCTTGCCGGCGTCCGCCAGGACGTGCAACGCGTCCGCGCTGGTCGCCGCCGATCTGAGCCATTTTCTTTCATTGAGCCAGTCGCGGATCACGGTCCACTGCGGCTGGCTGGTGAAGGCCGGATCCAGCCGCGCTCCGATTCCCAGCAGTTCCCACAGCGGGTCGGGCTCCTGCGGGAGCAGGACCGCCAGGCCCACGCGACTCAACGGTGGCACGCGGGCGCCGCTGTCAAGCACCAGACATGTTCGTGCATCGAGGGCGGCGCCAAGGCCCGCTTCGATCGCGACCGCCAGCAGATGGGCGAGGAACGCCGGCGATCGCCGGTCGTCGTCCAGCAGGACGCTCGCGTCCGTAATGCTCACTAGGGTCGGCGTCGCGGCGCCGACGGCCCGGAGATCGGCAAGCACCTCGCGCCAGCGGTCGTCGCTCGATCGCACCGACTCGGCCAGCACGCCTGGCCGCCCCGACACCAGGCGGACATCCTCGCGGGAGAGGACCGGCGTGAGCTCGGCCGCCTCGTAGGCGAGCGCGTTCAGCCCGTACCTGGTCCCCGCGTCGTCGAGGGTCAGTGCCGCGGCGAACTCGATGCGAGCCCGCCGAAGGAGATCCTCGCTGAGGCGGGTCCGGAGTCGACCGGTGGTTCGTTCGTCGGCCTCGAACTCGGCCGTCGTCGGTACGATCCGCCAGCCCTGCGCCGGCGCGAGCTGGAAGACATCGAGCGCCGCGTCACGCCAGAGATCGCTGAGGAGCGGGACGAGAGCCGCGTTCCAGTCGGTGTCGGCGATGTCGCGACGCGACGGTTGGGGATCGAACTGCGCGAGGACGCGGAAGGGCAGACCGACCGGCCGAACCGGCAAGCCGACGTGGATGTGCCCGGTATCGCCTTCGAACAAGGCGAACGCGAAGGCCACGGGCGTGCGAGCGCCTTGTGCCTTTCCCACCCGCTCCACTTCTGCGGGCGAAGCGGCACTGCGGTGGTAGACCAGCCACTGACGGCCGTCGGTGGCCGTGACGCGGTGCCGGGACGTGCGGCCACCGGGAAGCTCCAGTGTGTCCTCAGGATCGGGCTCAAGCTGCAGTCGGACGATCTCGTGCCCGGATTCGTCGACCAGCCGCACTTTCGAGAGGTGGCGAAGGAAGACCAAACCCGCGTCATCCCATTGCCTGAGCCACCGTGCGGCATCGCCGCTGTCGACGGAGTCCGGGGTGAAGGGGACCGCGAACGTCGTCATCGAGCTGTCGGCCTGCGGCCAGCCGATGTGCTCGTTCAGCGGCTGGATCGTGTCGGAACTGAACCGCACGCGGAAGTGACCTTGGTAGACCTCAAGGACGTCCGATAGCGAGTGGAGCGTCTTGAGCCCGATGCCGAAGCGCCCGAGCTTCTCTTCGTCGGCGGCCTTGAGGCTGAGCCACGGGATGGCCAGAGCCCAGACGTCATGCAGGGTGAGCGGGGCACCGTTGTGCGAGAACAGCAGCCGCGAGCCGAGACTATCGACCACGATTGTGGCCTCGGTCGCACCGAGGTCGTCGGCGTTCTGAATGAGCTCCGCCAGCCCCTGAAGGCGGTCGTCGCTGAGGTAGGCGGCACTGTCGCCCGCCCGTTTCAGGGCGGACCGGATCGAATTCGGCAGGCCGTGTAGACACTCGACCAACGCGACGACGCCCGCGTCGGCCGCCGCCTCGTCCGCGGGGAGCAGGACGACCGTTCGCGGCGTCTCAGGATCATGATCGACAACGAGGTGGGCGACCTCGGACGCTTCCAGGGCGGTGAAGACGCGCGGCACCAGCTCACCGGCCATCTTGGCTCCCCACTGTCATCCAGCCCGAGCCACCTCATCTTCTCGCATCACGAACACTCCCAGCCGACAAAGTCAGGGTGCGGCTGGACTGAGCGTTGCCGTCTGGCCCCAGCTGAATTCGTGTACATGCGCCCCGGAGTCGTCGACGTCGGCGGGCCAGCCGCAGAGCAGGACGGTTCGCGGCATCGGTCATCGAAGACTTCATTTGGAAGGACGGGATGTCCTGCTGTCACCTGCAGGTGGATCGAAAGGTCAGCTGTACCGCGTCCGCGCCCAGGTGCCTGATTCCGGTCCTGGTTGGTGTCGACGTGACAACCCATATCGGTTCGGCGCCCTGCGGGCGTCGTATCACTCCGGGTCGTCGCCGTTCTCCACCGGCCGGGCTTTGCATCGCCGTTGTCGGGGAGGGCTGGCAGTGGGACTCCTTCGTCGGCGGTGGGCTTCGACGGTTCGTCCTCGTGGGCCGGAAGCAATTGCAGGATCTCGCCGGAAGCCGTTGTGAGGAAGAGAACCTCGGTGTCGCCGTCCGCTGCGGGAGGCGACACCTGGGCGCGGATGTGTTCTTGGCGGGCCGTCACGGACTTGTCGCGGTCGCGTAGCCGCCGGCCCTTGAGTTCGATTCGGCTGAGGCGTTCGGTCAGTTCAGCCACGATGGCATCGGCTTCGTCCAACTGATAAGCCTGCGACTCCAAGCGCTTGCGCATCGCAGCGTAAGGGTTTGCGGGATCGGCAAGAGCGTGTGCGGCGGCATCGGCCATCAACGCTTTACGCCGTATCGCGAGGGCTGATCTAGCCAGGTGAAGGTCGCGGAAGAAGTGACCCGTTTCCTTCGCCTTGCCGCCGAGTGTCTCTTCCAGCAGGCGGTAGTCGACCTTGCCGTTGTCGTCCGTCAAGGCGTCGAAGACACCGCGGTGTTCCTCCAAGAACTGCTGGGACTTGAAGAACTCGTCGGATGCCTTCTCCAACGCAGGAACGAGATCCGGGTCGCGACCGTCGAGCATCTGGGAGATCGCTCGGGACAGCAAGTCGTCCGCAGTGCGTTGATCCGCGATTCGACCAACGTAGTGGCGTTTCTCTTGCAGTGGCGTCCCTGATAGTGGTGTAACGCGATCGGCGTGATCGTCGGGCGGCCCGGTTTCTGGGCTGAACGAAGAGCGCGGTCATCGCGTGATCTTTCGAGTGAACCGCTCACAGCACTCTCGAAAGGCGCCATCACGATGACCGCACCCCACATCATCAACCCTGCCGGCCTGTTGGACCAAGCGCTGGGCGACGCGTCGCCGGACCTGATGCGCCACCTGCTGACCACGGTGATCAACGCGCTGTTGTCGGCCGAGGCCGACCAGGTCTGCGGCGCCGAGTACGGCACCGTGTCATCGGAGCGGGTCAACTCCCGCAACGGCTACCGGCACCGCGAGCTGGACACCCGCGCCGGCACCATCGACGTGGCGATCCCCAAGTTGCGGCAGGGCTCGTACTTCCCCGAGTGGCTGCTGGAACGCCGTAAGCGGGCCGAGGCCGCCCTGGTCAGCGTGGTCGCGACCTGCTACCTGCTCGGTGTCTCGACCCGCCGGATGGACAAGCTCGTGCAGTCGCTGGGTATCACGTCGTTGTCGAAGTCGCAGGTCTCGCGGATGGCCGCCGACCTCGACGCCCAGGTCACGGCGTTCCGCACCCGCCCGCTGGGCGAGTCCGGGCCGTTCACGTTCGTGGCCGCCGACGCGCTGACCATGAAGGTCCGTGAGCAGGGCCGGGTCGTCAACGCCGTCGTGCTCGTGGCGACCGGCGTGAACGCCGACGGGCACCGCGAGGTCCTTGGGGTCAAGGTCGCCACCAGCGAAACCAAACAGGCGTGGAACGCGTTCTTCGCCGACCTGGTCGCCCGCGGCCTGACCGGCACCCTGCTGGTCACCTCCGACGCGCACACCGGTCTGGTCGAGGCGATCTCGGCGAACCTGCCCGGCGCGTCGTGGCAGAGGTGTCGCACGCACTTCGCCGCGAACCTCATGCAGGTCTGTCCGAAGTCGGCGTGGCCGGCGGTCAAAACGATGCTGCATTCGGTCTACGACCAGCCCGACCCGGAATCGGTGCACGCCCAGTTCGGCAAGCTGCTCGACTCGACCGGCCGGTCCCTGCCGAAGGTCGCCGCCTACCTCGACGACGCCCGTGCCGACCTGCTCGCCTTCACCAGCTTCCCGCAGCAGATCTGGCGGCAAATCTGGTCGAACAACCCCAACGAACGCCTGAACAAGGAGATCCGCCGCCGCACCGACGTCGTCGGGATCTTCCCCGACCGCGACGCCATCGTCCGTCTCGTCGGCGCCGTGCTGGCCGAGCAACACGACGAATGGACCGAAGGACGCCGCTACTTCGCCCTCGACATCCTCGCCAAGGCCCGCGACACCACCCCAGCCACCGCCACGGCCGCGAACCTGCCCGAACTGGAGACCGCAGCATGACCGACCTGACCGGCGACCCCGCCATCCCTGACCCTGCCGAACGCGCCGCCCTCAACGCCGCCCTGCTGACCGACAACCTCGAGACCGGCTTCTTCGACGACCAAGGCCGACCCGCACCCTGGCCCGACGACATCGACGACTGGCAGCCCGAAACCGGCGAACCCATCACCCGCCAGCCCACAGAACAGCCCTTCTAGCAACCACAACTCGAAAGATCAGCCGTTACACCACTCCAAGGGGCTTGACCTCTCTTGCCGGCCGAGACTGGCTTCGATCCGGCGCTGGTACGCCCGCTGCTCACGTTGCGCCATCATGTCCGTTGCCATGACGGTTGCGGCGACCGCCAAGAGAGGCCAACCGGCGGCAATCACCCCGCCGGCCGCGACGGGCTGCCAGACGGCTGAGCTACTGAACTTGCCGCCCGCACCGCGAGAAGACCCTCGGAACCCCGATATCTTCCCGGCGGCCTTGATCAGCTTTTCACCTTCGGGCAGCACAGGTCGGAACATCGTCTGAGACTTCGGTTTGACAACATCGATCATCCCGGCAATCGCCTGCTGAGCGGAGGCATTCACCGGCACAGCCCGATACTTTGCCAAATCCGAATCGCTCACCGGGAAATACTCGACGGCGATCGGCACCGCCGCGACTTCCAGCGCCTCCCAAATCGCGGCCTGCTTCGACCCGGCAGTACGGAGGACGTCCTCAGGAACCAGCAGCCCCGCCGTAGGAAACTCGGGCTGAAGGTCACCTCCGGTGAGGTTTGATGCAACGTCTGTCCGCGCGGCGCGAGCCCGCAGCGAACGCCAAACAAAACCCGCAGCGACCAGCAGCAAGATGGACCCGACTGCGGTCAGCATGGCAACCATGGCGGCCAGGTTAAAGGAGCATCTCGAGCGCACTCATTTCGGTGCCTCCCGAACCACGGGCCAGCGCGCTCGGCTCCTCGAGACGATGTCGGACAAGACGTTGGTCGAGATCTCCCTCTCGGAACAAGTGGATCATCAAGATGGGGACGCGAGTCTCGTTACGCCGGGTCGTGTCAGGATATGCACTGCGTGATGGCGATCAATGGCAGACCCATGTCATGGTGAGCGAGCGTTGCCGGGCTTGCGGGAGGTGGCCGGTGAGATCCAAGGGCCGTGTTGGTGCGCTCGCCGCCGTTCTCCTGTTCTCGACCACCGCGCTGGGCGTCCTGGTCTCCATCGCGGTCAACGAGGCGACGTCCCAACCCACCTGGCCGTGGCCCTTCGACACGATGCAACATCACCCGTGGCGCTGGGCGATCATCTCGGCCGCCGCGCTCACCGTCCTGACAGTCCTTTTCTTCCGCCTCACCGACCGAGGCGACGGTGCCGGGGATGCCGAAGGGGGTGCTGCGCTGACGATCGATCGGTCGCATTTCGATCGCAGCAACGTCAATCAGATCACCGGCGGCAGGCAGACGAACGCCGACTCCTACTATGAGACTAACTACTTCCTTGGCGGCGGGAACCCGCCCAGCCCCGCGGAAAAGCCGAGCGATATGCGGGACATACCCGGGCTGCCCGAGTTTGTGCCCGGAACCCTGCACGATCGCCGGGGCCTACTGAAAAGGCTCGAGACCGAGATGTCACGGTCCGAGGGTCTCTTCGTGGCGTTGGAAGGCACGGCCGGCGTCGGAAAGACCGCCATCACCGCGGAGCTGCTGCGGAAGGCGCCGGAGAAGGTCGCCCGCGTCTATCTCGCCGCCCGGGGGTATCCCGGGGTGAACTGCTTCTCCGTGCTCGAGAGGCTCGCCGTGGCGGTCGCCGACCAGGACGACCGGCAACTGCTGGTGGAACGGCTGAACGACGGCGAGTCCGATGTCCTGGTACGACTGGGTGACGTGCTCGACCAACTCGGCGGCGACCGGGTGTGGCTCGCCCTCGACGACGCCCAGGATCTGTTCGACACCGGCTCCGGAGAATGGCGCGACGAGACCCTCGGCTTGCTCTTCGACGAGGTCGCGAAACGACCGGGACAGCGGATCAAGATCCTGCTCGTGACCACCGTCCGGCTGCCCCTTGCCCGCTTGGTGACCGAGCGAGTGACGAACGGGCTGCCCGCTACGGATTTCCCGGGTTTCGTCGCCACTCTCGCGATTCCGGGCGCGCCCGCCACGCAGTTGGCCGCGCTGGCCCAGGCGACCCGGCGGCATCCGCGGACCGCCGAGCTGGTGGTGGGAATTCAGGCCATCGCGACGCGGCCTGCCGCCGACCCGCTCGACGCCGCTTCCGACGCTCCCACGCTGGCGAAGACGATGCTGGCAAGCCTGGCCGAACCCCAGGAACGCGTGGTGCGCTCCCTCGCCGTCCTGGACGTGCCTGTACGGCCGGCCGTGCTCGCCGAGCTCAACGGCGTCACTCCCGGTGAGATGCGTGTCGTGCTGGACGAGCTCGTCCGGTGCCGGCTCGTCCGGCGGCACGACGACCACTACTACCTGCCCGCCGGCGAGGCACACCGGATAGCCGGTGCTGTCCCGCCCGGTACCCGCGTCGCGCAACGTCGGCGAGCGGCGGCGTTCCTCGAGAACGCCGCCGGTGCCCGTACGGTCGCCCGGCTGGACGACCTCGAGGATGCCTTCCTCGCCGTCCACCTGTATGTCGCCGCGGAGGAGGCGGGGCCGGCATTGCGCCTGATGGCCGCGCTCGACGATCGCTACCTGAAGGGCTGGGGGCAGACCGCCACGCTGACGCCGTGGCTGACCCGGATGACCGGCGGATTCTTCGGATTCCGGGAACAGGCGCGCTACCTCATGCTGGCGGGGCGGGCGCTCGCCCAGCGGGGTCAGCTCGCGGAGGCCATCAAGGTGATCGACAATGGCGTGCTCGTGAGCGCCGAAACTGACAACACTGCGGCCCACCTCGGGTTCCTGGTGCAATTGGCCGCCTACTACTTCCGGGCCGGCCAGGTGGGGAAGGCGGCCGAGCAGTATCAGAAGCTGCTGGACCGATCTCCTGCTGGACACAAGGGCGTCCTCACGGCACACATCGGGCTTGCGCTCTGCCTCACCGAAACCGGGGCGTTCACCGAGGCGGACGTCCATCTCGATGCGGCGGGATCCGTCGGCCCGGACCTCGCCCTGTCCCTGGAGTATCAGCGCGCGCTGATCGACTTCGAGCGCGGCCAAGCTGGCCGGAGTGTCGATCGGCTCGAGCAGGCCCGGGACGCCGCCGTGAAGGCGAACGCCCGGGTGATTGCCGCGCGCTGTGACGATCTCGCGGCTTGGGGCTGGCTGTTGCGGAACAAACCAGGCCGCGCCACGGAGGCGGCGTTGCGCGCCTACGAGGTCGCGGAGCGGGGCGGTGATCCCGGTCTCTGGAGCACCTCGGGCACCACTCTGGCGATCATCGAGCTCCATCACGACAAACCGGATCGAGCTTTCGCCGCGGCGAACCTGGCCACGCGCTACGCGACCGGAATGTACGCGGCCGAGGCCTTCGCCGTGAAGGGAGTCGCCTCCCTGCGTCGCGGCGACTCGCGCGAACACGCTCGGCAGGCGTTCTCCAAGGGCGCCGAGCTGGCTCGCGAGCTGGGAACAGCGGCGCCAGGCTGCTACCGGCCGCATGAGGTCGAGGGCCTCGCGCTCGCCGGGCTCGCGTTGTTGGATCCAGAGCGTGGTGAGCAGGGGGCGGCCGACGCCTACCGGGAAGCCAAGCGGATCGTGGACCTGCCGGGCGCACAGTTCCGGCGGCGGGAGCTATTCGGCGCATTGACTGAGGACTGGCCGGGTGACCCGCTGCCCGCTGTCCGCGGGCTGCTTTTCTGATTCAGAGCCAGCCGTGGTGCTGCGCCGTGATCAGCGCGTCGGTGCGGTTCCGGACGCCCATCCGGGTATACAGGTCCCGGAGCAAGCGGAACATCATGCGCTCGGAGTAGCCCGCCTCGGCCGCAAGCCGCCCGACGGTCACGCCCCGAGCCAGGCCCCGCAGCCAGTCCCGCTCGGCCGGTGAAGGCTCGCCCGGCGGGGACGAGTTCGCCGTCGGGGTGGCCAGCTCGCGCAGCACCTCGACCGGGACCACGCTCTCGCCGCGCGCCACCGCCCGAAGCCGCTTCCGGAACGCCGACGGGCTGGCGTCCCGGGCCATGACGCAGGCCGCCCCGGCCCGCAGGGCCCGCACGGAGTCACTCACCGACATCTGCTCGAGCAGAGCCACGAGCACGAGCCCGGCGGCAGTGCGGCGCAGCCCTTCAAGCGTTCGCCAGTCCGCTTCCGTCTGGAGAGTGAGAACAACGACGGTCGTTTGTTCGTCGCGGACCCAGGCGAACAGGTCGTCCGGCGTCTCCGGCTCGAATCCGGCGTCTCGCAGTATCTGGACGACACCATGCCGGAAGACGGGGAGGGGATCCGCCACGGCGATCCGCACCAACATCTGAACGGTGCCCTCCTTCCCGACGAGGGTTAGCGCCCGTAGATCCTTGTCGATGCGCCGACCTGTGCGCCAGCGCGCCACTCCATGGCAGGATCATGCCGTCTTGATGGCGTCATGGACCGGCAGGCCCAACCGCACTTAGCGTGACTGACATGCCACCTCCCGGTATCACCCCGGAATGGCCGTCCTCGGACTACTTCGATGACGACGCAGACGTCAACGGGCAGATCCAGAACGTCGAGGAACTCCGGTTCGCCGTCCAGAAATGCGTCGCGACGGCGGCGCGGTCCCAGGCGGGGCTCACGGATCATGCCCGCGCGCTGACCGCAGCGGCCGCTCGCCTCGCACAAGCGTCCAACAACCCGCACCTGGCTAGCGCGACTGGCCATCTGGAAAATGCCGCCCAAGCGGTGGAGCAGGCACAGACCATGCTCCGGGCGGCCCAGGGCGACAGTGAGAACTATCTCGAAGGCCTCTGAACTCGGACACCCAGCCCAGGCGGGCCGGGCGGATAACGGCCCGTGCGTCACGGGCCCCACGATGGCAGGATCGTGCCGCCCTGATGGCGTCATGGACCGGCGGGCTCGACCGTACATAGCGTGACGTTCATGTCACCGCCCGGCGTTCCTCCGGAATGGTCGTCCGCCGACTATTTCGACGACAGCGAATCCCTCCGGCCGTTTGCGAGCCGGAAAGAGGTGGTCGCGGCCATCCACAAGGTCGTCGCGTCGACGTCGCGGACGCGCTCCGAGCTGGCTCGGTACGCCGGCCGCCTTGTCCGGGCCGCCAATCGTCTTGCTCAGGCCGCCGATGCCACCAGGAACAGCGATCTGATGACCGCCAGTGCCACTCTGCGGAAAGCTGCGGACGCAGTGGAACACGCGCGTGCGCTGCTCGTGCAGAGCAAGGGATATCTCGACGGCCCGCCGCCTACCCGCGGCCGGCCGCGCCGACGGTAAACGGACGACTTCCGGCGGTGTCGGCGCTAGCTGCCGCGGCGCCGTTGGAAGATCAGGTGGGGTCTCGGTGCCCGCGACCATGTGCATGCCGCTGAAGGCGACTATCCGGATGTGTGGTTGTGCCGGAGAGACGCCCCAGCGAATCATCGAAGTTGGGCCGCAGGTGATGCGACGGCAGTTTCGAGTGTGCGGATGTCGTCGTCGGTGATGGATCCGCGCAGTTTGCCGACTATGCGCCAGTTCTGGGTCAGTTTGCCGTAGCAGCCGGCGATGGTGGGTACGCCGACGCCGAGTTGGGCGGCGATGAGGATCAGGTCGTGCTGGCTGCGGGCTCCTACGATGCGGTCGGTCGTGTCGCCCGGGAACAGTAGGTCGGAGGCGAATTTGTCGGCTTCGGCCTCGGCGGGGTCGGCGTAGTCGGGGGTCTCGAGGTCGAGGTAGCTGGCGCGGCGGGGGTGCAGGGCGATGTGCCCGATTTCGTGGAGCAGGCTGAACCAGAAGTTGTCGGGGCGTTTCTGCCGGGCGGTGATCCCGATCGCGGGGCGGTCTCCGGTTATCCACCAGGTCGCGGCGCCGACCCGGGTGCCGGTGATCTCCCGGACGAAGGTGAGGGCGACGCCGGCTTCGGCGAGCGCGGCGCGGGCGGCGACGAAGCCGTTGGGGACGCTCATGGTGGTGAGCCGGGGAATCGTTTTGGCGACGCCGCGTAGCGCCCGCGGGCTGAATGGCTCCACCTGTAGGCCGGCCGCCGACCGTTCGACGAGGCGTAGCCACAGGGCTGTGTTGGGTTCGTGGACGGTGAAGGCCTGGCTACGGCGGAAGGAGACCGACGGGCGAACCCAGGTCTGCTCGAACGCCTGGGGTGTGGCGACCTCGAAGAATTTGAGGATCTTATCGACCGCGGTGGTGCCCGTGTCGGTGGTGTCGAGGATGCCGTGCCGTTCGAGGGTGGGCCGGTCGAACTGGTCGGCCCATGGTTGGTAGCTGGTGAGTGCCTCGTCGGCCTTCCGGCGGCTCTCGAACTCCTGGTAGGCGGCGTCCCATTGGATCCAGATGTCGGCGGTGACGCCGAGCGCGCGTTCGAGGAGCACGGCCACGTCGGAGCTGATCCCGATCGACTGCTTGATGATCTGGTTGATGTGCTTGGCCGACAGGCCGGTGCGTTCCGCCAGTTCGGACTGACGTAACCCGCGTGCTTCGAGGACCTGGGCCAGGAGCAGGCCCGGATGCTTGGACCAGTTCGGGGTGAACTGCTTGCCGGTCATGGTCTGGCTTGCGCGAGGGCCGCGACGCGGACCCCGTGCACCTCCAGGTGGGTGACCTCTTCCGGGTGATCCTGCGCGGCGGTGACCTCACTGCCGTCGGCGCGGCGGCCGAGCACGACGAGGCTGACCCGCCGGTACTGCAGGATCAGCGCGGACCGGGCCGCCGGCGACGCCGCCAGCACGATCAGGCCGAGCGCGAGGACCTCGGCCAACGTCCTCGCCGCGGTGTGCAGCAGCAACTGCAGCAACACCATGACGTCGTTGGCCGCGTCGCGCCACCGATCCAAGATCATCCCATCCGATTCCAGCACCTGAGAGAGGCCGGGGTCGGGCACCGTCACGAGCACGTCGCCAAATATATCTTGCCGCCGGTGCGGCCCAGGGCAGGACTCGCCCATCAGTCGACACACAGATCTTAACCTTGCGCGCGACTTTTCATGCGCTACGATCTTCGCCGTACGGCCGCCCGAGTTCACCGATTCAGCGTCATTCATCTGGTTACGAGGAGGTTGCAGTGCGTGTTCACGTGTTCGCTGCGGGGGTCGGGGTCGCCGACACTCGCGAGGCCGAGCCGCATGTCCGGCTCGCTGAGCTGGTCGCGGTGGAGGAGGACGAGAAGGTGTACCCGGTCGACGAGGAGGGCGAACTCGACCTTGATCTGACGCTCGAGGCGTTGCTCACCGGCCGACCGGGCCACTTGGCCGTCAGCACCTGCCGCGAGGTCGCGGTGACGGTCGGGTACGCCGGCCGGGACGAGGTCGTTCGGGTTCACCCTGCGACGCGGCTGCGTCGGGTCCGCCGGCGGGCGATCGAGCAGTTCGGCATCAGCCCGGCCGACGCGGCGGACCTGGTGCTGCGGGTGCCCGGCGGCGCCGAGGACCTCGACCTGACCGCGCCGGTCAGCTCGATCGTGCCGAAGCACACCTGCGCGGTCACGGTGGACCTGGTGCACACGGTCCGGCCGCAGGGATGAGCACGATGCCAGAACCCGGCGGCGACCCGACTCTCGAGCGTCTGCGGCGGCATCTGCACAGCCCCGAGGTCGAGAACGGGGCCGCCGCCGGGTTCTGGCGCGTCATCGAGCTCGCCTGGCCGTTCCTGACCGTGACCATCGCCGTCGGCGACGACGCGGACTTGGGCATGCGCCTGCAGGTCGACGACTACCCGGTCAAGGCACCAGCCGGACAACCCTGGGACATCGCCACGGGCATGCCGCTCCCGGTGGAGCGCTGGCCGGTCACCGGCCGCAACCCGGAGGTCTTCCGCCCGGAGTGGTCGCCGAACAGCGGCAACGCCCCCTACCTCGCCTGCGACCGGATCGCCCTCGCCGGACATCCGGACTGGCCGGTCCAGCACCCGCAGCACGCCTGGAACCCTTCCCGAACAATCGGGTTCTATCTGCGGGAACTGCACCGAGCCCTGGAGTTCGGCCACCTGCCGCCGGCCGGAGCCAACCGATGACCGCGCGCCTGACGATCGAGCCGCAGCTGTTCGCCACCCTGATCGCCGGACTCACCGAACGCGGGCGCGGCAACCGGGAAAGCGGCGCCTTCCTGCTCACCGATCGCTCCCACCCCAGTGGGCAACTACCCCAACCGGTGACCGCGATCGCGTTCTACGACGACCTCGACCCCCTCTGCCTGACCGGCGCCATCACTTTCAGCGCCGCTGGCTACACCGCCCTGCTCGAGCGGTGCCGCCGCGACGGATTGCGAGTGGTAGGCGATATCCACACCCACCCGCACCACCATGTCCGGCAGAGCCCCATCGACGCCGCACACCCGATGGTCGCCCTCGACGGGCACGTCGCACTGATCGCGCCGCACTACGGCGCCGGCGTCACCGGCGTCGCGCAGCTCGGCGTCCACCTGCGCGTCGACGGCCGCTGGGCGTCCTTCTACGGACAGCGGGCCGAGCACTTCTTCCACATGCCCCGCCCGGCCGTCGGCCGTGCACCGTGGTGGCGCCGGCTGCTCTCACACCTACGGCCCCGCCGGCGAAACCAGGAGAAACGATGACCGTCCCCCTCACCGACACGATCAACCGCACCGCCCTGCTGGGCGTACAGGACGGCACCCAGCCGACCATCGACGCTGCGCTGACCACGCACGCCACCACCGGCATGGCCATCGTCGCGGACACGACGCCCATGAATCTATGCGGCCAGGCGGCGCTCTGCACCGCCGTCGCGACCGCCGTCCGCGCCTTCGGCCAGGTCACGGTCGTCGCCGACGGGAACACCATCCTGACCGCCGGCCCGCACCGAGGCCGCACCGTCGCCCAGATACTCAGCAGCGAGGGCGCCCGCCTCCTCGACCACCCCGGCGGCACCCCGGAGAGCTGGCCCACCCTGCATCTCGGCACGTCCCCGCCCGCCGCCGCTTCGAACACCATCCGGTTGACGGCGACCTGGAACGGGTGGGCCGCCCACGTCCAGCCAGCCGATGTACCTGCCGACGTAAGTTGTGGCGACAACGTGTTGGCCGCGATCGCGGCCGCGGCGCTCGGCGTGCACGAAGCCTTCGGCGCGGTCCGAAACCGGCCCGGCTGCGATGCCGGCCGGCGCACCATCACGCTGAACCTGTGGCACCCTGGCGACCGCACCGAGGGACCCGGGCTCACCCACGCCCCTTCCCAGTGGTGGCTCGTCGGCCTCGGCCACCTCGGCCAGGCCAACGCCTGGGTGCTGTCCTGGCTGCCCTACCCCGAACCCTCCGACGTCCAGATCGTCCTGCAAGACACCCAGCACGTCGTGGACGCCAACCACAGCACCGGCCTACTCACCCCGGCCCACCCGCAACCGCGCCGCAAGACACGCCTCGTCGCCGCGGCCCTGGACATCCTCGGCTACGACACGGTCATCGTCGAACGACGCCTCGACACCCACACTCGCGTCCTCAACGACGACGTCCACGTCGCGCTACTGGGCGTCGATGCCCTCGAACCTCGCCGCCTCATCTCCAGCGTCGGCTGGAAACTCGCCATCGACGCTGGCCTCGGTGCCGGACCCACCGACTTCAACGCCATCCTGCTGCGCCGGTTCCCCGCCGAGACGCCCAGCCATCAGGTGCCCGGCTGGGCGAACGACATCCCTCGGCCTCGCAACGCCGCCAGTCCTGCCCTGGCTGACCTCAAGCAGCGAGATCCGTGCGGGACTGTCCGGCTCGCCAACACCGCGGTCGGCGCATCCTTCGTTGGTGCCATCACCGCCTGCCTGGCGGTCGCCCAAGCCATCCGCGCCACGCTGACCACCGGAACCGGCTTCGACGTCATCAACCTGCACCTACAGTCGGACGACATCGACCTGGCACCACCAACACTCTCGACTGACGTGACGGCGATACGGCTCATCTAACGGGCGCGTCCGGCCATCTTTGCAGGTACGTGTCCCTGCAGCGCCGATCGCTGGCGCCCGGCGCGTCGGGAGGGGTCCGCGCCGGTGTCGAGATCATGTCTCCCTGGCCGCTGGCCGCCGACCGCCATCCGGCCGCAAGTTCAGGCGGATCACGCTCTGGGTGAGCGGCGAGAGGCTTCGGGCCATCGGGTGAGGCGTCGTCAACCGTCGATGAGCACTGGTGTCCTCGCTGGCGTTGACGCAGGGGTGTAGCTGTCCCTCGGTCGG
Organism: Paractinoplanes rhizophilus; assembly: GCF_042664765.1. Lineage (NCBI taxonomy): Bacteria > Bacillati > Actinomycetota > Actinomycetes > Micromonosporales > Micromonosporaceae > Paractinoplanes > Paractinoplanes rhizophilus. Next base: position 8,069 of record NZ_JBHTBJ010000046.1, on the reverse strand, counting down.
CCGTGCGGGTGTACGGCGGCGCCCCCTACCGCCGTCATGATGGGCGGGTGCTGCTGGTCGCGCGTTCGGGCGGGGTGGGCTGTCGTCGGTTGCTGTTGGCGGATGGCGTCGAGGATGAGGTGGGCGGTGGCTTCGGCGGCCTTCTTGGCGTTTTCGGGTAGGACGGCGGTGTAGGTGTCGGCGGTGAAGGCGTAGCTGGTGTGGCCGAGCATGTCTTGGACGGTTTTGAGGTCGGCGCCGGCGGCCAGGGCGAGGGTGGCGGCGCCATGGCGTAGGTCGTGCAGCCGGATCGGGGGTAGTCCGGACGCGGTGACCAGGGTGGCGAAGCGGTGGGTGAGCCAGTCTGGCCGTAGCGCTTGCCCGTCGGGCGCGGTGAATACCGGCCCGCCCGGTCTCCAGCCCGCGTCGATGTCGCGCAGCAGGAGGCGTTGTCGGCGTTGGTGTTCGCGCAGTACGGCGGTGGTGGCGGTGTCGAGGGCGATGGTGCGTTGCCCGGCGGCGGTTTTCGGTGCGTCGAGGTAGGGCCGGCCGTGGGCGTGGGCGATGTTGTGGTTGACCGTGAGCGTCCTGTCGGCAAGGTCGAGGTCGGTCCAGCGCAGGGCGCACACCTCGCCGCGGCGCAGGCCGCGGAGGGCGGCCAGCCACCACAGGGCGAACAGCGGGTCGTCGCGGACGAACACCAGGAACTGCGCCAGCTGTATGGGCGTCCAGACCGCCACCGTCGGCCGCTGCCCGTCGTCGCGCCAGGCGGCGACCCGGGCGGTGGTCCATGATTGCGGCCGGTGTCGTTGCGGATGAGGTAGCAGGACCAGCCGGGCGGCGTTGACCTGCAGCAGGCCCTCCCGGATGGCCATGTTCAAGGCGCGGCGCAGGGTGGCGCGGATCCGTTGCAAGGTCACGGCGGCCATCGGGTTGCCGGACTTGGTGCGTTGCGCGGCGATCGCCGTGAACATGCCCTCGATGTGCCCGGCCCGCAGCCCGGCCAGCGGGTAGCGGCCGAGGTACGGGATCAGGTACCGGTTGACGTGGATGCCGTAGCCGGCGGCGGTGGACCGGCAGACCCGGCCGGGTAGGGCTTGCAGCCATTGCAGGAGCCATTGTTCGACGGTGACCCGGCGGGCGCTCCCGCCGGTAGCGACCGTGGCCAGGACTTCGTCGCGGGCGGTGGCGGCTTTGCGGGCGGTGCGGTAGCCGCCGCGCCGGATCCGGGTCGGGCTCGGCTGGCCGTCGTGGATCTGGACGGCGAAGTACCAACTGCCGTGCTCGGGATCATCTTCCAGCCGCGGGCACCGCCCGCCGAGGCGTTTGCCGGTCATCGGGTCGGTGCACCCGCACCTGCGGTAGACCCCACCCGTCTCGTTCGTGTTCATGACAGCCTCCCCCAGGCTCTCGATGGTTCATCACCCCTCACCGTCGCGCCGAGCAGGCCGGAAAGGAATTCGTTTGTTGGGGCCGATCCCACTCGTTGCCGGCGATGCGCAGACACTGCGGCACGATCGAAAATGAAGGCGGCCGTTGGCCCCTTTGCGCCGTTTCGCTAGGCTGCCGGGCCGTCGAACACTCGCGTGGTCGATGAAGCCGCAGAATTGGACTCACCGCGGTCTGGCCGGACGGGCTGCCACTGCTCTGGACTGGGGTTATCTGGAACAGACGAGCGCCCCAGGAGCGCCCCAGGTCCATAGTGGACATAGCGCGGCAGGCCTTGGGTTGCGTTTCCGCAGGTCAGTGTGATAGAAGGCAGGAGTACGGTTTGGAGGTGCTCGACTATACTGCGGACTTTTAATCCTTAGGTTCGGGGTTCGAGTCCCCGGCGGCCCACGAGTGGTTTGGGTGGAGTCTGCTCGCGGAGAGCGCGAGCCGGGACCACTCGTCATGCTGGCTCCGGGGGCCGAGCCCCCGGAAGCCCCGCGGTGCGGTGGTCCCGCGTCACAGGTGCGGTTCGCACGGAAGCGGATGGGGCTGCCCAGCTCGCGAGCACCTTGAGCCGCTCCTCGGACGCGCTGCCCGGTTCGGCGGTGTAGGTGATCAGGTTGTGCACGGCTCGGCCGGGCAGGGGCAGGTCGAGGGACTGGAAGGTCAGTTCCAGGTGGCCCACGTCGGGGTGCCGGAGCCGTTTGACGCCGTCGTGGCGGATCAGGACGTCGTGCGCGGCCCACCGGCCGCGGAACTCGGGGCTGAGGGTGGACAGCTCGCCGACGAGGTCGCGCAGCGCCCGGTCCCGCGGCTCGCGCCCGGCCTCGGCGCGCAGCAGGGCGGCGGTGGCACTGGCGGCGGCGTCCCAGTCGGCGAAGAAGTCCTGGGCGCCGGGGTCGAGGAAAATGTAGCGGGCGATGTTGGGCCGGCCGCGCTGGTCGATGGTGGCGCTGCCGAACATCGGCGCGTGCAGGGCTCGGGCCAGGGCGTTGCCGGCGAGGACGTCCGTGCGGCCATTGCGTACGAACGCCGAGGACATCGTCATGGCATCGAGCAGCCATTGGACCTGAGGCGGGAGCTCGGCATCCCGGCGACGCGACGGCGCGCGACCCTCGGGCCGCGATGACCGGGCCAGGTCGAACAGGTGAGTGCGCTCGTCGTCGTCCAGCTGCAGGGCCCGGGCGACCGCGTCGAGGACGTCGTCGGACACGCCGCCGATGTGACCCTTTTCCAGCCGTGTGTACCACTCCGTGCTCACCCCGGCGAGGACGGCGACCTCCTCGCGCCGCAGCCCGGGGACCCGGCGCCGGGCGCTGGTCGGCAGTCCGGCCTGCGCCGGGGTGATTTTGGCGCGCCGGCTGGCGAGGAAGTCCCGGATTTCCGCGCGCTGCTGGTCCATGTCCTTCACGGTAACCGCCGGCCGCGGCTCGAGAGGGGTTGCGGAAGTACCCCCGATAAGCGCGACCTTCTCCGGTGGCGGCGATCGCAGTTCCCTGGGATTCGAAAGCCGCGACGGCCGACGAACAAGGCAATGGAGACAGGGACATGACGAGCAAGACGCCGGCAGTGCCGGCAGTGGCGTTGGGCACGTGGGCCTGGGGAGACAGCGGCGAGGCGGGTGACGGCTATTTCGGGAGTCAATTGACCGCGTACGGGCGGCGCGAGGTCGCCGAGAAGGCGCTGTCGAACGGGTTCACTCTGTGGGACACCGCGGTGGTGTACGGCATGGGTCGTGCGGAGACTGCCCTCGCTCAGGCGCTGAAGGGCTACGCCCGCGGCGAGTACCAGCTGTCGACGAAGTTCACGCCGCAGGCCGCGGGCGACGGGGACGATCCTGTCGCGGACATGCTGGAGCAGAGCCTGGATCGATTGGGCACCGATTACGTGGATATGTACTGGATCCACAACCCCGCCGACGTCGCGCGGTGGACGCCGCGTCTGATTCCGCTGCTGCGGAGCGGCCAGATCAAGCACGTCGGCGTCTCGAACCACAACCTGAAGGAGATCGCTCTTGCCGATCAGATCCTCGGCAAGGCCGGCTTCCGGGTGGAGGCGGTCCAGAACCACTACAGCCTGCTATATCGAAGCTCTGAGCGGGCCGGCATTCTTGATCATTGCCGCGAGCACGACGTGCCGTTCTTCTCCTACATGGTTCTCGAGCAAGGGGCGCTGACCGGCAGGTACGGCCCGGCCCGGCCGCTGCCGGAGGGCAGCAGCCGGGCGACCGTGTACAACGGCGTCCTACCCCAGCTGCGGGCGCTGACGGACCGGATGGCGGCGATCGGCGCGGACCGCGGCGCGTTCGCCGCCGATGTCGCCACCGCCTGGGCCATCGCCAAAGGAACCACTCCGATCGTCGGGGTCACGAAGGCGGATCACATCGACGGGTTGGTCCGAGCTCGGGGCATCGAGCTCGCCGACGAGGAAATCGCGGAGCTGGAGGCGCTGGCCGACGCCGCCGGCGTCGACACGCGTGGCTTCTGGGAGCACGAGATGTAGCAGTCGGCGGCTATGGGGGTGCGAGGAGCGGGCGGTAACTGCGGGCGAACAACCGCGGCGCCGCGATGCGGAGGATGGTGTTTCGGGCGAACGACGGCATTGTCCGCGTACGGTCGCGCTCGCGCGCCTGCTGCTGCACCCAGGTCGCCCGGGGAGTCCGCCGTCGTTCGTACTCGGTGAGCGCCTCGGTCAAGGGCGCGGCGGAAAGCAGCTCCGCGAGAACGAGGGCGTCTTCGAAGGACATCGCCGCGCCCTGGGCCATGTTCGGCGGGCTGGCATGCGCGGCGTCGCCGACCAGCAACACCCGGTGCGCGATCCAGGTCGGCGGGGCGACCTGTTCGATCGGCGCGCGGTGGACGACGCCGGCCGCCGCGATGAGCGAGCCGACGGGTTCGGCGAAGCCGGCGAACTCCGCTCGCCAGTCCGGCGTCTCCGGCTGCGCGATGTCGGCGTAGCAATACACCTGGTCATCCTCGAGGGCGACGGCCAGGAAGCTGCGTCGCGGGCCGAGCCACGCATTCCAATCGATGATGTCGGGGCGGCCGCGCACCACGAAGCGCCAGCACATCTGACCCACCGGCTCGGCCCGCGGTCCGCCGAACACCAGATCACGTACGGCCGAGTGCACGCCATCGGCTCCGATCACCAGATGGTACGTCCGGCGCGAGCCGTCGGACGCGTGCACGAGCGGTGCGTCGCCGTCCCGGATCGACTGGACGGTGGTGCCCATGCGTACGGGAATGTCGCGTGCGGCGCGCCGCAGGACCCGATGCAGCGAGGCCCGGTGGACGCCGACGCTGTCCCCCATCCCGGGCCAGATCCGGCTGACGTCGAGGTCGGCCAGCCGTCGACCGTTACGGTCGTGGAGGCGCTGACGGCGTACGGGACGACCCGGCGCGTCCAGCCCGAGGTGTCCCAGCGCCCGCACGGCGTTGGCCGGCAGGAAGAGGCCGGCGCCGCCGTCCTCCCACCTGCGCTGCCGCTCGACGAGCTCGACTCCGATCCCCCGCCGATGCAGGGCCAGGGCGGTGGCGAGCCCGGCGAGCCCGGCACCCACCACCAGCACCCGCAGATCTGACCCGATCGTGGATTCCATGTCAGGGCCGGGCCTCGTACACGATGTTGAAGGCGGTCTCGGCGACCCGGCGGAAGGTGCCGAACCCGGCCTCGGTCGCGATTCGCGCGATGGGCTCCTCGCCGGCCTGGTTGCCCAACGGATCGGCGGCGTCCTCGGACAGCGCGTGCGGTACGCACAGGAACGTGGAGAACGAGTAGTAGACGCGCCCGACCGGGTTCAGGTTGTCGGCCACCGACCGGCCGGCGAACGGTTCGACGATCATCCACACCCCGTCGTCGGCGAGCGAGCGGCGGATGTGCCGGGCGGCGCCGACGGGGTCGCCCATGTCGTGCAGGCAGTCGAAGGTCGTGACCAGGCCGTACCGGCTGCCCGGGAAGTCCTGGGCGGTGGCGGTGCGGAAGTCGACCCGGTCGGTCAGACCGGCCGCGTCCGCCGTCTTGCGGGCCAGGGCGATCGACTCCGGGTGCGAGTCGTATCCCGTCACCGATGCCGCCGGGTACGTCCGCGCCAGGATCATCGTCGACGTCCCGAGTCCGCAGCCGACGTCGGCGACGGAAGCGCCGGCCGACAACCGCGCGGCCAGGCCGTCGATCGCCGGAATCCACGCGCCCACCAGGTTCGCCACGTAGCCGGGACGGTAGAACCGCTCGCAGCCGGTGAAGACGCCCGGGTCGTGGTCGCCCCAGGCAAAACCCTCTCCGGTACGGAAGGCGGTGCGAATCTTCGGTTCGTCGGCGAGGCAGGCCAGGGCGAGCTCGAACGCACCGGGCAGGGCCAGGCCGTCGGGGTCGGCGAACGCCGTCGCCTGCGCCGCGCTGAGCCAATACTTGCCGGTCGCCGGATCGTAGGAGACGTATCCGCCGGCAGCCTGACCGGCAAGCCACTCCCGGACGTACCGTTCGGCGGTGCCGGACTTCGCCGCCAGCTCGGCCGCGGTCACCGGCCCGTCGTCGGCGAGCGCCCGATACAGACCGAGCCGATCGCCGAGGACGACATTTCCGGCCGACGCGGTGGCGCCAAGGTCGCCGACGAACCGGCCCAGCAGATCATTGAGTTCAGCTTCATCAATCGCAGTCATGCGGTGCAGCCTGGCCGAGCCCCGTTGGCGGCCGGTTGGCGAAACCTTGGCGCTACCGGAGCAGGCCGGCCCACGCCTCGCGAAGTCCCGGCGACGGGCTGACCCCGAGCTCGTCGCGCAGCAGGACGCGAAGACGCTCGTACTGGGCGAGCGCCTCGGCCACGTTGCCGCGGGCGACCAGGGTGCGCATGAGCAGAAGGTGGGCGGTCTCCCGCAGCGGCGCCTGCTCGATCAGCTGGCGCGCGGCCCGCTCGGCGCCCGCGAGCTCGGTCCCGCCCATCTCCAGGCAGGCTGTCGCGTAACACTCCAACGCCCGCAGGTCGACCTCGGCCAGCCGGCGTCGCCAGACCTCCGACCACGCCGCGTCGGCCTCCGGCAGAAACCCGCGCCGGGCCACGAAGTGAGCGGACAGCGCCGGCGCCCAGGCGGCCCGCCAATCGCCCCGCGAGATCGCGCTCTCCGCCGCGTGGACGGCCGCCATCGCCATCTCCACGTCGACGATGACCGGCTCCGGGAGGACCAGACCCAAATGGGTACGGCCGGTGATCGTGCCCGGCTCCACACTCGCGCGCACCTTTGAGATCAGCGCGTTGAGCGCGGTGCCGGCCGCCGCCGGCGGCTCGTCACCCCAGAGTGCGTCGATCAGCACATCGCGGCTGACGGTCTGGCCCCTGACAAGTACGAGGTACGCGAAGAGCAGGCGGCCCTGACGACCACGTAAGGCCTGCTCCACCCGGCACCCGCGCAACTCGACGGCCAACGTTCCGCACAGCTGTACTCGGGAGGACTCGGGCACCGTGGACACACCTCATGGCAGACTCAATCAGAGACTACGCCGGGGAGGATCGGCGATGACGCGGCAGGTTCGATGCGAGTGCGGCTTCACCGCTCGCGGCGACACGGATGATGTCGTCATCCAGCAGATCCTGGATCACGTGGCGGCCGACCATCCGGAGCTCGTCGAGATCGAGACGGCCGACTACATCCGCGGTTGGATCGAGCTGCTGCCCGGGTGACGGGAGCTTCATGGCACAGATAGATCTCACCGGCCGCCGCGCCCTGGTCACCGGCGGCGCGCAGGGACTGGGCGAGGGCATGGTCCGCGCGCTCGCTGCGGCCGGCGCCTCGGTCCTCGTCGCCGACCTGCAGGACGACCTGGGCGGGAAGGTCGCCGAGTCGCTCGGCGCGGGCCACGGCTTCGTGCATCTGGACGTCACCGACGACGACAACTGGGCGGCCGCCGTCGAGCAGGCGATCGCGACGCTGGGCGGGCTCGACATCGTGGTCAACAACGCCGGCATCGAGATCACCAGCCTGATCGTCGACCTCGAGCCGGCCGCGGTACGCAAGATGCTCGACGTCAACCTGCTCGGCACCGCGCTCGGTCTCAAGCACGCCTTCCGCGCCATGCGCCCGGGCGGCGCCGCCGGGGACGGTGGAGTCGTCATCAACGTGGCCTCGGTGGCCGCGACCATCGCGTTCCCCGCCATCGCGGTCTATTCGGCCACCAAGTCCGGCGTCGACCCGGCTGACCAGGGTGGCCGCGATGGAATCCGGCACGCTCGGCTACGGCGTACGTGTGAATTGTATTTATCCCGGTCTCGTGCCGACGGCGATGGGCGCCGGCCTGGCCACCGATGTCGCCCGAATCGGGCTCTTCGCCTCGCCGGAGGAAGCCGTCGGCGCGGTTGTCGTCCGCACACCGTCCGGCCGGCTGGGTGAAGTCGGTGACGTGGCCGACGCCGTGGTCTTCCTGGCGTCCGACGCGGCCCGCTTCATCAACGGCGTGGGCCTGCCCGTCGACGGCGGCATGGGAATGTGAAGTGGCCGTGTCCCCGCCCGAGCCGCCGACCAGGCTCTTTTAAATGCGAAAAGCCCGCCCTGGTTTCCCAGGGCGGGCCTTTTTCCACGTTGAGTCCGGCGGTGTCCTACTCTCCCACACCCTCCCGAGTGCAGTACCATCGGCGCTGGAGGGCTTAGCTTCCGGGTTCGGAATGAGAC